>JBEKYF010000085.1:0-16020 GCA_049511255.1 Terriglobales bacterium | reverse complement strand
CTCCGACAGCTTTGTTGCCTCCGCTGCCGCCTCGATTGCTACCGGGTGGAGCGAACCAGTTCCCGGGCGGGAGTTTCACCCGCTGAAGTCCAGCGCCTTTCACGGCGCACTGTTTCGCCAACGATCTCGGGCACGGGCCGTTCTACGACTTGTGGAGACACCTCAGGCCCTTGCGACCACTTCTTCTTTGACTTTTTCCCTGGCCGCGTAGTGCGACTCAACGTAGTCGTCGAGAATCTTGATGAACTCGGCGACGATCTTGTCGCCCTTGAGGGTGGTGAACAGGCGGCCGTCCACGTAGACGGGAGCTTTAGGTTCTTCGGCTGTTCCCGGCAGAGAAATTCCCAGACTTGCATGCTTCGATTCGCCGGGTCCATTGACGACGCAGCCCATCACGGCGACTTTCATTTCTTCGACGCCCGTGTAGCGGTCCTTCCAGACCGGCATCTGCTCGCGCAGGTAAGTTTGGATCTGCTCGGCCATTTCCTGAAAGAAAGTGCTGGTAGTGCGGCCGCAGCCGGGGCAGGCTGTGACCTGCGGTGTGAAGCTGCGAATGCCCAGGGATTGCAGGATTTGCTGCGCCACGCGGACTTCTTCAGTGCGATCTCCGCCGGGAGCGGGGGTGAGCGAAACGCGGATGGTGTCGCCGATGCCTTCCTGCAGCAGCACGGCCATCGCCGCGCTTGACGCCACAATGCCTTTCGCGCCCATGCCAGCCTCGGTCAGTCCGAGATGCAGCGGATACTGGCAGCGGGCGGCGAGGATGCGATACACGTCGATCAGATCCTGCACGCCGCTGACTTTCGCGCTGAGGATGATCTGGTCGGAGCGCAGTCCGTGCTGCTCGGCCAGCTTCGCCGAACTGAGCGCGCTTACCACAATTGCTTCCATCGTCACTTCGCGGGCGTCCTTGGGCTCAGGAAGACGCGAGTTCTCGTCCATCATCTTTGTTAGCAGCGCCTGGTCGAGCGATCCCCAGTTCACGCCGATGCGCACCGGCTTCTGGTACTTCACGGCAACCTCAATCATGGTGCGGAAGTTGTCGTCATTCTTGCGTCCGATGCTGGCATTGCCGGGATTGATGCGGTATTTGGCCAGACCCTCGGCGCAGCCGGGATATTTGGTCAGCAGGAGATGTCCGTTGTAATGGAAGTCGCCGACGATGGGCACGCGCAAGCCCTGCTTTTCCAGCCCTTCGATGATGTAAGGGATGGCCTTGGCCGCGTCGTCATTGTTGACGGTGACGCGGACGACTTCGCTCCCGGCACGCGCCATCGCGGCGACTTGCTTTACCGTACCGGGGATATCCGCGGTGTCGGTGTTGGTCATGGACTGCACCATAACCGGTGCATTGCTGCCCACGCGGACGCCGCCAATGGCGGCGGTAAAGGTTCTTCGACGGTGAATCTCAGCCATAACTCCTAGTTTAGATGATTTCGCCTGAAAAATGTGGGGTCTACAAGTGGAGAAATTCAGGCGACAAGCTCAGGGATCAGACCATCCCGACGGCTCCAAGGCACGGGGTTGATCGCCCAGTTGCGGAAGGCATCCACAACACCCGCAAGAACGGGTTGCTCGATGTCATTCAAAACCGCATAGGCCTTGGAATCGCGAGGCCGAACTTCGCGAGTGTCGTTCCATTTGTGTATGAAGACTTCAGCTGTGTCGCGGGTTGGACGGTTGATGGCGTGCAGTATTCGCTCCGGCTGAACTCGAGACTTTGGGATAACAAAATCAAATAGGTGGTCGTATCCGCTAATCCCGGTGAACTTGACTTTCGGTGTATAGCGAATCTCGTTAGCATCAAGCCATGCAATCACGTCTTCCAAGAATAAACTCTCGACCAGTGGCTTTGCGAGGAAGAAAAGATCGTTTACGGCGAGCATGGCCTGGATCAGGTTGTGTTTTCTAAGTGGGAAAGTCTCCGGTGTAGCATGAATCTCAAGGGCTTCGTTGTTAAGTTTTACGCCGAAACCGTTCAGTGTCATTTTCAGGAGATCGCGGCGTTTCTCGGTATTAAGGCTGCACCCCGAGGCTTCGAGATCGTGAATGGTGTAGCTATCGTCAGAAAGCAGGTAGCCACCGTTGGCTTGACGTGCGTAAATCTGTAGCGAGTCGTTGTGGCGGTCAAGGTAAGGCGTGGTTATTTCGACCCAAGAATCGCCCACACCGCGCAGTGTCGTCTTGTCTTTGAGCCAGGAGCGATACTCATCCAGAAGCTTCTCGATTTCGCCGACTATCATCAGAACAATACCCGTTGAATTTTAGGCATTCGCGTGATGTTGCAGTGTTGCATGAACGCCTCGAATGTCGCAAACAGATCTTGTGTGTTTGGATATTGACTAACTGGGGCTGGAGTCGCCCATTTGTCAGCATAACCTTGCCGGTAGACGTGCAGATGCGGGCACGGAACTTCCTGCCCATCGGGGTTTCGGTGCGGGGGGCCGTCAAGGTCAAGCCGCATTAGGATCACCACCTGCCGGGCCCGGTTCTGATAGGTCGCCTTTGTAAGCTTTAGTTGCGATCGGGTGACATCGAGCATGAAATTCTCGCGTTTGTCGGAAGATGTCAGAGGTATTGCAAGCCAGCCACCAGGACTGGGGAACTCCCTCCAAGTGTCATCGGTGCGGTGCTTTTCCATGGCAATCAGAGCGTCGGCTTCCGCTTGCAGCAGATCGATGTCGGCCATGTTTCCATCCTACCAGCGCAGCTGCTGGCGGTGATTCAATCCTCCGCCTCCAAGTCGGCCATCAGATCGGAGAGATTGCGGAACGAAGGCAGACCGCCATTGCGCGCCTCCTGCATCGCCGCTACCGTGGCAGCGTTGGGAGGGAGTGGAGAATCTGGCGATTTCTGAACTGCAGATCCCTCACTTCGTTCGGGATGACAATTCTTGGAGTTTTTCAAAAGAGCCTATCAGCGAACCTGCTACGGCATCCGCGTGAGCCCCGGCAGGGTCTTGACCAGGTCGTTATAGATCACCATCACGGCAAAGAGCACCAGAAAGACGAAAGCCGCCTGGTAGATGCGTTCTTTGATGGGGAGGCTGATCTCCTTCCGCATGAGGCCCTCGATGAAAAGGAGCAGGATCACGCCGCCATCCAGGATGGGAATTGGCAGCAGGTTCATGATGCCCAGGTTCAAGCTGATGGCGGCGGTGATTAACAGCAGCGGCATCCAGCCTTCCTCGCGGGCGGCCTGGCCAACGGCGCTGCCGATTCCAATCGGACCATCCACCTGACGCAGAGATACTTTGCGCTCCACCATCTTTTGCAGCAACTCCAGGATCAGGAAAGAACTCTTCTTGTTGTCCGACAGAGAGCGTTTCAGCGCGTCCGGGAAAGCGAGCTTCACAACTTTGGTCGGAACGCTGGAAATGCCGATCCGGTAGCGAACTTCTTGCGAGGGCCCTCCGGGAGCGAGGACCGGTTTCACCGTGAAGGTCTGCTTCTGGCCGTTGCGGAGAACCACAATTTCCAGAGGCTGATCCTTGGTGTGGTTCAACAACTGAACAAGCGCTTCCAGGGCGGGAATGTCCTGCCCGTTCGCGGTCAGGATCTGGTCTCCGACTTTGAGACCGGCCTTTTCCGCCGGCATCCCGGCTTCGATGGTGGTCAAAGTCACGCTGGGCTCTTTCGGTACCCAACCCATGGCGCCATATTGATTGGGCCCGAACGGCTCCGGAACGAGAACCTTTTCCGTGATTTTGCCGTCGCGCTCGATGTCAAACTTCAAAGGCTGATTCGGGCTGAGCGCATCCTTGACGTCCACTTGCTCCCAATTCGGATTCTTAATGTCCTCGACCCGGACAATCTTGTCACCCTTCTGAATGCCGGCCTTTTCTGCGGGAGTGTCGGGATTTACCCATCCCACCACGGCCGGCTCATCAAGCACGGCGGGGTATTCGTAATGCACCATGTACACGCCGGTAAGCAGGGCGACGGCCAGCATGATGTTCATCGCCGGTCCGGCCAGGGCTACGATGAAGCGCTGCCAACGCGGATGCGACAGAAACTCCCCCGGATCGCCGGTGCGCTCGTCCATGGGGTTCTCGCCCGACATCTTCACGTAACCGCCCAGCGGAATGGCGCTGATGCGATAGTCGGTGTCGCCTTTTTTAAAGCCCAGCAGGCGCTTGCCAAAGCCGATGGAAAACACTTCCACCCGAACGCCGAAATACTTGGCCGCGGCGTAGTGGCCGAACTCGTGAATCAAGATCATGAATCCGAGCACGATCCCCATGACGAAAATGGTGTGAAGGATGGACAAAAGCTGCGGCATAGTCCCAGATTACTCCAAAATTCCTCTTAAGAAATGGCCCTGATGGGCGATACCTTTCGGCGGCGCTGCCTCACCGTTTCTCTTGCCAAAAGGCGGGCCTCGGTATCCAGCGAAAGCACCTTCTGTATAGATTCCAAATGTCTGGCTGGCGTTGCAGATATTACTTCTTCGATGATCCGCGGAATTTCCTCGAATCCGATCTGCTCCTCCAGAAACGCAGCCACCGCGACCTCGTCGGCGGCATTCAGGGCGATGGTCTTTGCCCCTCCGGCACCGGCCGCTTCATAAGCCAAACTGTCGTACGCTAAACCGAGACAAGGGAATTTAGCCATATCCGGAGGGCAAAAATCCAGATGCCGCAAGTCCATGATCGAGAAGCGCAACTCCGAAGGGGTGCGCTCCGGATACGTCAGCGCATACAAAATGGGCAGACGCATGTCGGTTACGGAAATCTGAGCAAGTATGCTGCCATCCACGAATTCGACCATGGAATGGATCGTAGACTGTGGATGCACAATGACTTGTACGCGGTCGGGCGGGACCTGGAACAACCGGCACGCCTCAATCACCTCGAACCCCTTATTCATCAATGTTGCAGAGTCGATGGTGATCCTTTTTCCCATTTTCCAGGTGGGATGATTGAGCGCCTGTTGCACCGTAATTGAGGCAAATTCCGACTTGGGCATCTGCAGAAACGGCCCACCGGAAGCCGTCAGCCAGATGCGGGCGACTTCATTGACTTTCTCGTCCATCCGGCCACCGCGCAGGCACTGGTGGATGGCGTTATGCTCGCTGTCGATCGGCAGCAGCGGCTTGCCCTGCTTCCGCGCCTCGGCAGTGATCAGCTCGCCCGCCACCACCAGGCATTCTTTATTGGCCAGTCCGACGGTCTTCCCCGCGCGTACCGCTTCGTAGGTCGCCTCCAGGCCGGAGACGCCCACAATCGCGCTGACCACGAAATCCACCTCGGGATGAGTCGCCACCCGAACCGTGCCGGCGGCGCCATGCACGACTTCGACTTCAGTCTCGCCTAAGCCAGCCTGTCGCAGCCTGGCTTGGAGCGCATGCGCGGCAGCCTCGTCCGCCAGCGACATGACTCGCGGCTTCCAGCGCACGGCTTGCTCAAAGGCGAGTTCGGCATTGTTGCCAGCCGCCAGCGTGACCACCTGAAAGCGCTCGGGATAGCTCTCGACCACACTCAAAGTGCTGCGGCCGATCGAGCCCGTCGAACCCAGGATGGCGATGCGTTTCATGTGACCTTCTTATTGTAAGGGAGGGAACTGGTTTCTCAGGACCTCCCTGTCTTGCGTTCGTACGGTACGTACACTGGTTCCCAGATATTTGCTTGAAGTTCGCGGTCCAAGCCGTCTTCGCCGGCAACCTGCGCCTGCCCATCTTGAATCGCCTGGCGACCTACAGCCAGCGCAATTGAGCGACTGAGCCGACGCGAATCCGCAAGCGACGGCAGGAGGCTTGCCTTCTTATCCTTTCGTGTGGGAACGAGACGTGCCAATTCCTTAGCCGCGGCCATGACCATCGCATCCGTGACGCGTTTGGCTTTGGAGGCAACGATCCCGAGAGCAAGCCCGGGAAATATGTACGAGTTATTGGTCTGGTCAATGCGAACCTTCTTCCCCCAAATAGTTACCGGTTCGAACGGGCTACCGGTACCGATCAGCGCCCGTCCTTCGGTCCAATCCACCAAGTCTTGGGGAGTCGCTTCGCAGCGTGCGGTGGGGTTCGAAAGCGGGAAGATGACGGGTCGAACTGTGTTCCTGGCCATTTCGCGCACTGCCTCTTCTGTGAAGGCTCCGGCTTGACCAGACACTCCGATGAGGACCGTAGGCTTGGCATGGCGGATCACATCCAGCAATGTGATTTCTCGATTCGGTTGTCCCCAACCCTGCACTTCCTGTTCTTTGCGCGCGTAGGGTAGCTGCTCGGGCCGCACATCTTTACCATTTTCTGTAATCAGACCGTAGCGATCGAGAGCGTAGAAGCGATTGCGAGCTTCCTGTCCCGGAACGCCCTTCTCCTGCATGAACTGCATTAACAGGTTGGTGATGCCGATGCCCGCGGTTCCGAAGCCAAATACAACGATCTTCTGTTGCTCCAGTGGCACGCCCGTAACGTTGATCGCAGAGAGTAGCGTCGCGGTCGCTATAGCCGCAGTGCCTTGAATATCGTCATTAAAAGTGCATAGTTGGTTTTTGTAGCGAGCCAGAAGTCGAGCGGCATTCGACCCGGCAAAGTCCTCCCATTGCAAAAGAACGTGCGGCCAGCGCTTCTTCACGCTGTTTACAAAAACATCTACGAAAGCGTCGTACTCTTCGCCGCGCACCCGATGATGCGTCCATCCAATGTAAATTGGACTCTTTAACCTGTCCTCGTTGTCTGTTCCCACATCGAGCAGAATCGGAAGACAATGTTCCGGATGGATGCCGCCGAGCGCAGTGTAAAGGGCCATCTTCCCGATTGGGATGCCCATGCCTCCTGCACCTTGATCGCCGAGCCCCAGGATTCGCTCACCATCGCTGACCACGATGCATTTCACACCGTCGTAACGGCGATGACTCAGGATCTGATCGATACGATGTTTATTCGGATAGCTGAGGAACAAACCTCGTGGCTTTCTCCATATCTCACTGAAGCGCTGGCAACCCTCACCCACCGTTGGCGTATACACCACGGGGAGCATCTCTTCGATATTGCGCAGCAAGAGCGCATAGAACAGCGTCTCGTTCGTGTCCTGCAGGTCGCGGAGAAAGCTGTATTTATGGAAGGAGTTCGGCTGCTCCCGGAATGCTTTAATCCGCCGCTCCATCTGTTCATGAAGACTCCCCACATGCGGTGGCAATAAACCGTGCAGGCCAAATACATCGCGTTCGTGATCCGAGAAGGCGGTTCCCTTATTGAGACGCGGATAATTGATCAGGTTAAATCCCGAAAGAGAAATCTGACGGACCTTGTTGCTTGCCGTCTGCTGTAATGGCTCGTTCATTTCCATCCCCTTCTAAATCCGGTTTAGTGAGTTTCTGTCATCCTTTCGCTCTACTTCAACAGATACTCCTTCACGAACAGCACCGTGGCGTAGAACTGGTAGTCGACGTTCTGCTTCTTGCGGAAGCCGTGCCCTTCGTTCTTGCCCAGCAACCACCACACGGGAGTCCCGTTCTGCCGCACGATCTGCACCATCTGCTCCGACTCACTGGCGGGAACCCGCGGGTCGTTCTTCCCCGCGATCACGAATAACGGCTTGGTAATGTTCTTGGCTTTGTTGTAAGGCGCAATCCGTTCCAGAAACTCACGCATCTTGGGGTCGCGCTCATCCCCATACTCCACACGGCGCAGATCCTGGCGATACCCCGATGTGTGCTCGAGAAACGTAACCAGATTCGACGGCCCCACCACGTCCACCGAGCAGCAGATGCGGTCGTTGTAATTGGTTGCGACGGCCAGGGTCATGAATCCGCCGTAACTGCCGCCCGTGATCATCACCCGGCTCGAGTCCAGATCAGGCTGCTGCTGAATCCAATCCAGCAGCGTGCCAATATCTTCGTACGACCCCTCGCGCAAGAAGCCGTTGTCGAGCGAAAGAAACGTCTTGCCGTACCCTGTCGAGCCCCGCACGTTGGGGAAAATCACCGCGATGCCAAGCTCGTTGAGCCAATAATTGCTACGGCCCAGGAATCCCGGCCGGAATTGTCCCTCAGGACCGCCGTGAATATTCACGATCACCGGTCGTTTCCCTGTAAACTTCGTCGGCGGCCGGTAGAGAAAACCGCTGATCATGCGGCCATCCCAACTCTTCCAGTGAATCAGTTCGGGCTCCGGGAGGTTGGCGGCATTTAGCCCGCCGGTTTCGCTGGATGTCCACCGTTCAACTTTCCTGGTTTCGACGTCCAGCGAGTAGACATCAGAACTGGAGCGCGCGGAAGACAGATTGAATCCCAAGTCGCGGTTATTCTTGTTCCAGGCCACGCCAGAGATGATCCCTTTCGGTAGCTTGGGCACGGGTTGTTCTCTTCTTGTAGTGGTTTCGAGCAGGTGCAGTACGCCGAAGCCGTCCTCGTTGGTTACGAACGCAATCATCTTGCCGTGATCAGAAAGGTCGAACTCGTCCACGTCCCAAGGAATGTTGCTGGTCAGGTAGGTATGCTGCTTCGTTGTCAAGTCGATGTAGGTCAGCCGATGAAACTCAGAATCTTTGTCGGTCGTGGTATAGATCCCTTTGCCATCCTTGCTGAACTGTCCACCCGCATAGTTCACCTTCACGTCGCCCTTCGCCGTGAGCAGCGTCTTTTCTCCCGAGTTTGCATCCATCACCCAGAGATAGCTCTCTTCGGCGGAAACTTCGTTCAGGACGAGAAGTTTCTGTCTATCCGGAGACCAATCTAACGGTTGCCAGCCTCCACCGTCGAGCTTGGCCAGCATGTGATCGCTCTTTGGATCGGCGGGATTCATCGCCCAGATGTCCACGTCATTGCCATTGCGCCTCGTCGAGCCGTAGGCGATCCTCTCGCCGCTGCGTGCCCACACCATTCCGACATTGCGCGATTTCCCATCAGTCAATAGCGTGACATCGCCGCTGTCTATGTCATATCGATAAAATTGATAAAACTCTCCGCCGCCAACATCCTTACTGAAAACGAAGAAGCCGCCGCCTTTCGGATTGAATTGAGCCGCAGTCACCGGATCTGGATAGAACGTCAACTGGCTGCGGTCGCCGCCCGGCATCTTCACCAGATGAATCTCCGGCACATCGGCAAAGCGCGTCGAGATCAGCATCTCCCGCCGCTCCGGATGCCAACTCGTCAAACTTGCGCCGCGGTAATTGCCGTAGCGCTCCACGCTCGTCGCGAGCGAACTTGGGATCGGAGGCACACCTTCCACCGCCAGATTTTCATTAGGGACGATCTGATCACTCTGCGCGCAGCACAGGGTGGTGAACAGAAGGACTGCCAGCAACCGCGGAACATGTTTGATCACAGTGGTTCTCCTCGACTGACGGACCTTGTTGTTGCCGTCTGCTGTAATGGCTCGTTCATTTCCATCCCTTCTAAATCCGGCATAGCTTCATCAGCTTCGAAGCCGCGCTAAGGACCAGGGAGTGACCCCTTTCGCTCTACTCCAACACGACGAGCTCAGAGCCGGATCTCGCATCGCATCGGAACCGACCCGCGAGCAGATACGCTGCGGTTCTGCCTACTGCATCAGCCGCCAGGCGCCATACGCCCACACCACCGGCACCGCGAACAGCATGGCGTCGATGCGATCGAGCATGCCGCCGTGGCCGGGCAGAATCGTGCCGGAATCCTTCACTCCGGCGCCGCGCTTTATGAGGGACTCGACCAGATCGCCTAACTGCGCCGCGATGTTGACCACCGCCGACAGCAGAATGATCGGCCACAGTTGCGGCTGTTGCAAGCCGAACATGCCATCGCGGCGTTCGATCAGGCCGACGCGCAGCAGAGCGGCGCTGATTCCTGGCGCGTGCTGAAACCACAGCGTGCCGACGATCACGCTGGCCAGGATCGACGCCACTGCGCCTTCCCAGGTTTTCTTCGGACTGATCTCCGGCGACATGCGGTGCCGCCCCAGCGACTTGCCGACGAGGTAAGCGAAAATATCTCCCGCCCACACGGTGAGCAGCGTGTAAATCGTCCAGATCGCTCCCGCCGGCTGCTGCCGGATCGCGATCAGCAGCGCCATCGGAATCGCGATGTACGCGAAGGCAAACACCGAAGCCGCGGCCGCCGGATAGCCCGTCTTTAAATCCGCGCGCTGCATGGCCACGGTCAGAAACACAAAAGGTGCGAGCGCCGTTGCCAATGCCAGCCCATAGAGCATGGCCGTAGTTTCGACCAGAGGCGTGCGATTGGCGGAAGCGACAATCACAAATGCAAAGAAGAGCGCGACGAACGCATACGTCGCCGGCCCCAGCGGCTGGACTCCATAGTGCGTGACCAGCTTCAGGAACTCGGCGATGGCCAGAAGGGCGACCGCTCCGGCCACCATAGCAAGCACATAAAGCGGCGCCTTTAGCACCAGCAGCAGGACCAGGGGAATTAAAACGACGGCGGTCGCGACGCGCTTGATCATGAATTTACGCTTCGTCTATAGCGAATCGAGAGTGCTACGAGAACAGGCATCTGGCGAGCTGCGCTCGGCTTGGACCCTTCGACTTCGCTCAGGGCAGGCTCGCGAGGGCGCTCGTCCCCACACGAGCGAATCAACGCTTCGCCTCAGCGTGGGTCCGGAGCGGCATATGCTGCGGAGCATATCCGTGATCCGGCCCCAGCCCGCCATAGCGGCGGTCGCGCTTCTGATACTCTTCAATGCCCTCGAGCAGTTGAGCGCCGCGGAAATCGGGCCACAACGTCGGCGTCACATAGATCTCAGCATAGGCAAGTTGCCAGAGCAGAAAGTTACTCAGTCGCATCTCGCCGCTGGTGCGAATTACTAAGTCCGGATCCGGCAGACCGCGCGTGTAGAGATGATCGCTAATCGCATGCTCATCGACTGCCATGTGGTCGAGGCCGCCATTGCGGGCCGCAGCCTCCGCCAGCGAGCGAAATGCGTCGACAATCTCGCTGCGCGCGCTGTAATTCAGCGCCAGCGTCAGCAGCATCCCGGTATTCTTCGAGGTGGCGTCGCTCGCTTCGGCCATCTCACGCTGCACCGACTCCGGCAACTCATGCTTGCGCCCGATGTATTGCAAACGGATATTATTTTCGTTGAGCGTTTTGATTTCCGCTTTGAGATAGCGGCACAAAAGGCGCATCAGGAAATCGACTTCCGTCTTCGGACGCTTCTTCCAGTTTTCCTCGGAGAAGGCGTAGAGCGTCAACGCCGGAATTCCGATGCGCGCCGCGGTTTCGACCGTCGAACGCACGGCGGCGACACCGGCGCGATGTCCCGCGACGCGTGGCATGTGCCGTCGCCGGGCCCAGCGCCCGTTTCCGTCCATGATGATGGCGATATGCTGGGGAAGACGCGCCGGATCGAGCCGCAGATAAACGTCAGTTTCCTTGCGCTCCATCCCAGCCGGAACCGTGTGTCGCAAGCGGACCTCTCGAAATCGAAGCTAACACACGAAATCCAGTGTGTGCAATGCGATAGGAGCGTCTTTGGAGCGCCGGGCATCCCCGCCCGGCGACAATGCTGCGGAAGGCACAGAAGGACGGGCGAGACGCCCGTCGCTCCACGAACCAAGGGCGCTAGCGCGCCTCTTCGGGAAAGATTGGCAGGATCAGCCTCTCGGTGTGGCGAATCACCGTCAGAGCGCACCGCGCACCCACTTGAGCATCGGTCAACAAACGGTGCAAGTCATCCACGCCGGCCACTAGTTTCTCATCGAGCGCCACGATTACGTCTCCCTCGCGCAAGCCCGCCGTTCGCGCCGGACTTCGGTCTTCAATGCCGACTACCACCACGCCGGTTTCCCGAGCTAAACCATAAAAACGCACCACCCGGCGATGAATGGGAACCGTCTGCGCCGAGACTCCGATGTAGCTGCGCCGGATCCGCCCATCGCGCAGCAAGCGGCTGGCCACGAATTTTGCGGTGTTGATCCCGATCGCGAAGCAGAGTCCCTGCGCCGGCAGAATCGTCGCCGTGTTGACTCCGATCACCTGACCTCGGGAGTCGACCAGCGGGCCTCCGGAATTTCCCGGATTCAAGGCGGCGTCGGTTTGAATGACATCCTCGATCAGACGCCCCGAGTACGAGCGCAGCGACCGCCCCAGCGCGCTGATCACGCCCGCCGTGACCGTGGATTGAAACCCGTACGGATTGCCGATCGCAATCGCCAGCTGGCCCGGCCGCAATTGTTGCGAATCTCCCAGCGGAACGGCCTGCAATGCGGAAACATCAATTCGAATGACGGCGAGATCGGTAGCAGGGTCATCGCCGATGGTGTGAGCCCGAGCGCGGCGTCCGTCCGCCAGCGTTACCTCGATCCGGGTCGCGTCGTGCACCACGTGGCTATTGGTGAGAATCAACCCATCGGGCGTGAATACGAAGCCGGAGCCGCCTCCACGGCGCTCGCGTGGCTCGCCCGAACGAGTTCGGCCCGTCGTTTCGTGCAAAGCCTGGTGCACCTGAACCTGGTGCACTTCAACGTTCACCACCGACGGACTGACTCTTTCAACCGCGGCGGTCACGGCTCGCGAGTAGGAGTCGAGCAGGGCCGCATCTCCAGAGTCGGCAGCCGAGGCGCGCACCGGCTCCTCTGGCAAACCTCCCTCTGGCAAGCTTGCGCCCAGAGGCCGATGCGAAGAGAGGCGTTCAACGAAAAGACTGTCCAAGTGCATGCTGCATAGATGAAGCAAGAGGCAACTTGGATTCTGCGACAGAATTACCACGCTCAAGCGCCGCTAACCCCTATGCATCGCCAGCGCTTGATAGATGGGTTCCCGTTGCAATCGCGAAGCAATGAAAATGAAAAGGCTCAGCAGATTCGCAATCATCAGCGGGACGAGGGGCCAGCCCCTATTCGCCGCGCTTCGGAGGAATTTCCTCTGACGATGACCGGGCTTGATCCTCACGGGTATATACCGGCTTCTCCGGGTGGTCAGCAGCATCCTCGACGCCGTCGACAATCTCCGCCTCATAGGCTTGATCCGTATCGGCGAGTTCTTCGATGCTTTCGTCGGCGGCGTCTGCGACTTGCGAGAGGCCCTGAGTATCCCCCGATTGCCCGGCGCTGTCCGAGCCTACCTGTCCCGGATCGCTTCCTAGTTCATCGAGCTGCGCTTCGTTATTACGCGATTCACGATTACGCGATTTACGTTTCGCCACAGAACCTCCCGAGAAGTCTTCGATTGCCATTTCGCGGTTCGCGACCGGTGGTGCAAGTTCTCTGCGCACCGCGATTGTCGCATTGTACTGGAGCGGCTACAAGCCCGTCCGTCGCCACAGATAGGCGGTCTGCTTGGCGGATAAACTGCTCTCTTGCGCCCTCCACATTCGCTCATTCCCTTCCGAGATACTGTGCAGAATGGCTCACTTCCGGACGGCGGGCTCACCCCAGCAGCGAATAATTCCCGCTGGCATCTTCGATCTCGACCATCTCTTTCAGTTCGGGATAGTGTTTCACCAGCATCTCCGGGGCGCGAACTTTTTTCCCCTCCAGCAGATGTCTCAACTCCAGCGCATTCACCGCGGCCTTCGCCTGAAAGTGATTGTTCGCAATCACGTATGTTGACTCGGCTCGGTTCGCAATGATCTCGACTTTTTCTTTCCACTTCTCTAGTTCCGCGGGCTTGTAGAGGTAGTTGTAACGGTCGTTGCGATTGTCGCTGTCGAACCCGCTCTCAAACCAATGCTCGTAGTTGCGGCCATGCAGGCGGACGTATCCGACGCTCGACGTGACATGCTCGGTCGGCCCGAGCGAACACCCCAGCAGCGGCTGATCGATGTTGCAGAAACCGACGTTGTTACGCATGAATTCGGCGAGCGTCTCCGGCTGGTTCCAGCTCTCGTGCCGCACTTCGACTACTCGCGGATACTCGATGAACTGCCGCAACAACTGCTCCAGGTATTCGCGGTTCAGGCTGGTGTTCTTGAATGAGACCGGGAACTGAATGAGCAGCGCGCCCAGCTTGCCTTCCGCAGCCAGCGAGTCCAGACCCTCCCGGGCAAGCCGTTCGTCCCGGTCATTCGGCCGGATGCTGGCCGCCGAAGTTGGTTCCATCACCGCCAGTGGAGAATGGGTAAACGACCGGTGCAATTTCGCGGTAAAAAGAAAATTTGGATTGACCGCCGCTGCCTTCCGCGACCACAGACGCCCCAGTTCCGCCCGTATGTGTCCATAAAACGAGGTGTTGATTTCGATGACGTCGAAAAATCTCGCCAGAAATTCGACTGGATGCACCTTCTTCCGCGTCACTTCCGGCGGATACAGAATCCCGTCCCAGTCCTTGTACGACCAGCCGGCAGTCCCGATGCGGATTCGCTGAGCATGTTCCATACGGGCGGGCCAGAAATTGAAAGACCAGGTGCTCGCAGGTTAGCACACCGCTGGTGTGGCGCGGACACTCCTGTCCGCGAACGCCGCGCGCAAATTCGGAATCCTCCGCAAATAGATAAACGCAATAATAAAGAAGAAGAAGAAGAAGAAGAGGAGGAAGAAGAAGAGGAAGAAGAAGAGGAAGAAGAAGAGGAAGAAGAAGAGGAAGAAGAAGAGGAAGAAGAAGAGGAAGAAGAGGAAGAAGAAGAATCAGTAGAGAAGAATCGCGACCCAGTAAGTCCCCGTCGGATACGCCGCATTGCGCGCGTAGCAGGAGCCCACCGCAAACTGGCGAACCCCCGGATCGCGCAGCAAACGCAACGCCCCTTGCGGCAGCACTTCCGGACGGCTCTCGGTGTAGGTGATTATTTTTCGATTGTCGTAGGCGGTTGCAAGCAGGTGGGCGTTCGGACGGTTCTCTCTTGCCAGCGAGCAGGCGGCCTCGTCAAGTTTTGGCGGCGTCAGTTGGACGAGTTCCGGAAGCCCTGCCTGTTGCCGCATTTCATCGATGGCCCGCCCCACTAATTTTCCGCTCTGCTGCGCGGAATACGACGGAACCTCGTGCGCGAAATCCTGGACCACGTACAGCCGGCCTTTGCTCCAAATGGCCGCGACGCCAGCGACATTGAATCCGCGGTCGAGCAGGTTCTCCCGATGCGGGGCCGAGCGCATCAGCGCTTCATTCGCGCCCGGAGTGCACGTAGCGTAGGCGATGTTCTCGCCCGCGCGATCCATCTTCAGCGGGCTGACTTGGGCAATTCGTTGTAGCAGGGAGGACTCACCGGACAACTGATGCTCCAGACGCTCGCTCGTAATCATCCGCCGGGCGTGCGCTCGCGCCGCTTCGCGCAGGCTCTCTTCCATCCGCAACGGCGGCACGCCGGCTAGTTCGCGGCTCTGGTTTGCCGCTTCCAACAGTTCGTTCTCGGCGGCGGAATCCTCACCAGAGGATGATCCGGCCGCCGAGTTCGAGTGGGGGGTGGGCAGCTTGCTGCTACTGTCAGTGCGTACATCAACTGCTGGAAAAGTGTTTTCTGCCGCGCAGGGTCCGGGATTTACCACCAGCATCGCGAATGAAAGAGCCAGGGCCCGGAGCATAATTTTTGTGGTTGGCGTTTCGGCACGGGGATCGCCGGTAAAGTTCCGCTTTCCATCTCTCACGCTAGCCTCTAGAATTCAGATCAGCCACTTACGATGGAGACCTTATTGCTGGTTACCGTGCTCGTCGGAACCCTTGTCCTGCTTGGGTTCTCGGTCGTTCTGCTGCGCCGCGTTTCGGCTGCCGCGCAAGTGGATGTAAAAGCGGAAGTTGCAGGTCAGCTCGAAAGGTTCAATACCACTCTTGGCCAGAAGATCAGTGTCAGCACTGCCGATATGGCCAGTAGGCTGGAGCAGACTAAAGGGGACCTCCGCCAGCAGGTCACAGACCGCATCCAGCAAGGGTTTTCAGAGATTCGGAGTTCGGTCGAGCAGCAACTCGCCGCAGGAAGAGAAGAACAAAACCGAAGCTTGAGCGACGGGCGGAGCGAGTTGACCGGTTCTCTTCGGCTCACCACGCAGCAACTCAAGAGCGAATTTCAGAGCCTGAATCAGCAGACCGCGCAGAGCCTCGACTCGATTCGCGATCGCGTGGACTCGAAGCTGATGGCGATCACCGAGCAGGTGCAGCAGAAACTCGATCAGAACATCAAAGAAGGATTTGCGCAGTTCGAAAAAGTTCAGCAGCA
>JBEKYF010000084.1:0-16051 GCA_049511255.1 Terriglobales bacterium | reverse complement strand
GCATCGTTGACATCCCATGCCGCCACCCGGCAGCCTTCGCTCGAAAACCGCCGGGCCGTGGCGAGGCCGATCCCCGCCGCGGCGCCGGTGACGACGACGACCTTGCCACGCAGACCTGTGTCCTTCATGCGCCCCCTAAAAGTTGTACTTCAGCGCAAACTGGACCACTCTGGGCCCCGTAGTGGTTGTCGCGATCCGCCCAAAGTTGGTCTCCGAGGGGTTGGTCGGGTTCGTCCCCGCGAGATATATTGCATTGATGGGGTTGGCAAAATTCACGTTGTTGAACAGATTGAAGAACTCGGCCCGGAACTCTACCCGTTGGCTTTCCGTGACCGGAATTGACTTCATGATGGAGAAGTCGGTGTTGATCTGTTTCGGCCCCCGTATGATGTTCCTTCCCAACTGTCCCCAGTCGGGAGCGAACGCGGGCGGTATCACAAAGGCGGACGAGTCGAAATAGGCGTTCAAGCGGTCGGCCACGTTGCCGCTCTTGATCGCGGATGCTAGCGTGCGGCCGGTCGCCAGGTCGGCTGTGGTTGCCTCAAAGAAGGTATCCTCGCCGAGGATAGAGAACGGAGTGCCGGATTGCAGGGTCACGATTCCCGACACGCTCCAGGAGTTCAGCGCTTTTTTCGCGAAAGCCGAGCCGCCGCGATAAGCGTCCGGAAGGTTATACAAGTAACTCCCGACGAAGCGCTGCCGCCGGTCGAAATCCGAGGAAGCATAGTTGTGCTGTTCGTTGACCATGTCGCCCGGGAGCAGCGAGATGTCGCTTACGTCGTTCCCGGAATAGTCGTCAATCGAGTGTGAGTAAGTGTAGCTGAGCAGCATTTGCAGGCCATGGGAGAAGCGCTTGTTGACAGTTGCCTGGAGAGAGTTGTAATTCGAGTTAGAGTTACTCTCCATCAGGAAGCTGCCCACTCCGGGGGCCGTCAGATTGCCGAAGCCGGGGAAAAAAGGTCCGCCCAAACTACCTGCCCCGTAACTGAGCAAGGTGTACGACGGAGAGAGGGGCGGCTGGTTGAATGAGAACAAGCGCGGGAACTTGCGCCCCAGCGAACCGACGTAGCCCAAGTCCAGCATCCAGTTATTGGCGAAGCTGGTTTGCACTCCGAGGTTGAAGGATTGCACGTACGGGATGCTCCAGTCCTTCAGGTCGGGATAGATCCCGCTGGCCGGAACGAGAGTGTTAATTTGCGTAGGCGAAAGATACGGTGTATACGGCAGAACGGCCGGATATCCCCCAAATGGGAAGTAACTGGGGTTGCCGCTGGGGGTCAGCGGGAATTGATTGGGTTGCGGAACTTGCACAAATGGATTTTCCGACCTGGTTTCCAGCGCGGTGGCCATCATTTCATAAGGCATGTTGAACAACTGACTGTTATATAGCCGCATGTTGGGCCGGTCGAAAAAAATGCCATAACCACCGCGCAGCACAACCTTACCGCTGTCCGTCACTTGGTAAGCGAAGCCCAGCCTCGGCCCGAAGTTTTTGTAGTTGGGATTCACCAAGCCGTCGCTGACCTTGGGATATCCAGGCAGGTTTCCATTGCCGGCTTGGACGAAGCCGCCAGTGACGACCGAGCCGCAGGGCGGCGTGGTTGGGCTGGTGGTTGGGCTGGTTGGGCCACAACCAGGGGTTAACCCTGGTATCACCAGAGGAGTGGTAGTGGCCCTTGACGGATCGAAGCCGACAAAATGGCCATCGGTCTCGGTGGTGGGACCGAAGTAGTCATAGCGCAGCCCGAGGTTTAGCGTAAGCCGTGGGGTGACCTTCCAATCGTCCTGGAAGAAGGCCGAAAAGTCGTTGGCCCGGTTGTGAAGGCTGTTGGTGCCCGTGCCAATCACGGACAAGAGGGAAAAACCCTCCAGAAAATCTTCAAAGACGTTGCCGCTAGCGCCCAGGTAGACGAGTTCGCCGTTGGGGAATACATCGAAATAGGGAGCGTCCAGTTTCTGTCGCTTGTATTCGCCACCGAATTTGAAGGTGTGCCGCCCCTTCGTCCACGTCATCATGTCGCTGCCGCTGTAGGTGTTGGTCGCCGCATAGTTGGTGGCCAGTGTGGACGGCCCCAGAGTGAACATGTTCAAGAAGTCTAATGTCGGCATTCCGGGGAACAAGTTACTTAATGGCGATGAAATTCCTAACTGCGAGGAGGTGATGGGTTGCGATGGTTTGCCGGGGCCGTAAATCGTGCTCCAGCCGAACCTGACTTCATTCAGTAAATGATTCGAGATCACGGAAGATACGCCTACCGAAAGCAGGCGTTGGTCAACGTCTTCCTCGGTCGGCCAACCGGGCGCCTGCAGAGGGTTGCCATCGCCAAACTGATCGTAGAGCGCCTGATCGGTGCGGTTGGCGGCAAAGAAGTACTTGGCGAAGAAGCGGTTTGCGTTATTCAGTTTGACATCCAGGTTGGTGTTGAACTGATCTTCCTTGTAGGTCGAGTTGGAGGGAATCGTCTCCAGGACAGTGCCCGGCGTCTGCCCCGCCGTGCAATCGCCGGTGGTGACGCCGGGGATCGAAGGAATCATATACTGCCCGTTGGGGAGCTTAGCCTGCAGAGCCGCCACGGCCACGCCATCGAGGTATCCACCCAAGCCATAACACTTCGAAAGGTTCGCCAGAGATCCGCTAGGGATGCCGCCGGCGAGACTGTAGTCGCGCTGCGGTCCCAAAAAGGATGGCAGGAACATGGTGGAGAGCGAGTTAGTGAGTGAGGTGCCATTGGTCTCGCGGGTGCCCTGATAGGAGATAAAAAACCAGGCACGATCCTTCACCAACGGACCGCCCAGGGTGCCGCCAAACTGGTTGCGCCTGTAGGCGGGCCGCGGCGTCACCGTTCCTTCCACTCCATTCAGGAAGAAATTGTTGGCATCCAGGTCGGTATTCCGCAGGAACTCGTAAACATCGCCATGGAACTTGTTGCTGCCGGACTTGGTGACGGCGGCCACGACGCCACCCGCGTTGCGGCCCGCCGAAGCATCGTACAGGCTGGTCTGAACGATGAATTCCTGCAGCGAGTCGATGGAGGGGACGGAGAGGTTCGGGTTCGATCCCGTGCCGATGGAGTTGGCATCGACGCCATTGATGACCACATCGTTGGAAACCGCCCGCTGTCCGTTGACGTATACGGCGACATCGCCGCGCCCCAGGTCGGAGGAGTTCTGGATGGTACCCGAAGTTCCCGTAGTCAGGGTCAGCAATTGCTGGAAGTTGCGGGTCGGCAGCGGCAGTTCGCGCATCTCATTCTCATCGATGACGGTGCCGCGGCTGGAGCTTTCCGTCTGCACCAGCGGCGATTCGCCCGTAACCGAAACTGTAGTCGGCGCACCGGCCACCTTAAGGGCAACATCGACGACCGAGCTTTCGGTGATCTTGACCGCGATGCCTTCCAGTTTGACCGAGGCGAATCCGCTGACCGTCACTTCGATCCAATAGACGCCCGGGTCGAGCAGCGGAAAGGTGTAGCGGCCGTTGCCGCCGGTTATGGTTTCACGCCGCACCCCGGCGTCGCTGGTCAGAACGACTTTTGCGCCGACCACGAGGGCCCCACTGGGATCCGTCACCGCGCCCACGATTTGCCCGGTAGTGGCCGTCTGTGCTTGAGTCATCGGTGTCATGGAACAGAGAAGGCTGGCCGCCGCCAGCAGCATTGCCAATGTTCGCATTCGCATACTTCCTCCTTGTGTCGCAATTACGGCTTCGAAGCTCGGCCCTTCCGGCTGCGGGTGTACAGACGGACAAACTGATCGACAGCCTCTTCGTCACTCACGCCCAGATAGCGCTTGGCGCCGAAGAGGTTCTCCACCAGAAAATGCGTAACAAACTGCAGATACAAACTGACGTAGGCAAACCCGGGGTTCACATCGCGGGGAAAGGGAATCGGCGCCTTTTGAAACAAAGCAGTTGAATAGGTGCGCAGACCTCCCGCAACTTCACGGTAGCTGTGAATGAAGTGCTTATGACGGAACTCAACCACGTCCACGTACATAAGCCGCCAGTAGTCCAGATTCTCCGAGACGATACGGCCGACGGCCATCCCCAGCTTCCTCAGTGACTCCGGATCGGGGGATTGCATCAAGGGAAGAATCTTCGTCTGCCGGAGGCCTTCCATTTTCTGCTCCATGTGCTGGACCAGATCGATGAAGATGTCTTCCTTGGTCGGGTAGTAGAGGTAGAGCTTGCCCATGGATACGCCGGCCTTCCGGGCGATTTCCCGGACGGTCGTACCGTGAAATCCCTGCCGGGTGAAGAGCTCTTGCGCGGCGCGTTCGATCTTGCGCCTGTTCTTGGCGACAGTGTCGTCCAAAAGCTTCGGCATATCTTCCTCCGCTCGCTGCACCAAGACGAGCGCTCGCTCTTGACCGGAGATTCTAAAACGCCGCCCTCGCGCTGTCAAGGGAATCCTGCCCGTCAGGCAGAAAGCGTTCAAGATTGTTGCGGCGGTTCTCCATGGTAAGCAGAGCCTGAAGCAGGCGGCTCTGCGGAGGGGTAGTTATATGTCGGTCCTCTGCTCAGCATGGCGGATGAGAAACCAGCAGGGAGGATCGCCGGCGTGTGGGAAAAGGCTGTGCACGCAGATCTCCTGCACCGGTGGATTAAAAATAATCTCGGCCTTCCCGTCTTTGTGTGCAATCGAGTAGTAGTGTTCGACGGTTACGCTGCCAAAGGGCTGGTGATTCGTTGCCAGACGGTATCGAAACACGCCATAGTCCGCACCATACGCTATTCCCAGCAGGCCCACCCCAGCCAGGAACGATCTCAGAGCGATTCGCCGGAGCCATGGCCCGGTCTTGTTGCCGGATTTGTTGCCTTCGACCGCGGTCACCCGCTGAATTATACCCGCCAGCGAACTGACCCGGGGACCGCAGCGTTGACAATTCTTCACAAGAATCTCGGCCTGTTTTGCTCTCCCGCGCGTCAAATGGGTATAGAAATAGATAGATGATAAGATTCAGCAGAAAGCCATACATGAGAATTCTTTTCCCTCATCTATTTGAGGAGTGCAAGTGACGGAACAACGACCAGACTCAGGGGTTTCCAGGGAATCCGAGCAGCCGATAATCGAGAGTTCAACCACTCACAAGAGCCGCTGGTGGATCTGGCTGATCGTCGCAGTCGTCATTGTTGTCATCGTGGTGTTGTGGCAACGTGGCAGGTCCGCTCCCGAAGCGAAAGCCGGCGGTGACGCGTCCTCCCGGCCCGTGATGGTGTCGACGGCGGTAGCGCACCAGGGCGACATCGGGATTTACTTGAACGCTTTGGGCACGGTCACGCCCGTTTATACCGTCACCGTGACCAGCCGGGTACAAGGCGAGATTACGCAGGTCTACTATCGCGAAGGACAAATGGTTCGGAAGGGCGACCCGCTCGTCGAAATCGATCCGCGCCCTTATCAGGCGGCATTAACGCAAGTCGAGGGACAACTGGCGCACGATCAGGCGGTTTTGAGAGAAGCCAGGATCGATTTGGATCGCTACAAGCAAGCCTTAGATCGCAATGCCATCGCCAAGCAGCAATATGACGATCAAGAGCAGGTCGTTCTGCAAGATGAAGGCACGGTGAAAAACGACGAAGGACAGCTCGCAAATGCCAAGGTCAATCTGGTCTACACGCATATCACCGCACCCATAGCCGGGCGCGTGGGACTGCGGCTCGTCGATCCCGGAAATATCGTGCAGGCTAATAGCACCACTAGCCTGGTTGTGATCACGCAGCTTCAGCCCATCACCGTGATCTTCAGCATCGCGGAAGATCATCTCTCCCAGATTCAACAGCAATTGCTCAAGGGAAAGAAACTGACGGTGGACGCTTTTGACCGTGAAGGAAGCACGAAACTGGCATCCGGCACGCTGCTGACTCTCGATAATGTCATCGACCCAACCACCGGAACCTTGAAACTCAAAGCCATCTTTGACAACAAAGACAACGCTCTTTTCGCCAGCCAGTTCGTGAACGTCAAACTGCTCGTCGACACGCAACGCAATGTGACTTTGATTCCTACTCCAGCCATTCAGCGCAACGCCCAAGGGGCTTTTGTGTACGTGATCAACAGTGACCAGACCGCCTCCATGCGCACGATTATCCCCGGCACTACGGATGGGTCGGTGACCGCCGTGCAGGGTGTTGAACCGCAGGACGTGGTTGCGGTCAATGGATTCGACAAGCTTCTGGATGGCGCGAAGGTTTCCATCCGCCCACCCACGGGCGGCAGCGGAGCTTCGGGACAGGGACAGAGACAGAGCCAGAGCCAGAGCCAGCCTCCGTCCGGAACCCGCACTGGAGGCGACTCCGCAGGCAAAAAGGGAGGCTCGTCCCGGTGAGTCCGTCTCGTCCGTTTATTTTGCGGCCGGTAGCGACATCGCTCTTGATGGCGGCCATATTGCTCGCGGGCTTCGTCGCCTATCTCCAGCTGCCCGTATCCGCGCTGCCCGAGGTCGACTACCCTACCATTCAGGTAGTTACGTTTTATCCCGGCGCCAGTCCTGACGTGATGGCCTCGGCCGTAACCGCACCTCTGGAGCGGCAATTCGGTCAGGTCCCGGGCCTCAATCAGATGACCTCCACCAGTTCGGACGGGAGCTCCATCATTGTTTTGCAGTTTTCCCTCGAGCTGAACATCGACGTCGCCGAACAGGAAGTACAAGCCGCCATCAACGCCGCCCAAACCTATCTGCCTTCCGATCTGCCGGTCCCGCCGATCTATAGCAAAACCAATCCGGCTGACACGCCGATTCTCACCCTCGCGCTTTCTTCCAAATCGATTCCCCTGTCGCAGGTCGAAGATCTCGCCGACACCCGCTTCGCGCAAAAAATCTCTCAACTCCCCGGCGTGGGACTCGTCAGCATCAGTGGCGGCCAGAAGCCGGCCGTCCGTGTCCGCGTAAATCCCACCGCGCTTTCCTCCTACGGCATAAACCTCGAGGATGTGCGCACCGCCCTGCAGCAAACCAGCCTCGACCAGGCGAAAGGCAACTTCGACGGCCCGCAACAGGACTACCAGATTCAATCGAACGACCAACTGCTCACCGCCTCCGATTTCGCGCAAGTCATCGTTGCCTACCACAACGGGTCGCCGGTAAAGCTCTCGGATGTGGCTAAGGTCGACAATGACGTGGAAAACAATCGCCAGGCGGCATGGATGAACGAAACTCCCGCGGTCATCGTCAACATCCAACGTCAGCCCGGCGCCAACATCATTCAGGTGGTCGATCGCATCAAGAAGCTGCTTCCCCTCCTCAAGAGCAATCTGCCCGCCGCCGTTCAAGTGGATGTGCTGACCGACCGCACCACGACCATCCGCGCTTCGGTCAAAGACGTCGAGTTTGAACTCATGCTCACCGTGGCGCTGGTGGTCATGGTCATTTTTCTGTTCTTGCGCAATGTTTCCGCCACCACCATCCCCAGCGTTGCCGTTCCTCTCTCCATCGTGGGCACGTTCGGAGTGATGTATCTCGCGGGCTTCAGCCTAAACAACCTCACGCTGATGGCGCTCACGATTTCCACCGGCTTCGTCGTCGATGACGCCATCGTCATGATCGAGAACATCATTCGGTTCATCGAAGCGGGAGATCCGCCGCTTGAAGCGGCCCTCAAAGGCTCGGAGCAGATCGGTTTCACGATCGTATCGCTGACCATCTCCTTGATTGCCGTATTGATTCCTCTGCTCTTCATGGGCGATATCGTTGGCCGGCTTTTCCGCGAGTTTGCCATCACCTTGAGCGTGACCATCCTGGTCTCGGCGGTGGTTTCGCTAACCCTCACCCCCATGATGTGTTCGCGCATATTGAAAAGCACGCACGGGCAAAAGCAGACCCGTTTCTACGTGGCTTCGGAGCACGCTTTCAATAGAATCATTGCCTTCTATGGGAGAACTTTACAGTGGGTGTTGAAACGCCAAACCGCCACTCTTCTTGTGGCCGCGGGCACGCTGGTGCTCACCATCGTTCTCTACATCATCATCCCGAAGGGTTTCTTCCCGGTGCAAGACACGGGAATCATTCAGGGCATTTCGGAAGCCGGGCAGTCCATATCCTTCCCCGCCATGGCGGAAAAGCAGCAGCAACTCACCCATATGATCTTGCAGGATCCTGCGGTAGAAAGTCTTTCTTCCTTCATCGGCGTCGACGGCACCAACACGACATTGAACAGCGGGCGTATCCAAATCAATTTGAAGCCACTGGAAGAGCGCAAAATCAATGCCTCGGATGTCATCCGGCGCCTCCAGCCCAATCTGGAAAAGATCGATGGCATTACTCTCTACATGCAGCCGGTGCAGGACCTCACCGTCGAAGATCGCGTCAGCCGGACGCAATATCAGTACACCCTCGAAGATCCCGATCAGCGCGAATTGAATTACTGGACGGCCAGGCTCATGGCCAAACTGCAAGCGATTCCGGAGCTTCGTGACCTGGCCACCGACCAGCAAACTTCTGGTCTCGCCGCCTCCCTCGTTATCGACCGCGTCACCGCCTCCCGCATGGGCATCACGCCGCAGGCGATCGACCAGATGCTCTACGATGCTTATGGCCAGCGCCAAATTTCGACACTGTACACCCAGTTGAACCAGTACCACATCGTTCTTGAGACTCAGCCGGAGTTTCAGAAGAACCCCTCGAAACTGCAGGATCTCTATGTTCGTTCTGCTTTGGCTTCGACGGCACTCACCACCGGCTCCTCGGGCACGCAGACGGTTACTGCGACGACGGCTTCCGGCAATTCCGCCTCCACCGCTCCGCCCAGCCCTTCCGCTTCTCCGAATACCGCTGCCAGTTCGGGTTCTGCCAATCCCAGCGCCGTAACCACGGTGAATGGCGCCGCCATTCCCCTCAGCGCCTTCACTCGTTTCGAAATGAAGAGCAGCCCCCTGTCCGTCAACCACCAGGGACAATTTCCCGTCGTCACCATCTCTTTCAACCTGGCGCCCAACGCTTCGCTGGGTGAAGCCACCAAAGCCATCGACAAGGCGCAGCGGGAAATTGGCATGCCGCTCAGCGTGCAGAGCGCGTTTCAGGGCACCGCCGCTTCCTTTCAAGCTTCCTTGTCGAACGAGCCGCTCTTGATTCTCGCCGCTCTCGTCACCGTTTATATCGTCCTCGGCGTTCTCTACGAGAGCTACATACACCCCATCACAATTCTCTCGACCCTGCCCTCTGCCGGCGTGGGTGCGATTCTGGCCCTGTTGATTTGCCACCAGGAACTCAGCGTCGTCGCCCTCATCGGAATCATCCTTCTGATCGGGATCGTCAAAAAGAACGGAATTATGATGATCGACTTCGCGCTGGAGGCGGAGCGCAAAGAGGGTAAAAGGCCGGAAGACGCTATTTATGAAGCGTGCCTGCTGCGTTTCCGGCCCATCATGATGACCACCATGGCCGCGTTGCTGGCCGGCTTGCCGCTTGCCCTCGGCACCGGAATTGGCTCGGAGCTTCGTCGCCCTCTGGGCATCTCCATGGTTGGCGGCTTACTCTTGAGTCAGGTTCTTACGCTCTACACGACTCCGGTCATTTACATCTTCTTCGACCGGCTCGCGCACTATTTTTCTTCGCGCCGCGCGCCGGAAACCGGACCTGAGACTGTCCCAGCGGATTGATGCGGATTTAATTACGATGAGCCTCTCTTCTCCATTTATTCGGCGGCCCGTGGCCACTACCCTCCTGACTGCGGCCATTGTGCTGGCGGGCGGCGTCGCCTTTCGGGAGTTGCCCGTCTCCCCGCTTCCGCAGGTCGATTTCCCCACCATTTCGGTTGGGGCCAGTTTGCCGGGCGCCAGTCCGGAGATCATGGCCTCCTCCGTCGCTACTCCCCTGGAGCGCCAGTTCGGGAGAATTGCCGGCATCACCGAAATGACGTCGTCCAGTTATCTCGGCACCACCAGCGTCACGCTTCAGTTTGATTTGAACCGAAACATTGATGGAGCCGCTCGCGACGTTCAAGCCGCCATCAATGCCGCGCGCAGTTACTTGCCCACCAATCTCCCCGGCAATCCCACCTATCGCAAGGTCAACCCGGCCGATGCTCCGATCATGATTGTGGCGCTTACCTCAACCGTCTACGACCGCGGCAAGCTCTACGATGCCGCCTCCACCATCATGCAGCAGCGTCTTTCTCAGATTCAGGGCGTCGGGCAAGTGAGTGTTGGCGGTAGTTCGCTGCCGGGAGTGCGGGTGGACGTGAATCCGACCCAACTCAACAGCTACGGCCTCGGCTTGCAGGACGTTGCCGCCATGCTGAGCCGGCAGAATGCCAACAGTCCCAAGGGCCAAGTCACTAACAGCACAATCACCGCAGACATCGTTACCAACGACCAACTTCTCAAGGCGGTTGACTACATGCCGCTGGTGGTCGGTTACCACAATGGCGCCGCCGTCAAGTTGTCCGATGTCGCGAACGTCCAGGACGCCACGGAAAACATACGCGCTGCCGGCTTCGTCAACGGCAAGCCCTCCGTCCTCATCATCATTTTCCGCCAGCCCGGCGCCAACATCATCGAGACCGTGGACCGCATCCGCGCCGCGCTTCCGGCACTCAAGGCCTCAATCCCTTCCGCCATTAACACGGAAATTGTGCTCGACCGCACCCTCACCATTCGCGCCTCCGTTCGCGACGTCGAGCGCAACCTCATCATCTCGATTTCCCTGGTCATTCTGGTGGTGTTCCTCTTCCTGCGAAGCGTCCGCGCCACCTTGATTCCCAGCGTGGCCGTTCCCGCCTCTTTGATTGGGACGTTTGGCGTGATGTACCTCTGTCACTACAGCATCGACAATCTTTCGCTCATGGCCCTCACTATTTCGACGGGCTTCGTGGTGGACGATGCGATTGTGGTCATCGAAAACATCACTCGCTATCTCGAGCAGGGCATGGGGCCCATGGAAGCGGCGCTCAAGGGCGCCAGCGAAATTGGATTCACGGTGCTGTCCATCAGCATTTCTCTGGTCGCCGTGTTCATCCCCATTCTGATGATGGGTGGCATCGTCGGCCGGCTGTTCCGTGAATTTGCCGTGACCCTTTCGGTTGCCATCCTGGTCTCCCTGGCCATTTCTCTAACCACGACACCGATGATGTGTTCTCGCCTGCTGAAGAATCTTCGGGATGAGCAGCACGGCAAAGCGTACCGCGCCAGCGAGCGCGCATTCAATTCCGTCCTCGGCCTCTACGAGCGCAGCTTGAGTTGGGTCCTGGAACACTCCCGCCTGACGCTGGTCGTTCTTGGCCTTACCATCGCTCTCAACTTCTACCTTTTCGCGATCGTCCCCAAAGGATTCTTTCCCCAGCAAGATAACGGCACCGTCTTCGGCGGCATCCAGGGTTCGCAGGACATTTCTTTTCAGGCCATGCAAAAAGCTACGCAGCGTATCGTCGATGTCGTCAAAACGGATCCGGCCGTGCAGAACGTCATGGCGTTCACCGGCGGCGGCGGCGCCACCAATAGCGGCTTCATCTACCTGGGTCTGAAACCGCTTGCACAACGCAGCAAGGTGAACGCCGGCCAGGTGATTGACCGTCTGCGTCCTAAGCTCCTTTCTGTCTCTGGGGCAAACACCTTTATGCAAGCCGGACAGGATCTCCGCATCGGCGGACGGATGAGCAGCGCCCAGTTTCAGTACACCATTCAGAGCGACAATTTACAGGATCTCGTGCAGTGGGGCCCTGTGCTTCTCCAACAGATGCGGAAACTGCGGCTGCTCACCGACGTCAATACCGACCAGCAGAACAGCGGTCTTCAGGCCACGCTCATCTATGACCGTGACACCGCTTCGCGCCTCGGCATTACCCCGCAGATGCTCGACAACTCTCTCTACGAAGCCTTCGGCCAAGCCCAGGTTTCCACCATGTATACCGCCATTAACCAGTACCACGTCGTGCTCGAAGTCGAACCGAAGTTCTGGCAGTCGCCGGTGAACTTGAACGACGTATATATCCGGGCGGCGCAAGGGAAGGTCATTCCGCTCAGCGCCGTGGCGCATTACGAGCCCTCCACTGCTCCCCTGGCGGTGAATCACCAGGGTCAATATCCCTCGGTGACCATTTCCTTCAACCTTGCCCCGGGTGTAGCTCTCGGCGACGCTTCCAGGGCCATCCTCGCCCTGGAACAGAAAATCGGCATGCCCAACACCATTCATGGCATGTTCTCCGGCACCCTTCAGGCCTTTCAGTCTTCCCTGGCGACGGAACCTTTTCTCATTATCACTGCTTTGTTGACCGTCTATATCGTGCTGGGAATTCTTTATGAAAGTTACATCCATCCCCTCACGATTATTTCCACCCTTCCTTCCGCCGGAGTTGGCGCCGTCCTTGCCCTCATGATCTTTCACAAGGACCTTAGCATTATCGCGATCATCGGCGTTATTCTCTTAATTGGTATCGTGAAGAAGAACGCCATTCTGATGATCGACTTTGCGCTGGCCGCCGAACGCGTCGACGGCAAGAGTCCTCGCGATGCCATTTTCCAGGCTTGCATCCTGCGCTTTCGGCCCATTCTCATGACCACCATGGCCGCGATATTTGGCGCTATGCCGTTGGCTTTCGGCAGGGGAGCGGGTTCGGAACTTCGCAATCCTCTTGGGATTACCATTATTGGCGGCCTGCTTCTGAGCCAAATGCTCACGCTTTACACCACGCCGGTCGTCTATCTCTCACTGGACCGCTTGAGAGTGAAATGGCTTCGCGCTCACGGAAAGCTCGAAGCGCAAAGACAAATCGAGTCCTTCGGATGACAAGTTCTTATGAATCAGAAGCGATGGAGCGCCGGGCGCCCTCGCCCGGCCAGACGGGCAAGACGCCCGTCGCTCCACTCTCGACATTAGCCACAGCAAGGAGTCCGAGACACCGATGAAGCCAACCAACAAAATGCGCGCTGCGACCGCGCTTCTCTGCTCAGCGTTACTCTTGCAAGGCTGCGTTGTCGGTCCGAGATACAATCGCCCCACAGTGCAGGCACCGGGGACGTTCAAAGAGGTTACTCCCGACGATCTCAAGAAAATGGACGGCTGGAAAGTCGCGCAACCGCAGGACAGCGCCCTCCGTGGCAAGTGGTGGGAAATTCTTGGCGATGCCCAACTGAACGCGCTCGAAGAGCAAATCAACATTTCCAATCAAAACGTCGCCGCGGCGTTCGCCAGCTTCATGGCGGCGCGTGCCCTGGTGCGGGAGGCTCGCGCGCAATATTTCCCGACTGTGACCGCGGGCGCAAGCATCACTCGCCAGCGCCAGAACACTGCTTCTGGCGCGACGACCTCCACCGAATACTCCATGCCCTTCGACGCTTCCTGGACGCCTGATTTGTGGGGTCGCGTGCGCAACCAGGTTCGTGCCAACGTCGCGAACGCGCAAGCCAGCGCCGCCGACCTCGAGAATACCCGCCTGACCGCGCAAGCGGAACTGGCGGTCGATTACTTCCAACTCCGCGGGCAGGACGCTCTCAAACAACTGCTGGACTCGACCGTGGTGGCTTATGAGGAGTCCCTGAAACTAACCAAGGCGCTGTATGAAACCGGTATCGACTCCGACGAAGCCGTCGCGCAAGCCGAAACTCAGCTGGAAGCCACCCGTGCTCTAGACACCGGTATTGGCATTCTGCGGTCTCAATACGAGCATGCGATTGCACTCTTGACCGGTCAGCCTGCTTCTTCTTTCTCGATTGCCGTCGAGCCCTTGAAAACTCCCCCGCCAGCGATTCCGTTTGGCGTTCCATCGCAACTCTTGGAGCGCCGCCCCGACGTCGCCGCGAACGAGCGTCTGATGGCCCAGGCCAATGCGCTGATCGGCGTCCAAAAAGCCGCCTATTATCCCACCCTGACGCTCAGCGCTTCTGCCGGGTTTGAAAGCACGAAAGGCTCCAATTGGTTAACTTGGCCAAGCCGTTTCTGGTCCGTCGGCCCGTCCATATCTGAGTTGATTTACGATGGCGGCCTGCGTCGCGCCACCGTCGAACAGTATCGCGCGCAATATGATCAGACGGTCGCCAACTATCGCAACACGGTCCTCACTGCGTTTCAACAAGTCGAGGACAATCTTTCCGCCCTTCGCATTCTTTCCCAGGAGATTCAGGAACAAGACACCGCGATCGCCTCCGCGCAACGGAGCCTGAATCTGGCCACCGACCGCTACCGCCTCGGCATCGACCCCTACCTCAACGTCATTACCGCCCAGACCACACTCTTTAGCAATCAGCAGACAGCCGTGAACCTGCGGATCGAGCAAATCGTGGACAGCGTGCAACTGATCGAGGCACTCGGCGGGGGTTGGGATTCTTCCACGCTTCCCACTTCGCAGCAGATTATTTCGCGACATGCTCAGTTCCCGGCGATTACTCCGGTTCAACCCTCTCAGAGTCAGCCGCCAGCCTCATCGACTCCCTAATCGGTCGAGGCCAAACCCGTATTGCTATGTGCTACTGTGCTGGCTAGGACAACACGGAGCGGTCCACTCGGCCAATGCTCGCTCGAATTCCCACTGCGCTACTGGCATTCATTTTGTCCGGAATGCTGCCATTACATGGTCAAGATCAGCCATCGAGTGTTGGCGCTGCGGAACCGATCGCAACCGATCGGCCCGCAGTTACGAACTCCAGCGTTGTAGTTCCGCCCGGCAGCCTTCAGGCGGAGAATGGTTTCCTTGAAACTAGCAGCCAGGGGCAGAGTGTTGTAGACGGCCCGGAGAGCTTAGTGCGTTATGGTGTCGCCAGGAGGACTGAGTTGCGTTTCACGGTACCGGACTATTTCCACAACCTAACCGACGGCGGCGGCTCCGGCACGGGATTCGGTGACTTTGCCTTCGGAGTAAAAGAACAGCTTGGCCCCACACCGGGTAAATTCGATGTATCCGTGATCCTGTTCCTCAGTTTCCCAACCGGCGCCAATACCGTGTCCAGCGGCGGGTACGATCCGGGATTGCAGGTGCCCTGGTCGCGCGCGCTCTCCGCCAACTGGACGGCGGCCGGAATGTTCTCGGTGTACTGGCCCACTCAGGGCCGCACGCGAAACGTGACCGGCGAGTCGACGTTCCTCTTAGATCGGCAATTGACGAAACCCTGGGATGCGTTTGTCGAGTACGCGGGTGACTTTCCGGAAGCTGGCGGGCCGCGGCACTTGCTGCACTTCGGCACAGCTCTAAAGATCGCCAGACAGCAACAGATAGACTTCCATGTCGGCGTGGGCCTATCGTCGGCGGCAGTGGATCATCTCATCGGGATCGGCTATTCGTTCCGCTTTCAGGCGATCCGTCGCTAGTGTGGGCTTCAGGTGTAGCGTACATGCGCACAGCGACCCGCGCTGCGTGAGAATGGTTTTAAGGCACGCGCTTTCCCATCGATGCAAGGTCAAGCAACGTGCTAATTCACACGGAGAGAAATCGGATGGTCATCCAAAAGGTTACAGCAGAATCGTCCTGGAGATACTTGGCCGCTGTAGTCGCGCTATGCGTTTGTGCGGCATCGCTCCGGGCCCAATCGACACAGCAGCAGCAATCGGTTCCATTGCAGTCGGGAACCACTCAAACCCTGCAGGAGCGAGTAACTCAGCTGGAGTCGGAGGTGACGGAGTTGAAAAGCCTGGTGAAACACCTGCAGTCGAGTAGCCAGGTCCCAGCTCTAGAGAAACGGCCTCCTGCTGTTACCCAGAGTGTTCAGGCATTAACCGCTCCCGCGGAGGAAACCACGACTGCCAAGGATAGTGCCAAAGATACAGAAACTCTCGGTTTTCTCCGAGATACAACAATCAGTCTCGGTCTCGACAGCTATTACGAATACAACTTCAACCACCCGGTCGGTCGCGTAAACCTGCTGCGCGCCTACGACGTCCTCAGCAATAATTTCAGTTTGAATCAGGCCAGTGTGATTTTTGACCATCCACCGGATGCAGCCGTAGGGCGCCGTTGGGGTGGACGCCTCGATCTGCAGTTCGGCCAGGCTACGGACTCGTCGCAGGGAAACCCGGCCAACGAACCACGTCCAGACATCTATCGCAACATTTTCCAGGCTTACGGTACCTACATCGTTCCTGTCGGCAAGGGCCTCAACGTCGACTTCGGCAAGTGGGGGAGTTCGCT
>JBEKYF010000083.1:0-16100 GCA_049511255.1 Terriglobales bacterium | reverse complement strand
CCCCGAATCTCATGGTCCCCGTTACCGGGCGAGAGTTGGCACCTGACGGTCGGGATATATGATCCCGATCCGGTTGCCGTGGCGTCCTAGGGCTCGTCCCTCAGCCACTCTGCATGAAATTCTCATTTGCTCAAATAAAGAGCAAACTTGGGATCAGATAGTACAACCGACCAATCGGTCTGTCAAGCGCTTTGTACTCGGTTCGGGCAGAAAACGGCCATTCGCTCCGCGCTGGCCGCTTCTGCTACTCTCCCCCCATGGACCATCTCTGGACTCCGTGGCGTTACGCATATGTTACTGGCGCCGACCAAAAATCAGGCTGCATCTTCTGCAACGCTCCCAAAGAAAGCGACCAACAGGCCCGCATCGTCCACCGCGGGGCGCATTGCTACGTCATTCTCAATACATATCCGTATACGAATGGGCATGTCATGGTCGTGCCTTATGCGCACTTGGACGAGTTGCACAAGCTCCCCGTCGATGCCGCCTACGAGATGTTGGTTCTGACTCAGCGGATGGAGGCCGTTCTGCGCTCTCTCTATCGACCCGACGGCATTAATCTCGGCATGAATATCGGAAAAGCCGCAGGCGCCGGCGTGGCCGGACACATCCACATGCACATTCTGCCGCGCTGGGTCGCGGACGCCAATTTCGAGAGCGTCATCGGTGAAACGAGAGTGCTGCCCGAGGCGCTGGACGTGACCTGGGAGCGATTGCGGAAGGCCATGGGACAGGATTTGTAATTGGCAATTTGTAATTAGTAATTTGAAAAGCCGAGAGACTCCGGAATCCCCAAATTACAAATCGGCAATTACAAATTTTTCTGCATCCAGGTCCACGCACTCGAGACGATGTCGGCGAGATCGCGCTGGGCCGTCCATCCCAGCACTCTTTGGGCCTTCGCCGGATCGGCCACCAGAACCGGAGGATCGCCCGGCCGCCGCGGTCCGATCGTTCGCCGAACCGGCCGTCCCGTGACCTCTTCCGCTACCCGGATGACTTCGAGAACGGAATGTCCGCGGCCTGTCCCCAGATTGACGGCCAGCGAGCCGCCGCCTTTTTCATCGCCGCCTCTTTCAAGGTATTGCAACGCCCGCACGTGCGCATCGGCGAGATCGTTAACATGAATGTAATCGCGCAGGCAGGTGCCGTCCGGAGTCGGGTAGTCAGACCCGTGGATTTGCAACTCGGCTCCGTTCGCGGTGGAGGCGGCAAGCGCCAGCGGAATCAGATGAGTTTCCGGGTCGTGCATCTCGCCAATCTCGCCGCTTTCATCGGCTCCCGCGGCGTTGAAATAGCGCAGCCGCACCGTGCGCAGTCCGTAAGCGCGGTTGTAAGCCTCAAGCGCGTTTTCGAAAAAAAGCTTCGATGCGCCATAGGGATTGACCGGCTCGCGCGGCGTCTGCTCGGAGATCGGAATTTGCTCGGGGATACCGTACACGGCGCAGGTGGAGGAAAACACGAAGCGGCGAATGCCGGTGTCCAGCGCGGAATTCAGCAGGCTGAGCGCGCCGAGGACGTTGTTCCGGAAATACTTGCGCGGGTTCTCGACCGACTCTCCAACATAAGCGTGGGCGGCAAAGTGCATCACAGCGTCGACCCGCGCGAGCACGGGCCGGAGCCTGGCTTCGTCGGCGATGTCGCCCTCCACAAGTTCGAAGCCGTGCGCCAACCGACGGAAACCGGTTGAGAGATTGTCATAGACCACGACCTCATAGCCGGAACGCCGCAGCGCGCGCGCCGCATGACTGCCGATGTAGCCCGCTCCGCCCGATACTAAGATCGCCAAGAGAAGCCTCGCATGATTCCACGGCCTGAGTTTTTCTACGCAATCATAATTGACGCGAAAAGCGGCCGCCCCGAGATGATACCCATCACGCTCCGTTTGTGACAGAGGGTCGCTGCGGCGGCAGGCCGACGAAGTTCTTCAGCCACCAAGGACACCAAAACCGGCTTCCTCGCCCGGGGCTGCCGACTGGTGTAGAATTTGAAAGTCAAACCCCACGCTGTCATCCTCGACAGCGGATTCCATCGGGACGTAGCGCAGCCTGGTAGCGCACTTGCTTGGGGTGCAAGGGGTCGCGAGTTCAAATCTCGCCGTCCCGACCATTCTTCAAATCAAGCGGTTACGCGGAGTTCCCTCCGGCCCCGAATACTAAGCAAGGGGTCAATCCGCGCAATGTTTTTCGTGCGCCCCATTCGGCAAGCTACCAGTAACGACACTGATGCACTGCTCTTCTGGCAGATGGCAAATATCGCGGCTAATTCAGTCTAGTTCGGCGTTAACGGCACGAGACGGCCATTTGGTGATGCGGGCCGCCAGAGCGCTGGTGCGCTTTATGAGCAAAATGCGCCGCAAGAGGAAATCTCGCGGCGCATTGGGCAATACGTTCGGCGCTGGAAGCGATGGGTGCTGAGTGGTGTGCGGGATGTATGTGCGAGCGATGCGTTCAAGGGGCCTGCGGAAAGCTGCGAGCGTACCGCTTTCGCATCACCACCAACAAACCTAACAATCCTATTCCTGTCAGCGCAAGTGTAGCCGTGCCCGGCTCGGGCGTTGTCCCTAACACGACCGTACCTGTGTAAGTTTGGGTAACCGTAGGGTTGGGCCACGGGCATTCATTCAAGAGACAGTCAAACGGCACTACTTCTAACTCTACGCTGGATAACCCTGCATATTTATTTATCCCCATCGAGTCACAGCAGCCCGCGTACGTAAACATCGATAAGTCTATTGCCCCGTCCCCCGTGAGTTCCCCGAAGGACAGCGCGGACGGTGTGGCGGTGAGTAATTCTCCTTGAGAGGATTCCCACCCATATGCGGACGGTCCGGCGTCACCTAGGGTGGAATAGCCATAGGATCCGGGGGGTGGGGGAACCGCCAACAGCAGATCCCAGGAGACGATGTCCGAGCTGGTAAGGACCCCTGTTTTGCCATCGGTTACGATAGTACCAGTCACGCTGCCTGCGCCGACCGCGAGATCAACGTTGTATGTAATGGAGTCGGCCCTCAACGCCGTGGGCGCTCCGATGGCGGCGAATAGTAATAGTACTAGGCTGAACCATAATGATTTTCGCGTATTCGAAATCCCCTCGAGGCGGTTTGAGCAGCACCCTGGGGCACGTTTGTGGCCGATCACCATGCTGAAACGAAACGACTTTCCACACCGGGTATTGCAAATACTGCAAATAGATGCCACAGTTAGCCAATGTATTGCCGGATTTGGTGGCGGGTGGCCCGCCCCAACATCGTCATTTGAAAATCCGGAGGGTGCCCCGTCCAAGCTCCGCTTGGGCGGGCCCGTCGACGTTGCAATCCCTCGAAGTACCCCGAAAATACCTCATCTTTTTTCATCACAAACGCCCAGTGAGCACCATCACGGACCTCCAACCGCCCGTCGGCGACAATGGAGTCGACCTGTAGCAGGGTCGAGGTGTGCCCGTCTCACCAAGACGCACCTCAAACCTGCCCCAGCCCCACTAGCCGGCGCTCTTTGACAACACGAAGTTGAGGCAGTCAGCCGTCAAGCCCCCCGCCGAAATCCTGCGAGTGAGCCCAACAAGCTAACTCCTTATTCCGGAATATTTTACGAATAACTCCTTTAAACTCAAAGATTTGAAAGGAATTTCCCGCCAAATCTATGATTCTAAAGGGCCGTGATATAAAAAAAATTATGACGCCGGGTAAACAAGCCGCCCCCAAAGTGGCGACAGTCAAGCTAAGTCCTTATTCTGGAATATTTTGCAAGTAAGTCTTTATTATTCAATATTTTAGCGGAAATAGGGGGGGGGTGGGGGTGGCTGGACCTGACTATTCCCATCTATAGCGTATTTGATAATCCACCGGTGGCCGATATGCAACGGCGACGGGACATTCAGAGCCGGGCCGCGTTTCCACTAACGGACCCAAAATGTCTATAACGCGGCCGTAGCGGATTTCTGGGGCCGACCATTTACCCCTCCCCCGGCCATCCAGTGGATCACAACCGGCCCGCAAGTCCAGCCCCCTGTGATCCGAGCCCTTGCATTTTTCCTGCGTTTGGAGCAACGTTTTCACGGTGAAAGGAGTGCCCCCGAAATCATGATTACCGTTCTCATCCACCACGAAATCGCCGATTATACGGCCTGGAAAGCGGCGTTCGATTCCGCCTTTGACTGGCGCCGCAAAAACGGCGAGCTCAGTTGCCGTATTTTCCGCAGCGCTGGAAACGTCAACCACCTCACACTTTTCTTCGAATGGGAGAGTCTGGAAAAGGCGCGCGCCTTCATAGTTTCCGAGGAACTCAAAGCCAAGATGGCGAATGCGGGTGTCAAAGGCTTGCCTCGAGTCGACTTCCTCGCTGAGGTGCACAGCCTCCGGCGCAGCGCTGCCGACTGAGCAAGCAGGGAGTTTGGCAAGGCTGGGAATCGATTTCCGGCAGTTGGCATCGAATGGGGCTGAGCCGGCAAACAGGACCGGAAGCAGATACCTCTGTTCTGGCAATTTCCTCCTCTTCTGGCTTGCCCCCCAATTTCGTAGTTTCAGGAGAACTTCATGGCTAAGAAACCAAGCTCCACCAATTCGAGCAAAGCTTCAGCGCAACCCCGCTTCCACCAGAGCGCCCGCGAACTCCAGGCATTTGGCACAGTGACCACTGAGATGCCGTTGCAACTGATCGAACCGGTACGACTGGAGATAACCGAACAACTCAATCAACTGTTGGCCGACACCATGACTCTTCGGGATCTCTACAAGAAGTCCCATTGGCAGGTGTCCGGAGCCACGTTCTATCAACTTCATCTTCTGTTCGATAAACACTACGCAGAACAGAGCGAGATCGTCGACACGATCGCGGAACGAATCCAGCTTCTGGGCGGAGTCAGTATCGCCATGGCGGCCGATGTCGCCGAGTTGACCCGGATTCCGCGCCCGCCCAAGGGCCGCGAAGAGGTTCCCGTGCAACTCTCTCGCCTGCTGGACGCGCACGAGGTCATCATCACCCATTGCCGTGAACTCGCGGAGTTGGCCACCAAACTGGGCGACCCCGGCACCAACGATCTGGTGGTGACTGATGTGCTTCGCCCCAGCGAACTGCAGGCTTGGTTCCTGAGCGAACACCTGGTCAATGCGCCGCTGGTCGAAGCCGAGCCCCTGCGGCAATCGGCATAAGACAAAAAGATTTGCGAAGGAATGCACGCGGGCTTCATAGCCCGCGCTTTTATTGGCGGCTAGTGGCGTGCGGAAAGAATGTGCAGGATCTGCTGCAGTTCATACCGGAAGTGCGCCACACTCACGGAAGGATTCATCGGAAACGGGAGGGCGGTCTGGGTCCGATCGGACTTGGTCCCCTCGCGCAACTGCAGCCGCGCACCCGCGATCGTGAAGCCGTCGTCGTAAAGCAGCTTCTTGATCCGCACTACCGACTCTACATCGCGCTTGCGATACATGCGCTGCCCGGTGCTGCTTTTTACTGGCTTGAGCTGCGGAAATTCGGTTTCCCAAAACCGAAGTACGTAGGCAGGCAGACGGCACAAGCCGGCGACTTCGCCGATGCGGAAATAGAGCTTGTCCGGAATGATGATTTCGGCGTTGCGGGCCGCTTTCTTCGACGCTTTCTTGCGCAGGCTCATGAAGGCCGCTTCCGTACTCCTGTATACGCGTTTCTAGCACGAGCCGCGCCGCGGGACAACCCCCTAATGTGCCCAGAAGTACGGTCGGCACGCCGAAATCAGTCGATGGTCGTTAGTCGATAGTCGTTTGTCCTTCGCGGGTCACCCTTAGGTTTGCCAACGACCAACGACTATCGACCAACGACCCACAAAGGAAAAGCCTCTCAAGAGGTGCTTCTCCTGAGAGGCTTTGGGGAATTTCTGAACAAGCGTCTGTCCGCTTAGTGTTTCTTTTTCTTGGCGGCTTTCTTCTTGGTTGCCATGAAGTGTTTCCTCCGTTTGAACGATTTTGTTCTCCCAAGGTTCTCGACAGGGCACCTTGATGCCCGGGCTACTCAACTCATAGTATGAGTAGCTATCCTACCACAAGATATTGCCATTTGTATGTAATTTGTCAATGAAAATTTCACTCTACCGGGCGATTTTGGTGAAGTACGTGCCTAGCTTGTGCGGGCGGCCTTATGCAAAATTTCATCACCGCGGCAAAACCTTCTCGTCCGCAATCGATGAAGGCGCGATGCCTGTGCGATAATTTCAGAAGAATTTTATGTCCGATCACAAAGTCTTCTGCGCCAAATTGAAACAGGAATTGCCTGGGCTCGCCGAGCCTCCGTTCGACAGCGACTTGGGGCAAAAGATCTACGAGCAGGTCTCGCAACAGGCGTGGGACCAGTGGGTGGAACACTGCAAAATGTTGCTGAACGAATATCGCCTGAACCCGGCACGCAAGCAGGATCAGGAAGTCATCGTGAAGCAGATGGAGCAGTTTTTCTTCGGTGAAGGATCCACGCGTCCCGCCGAATACGTTCCCCCAACGCACTGAGCGCACTGCGAGCGTGAACTGAACTAAAAACGCGGCCGGGCAAGCCATCCGCGGCCGTCAGCCGATTTCGCAGGCGGGTCGGAGGCAGGTTACTGACTGATTACCTCTGGCCTCTCAGTCGGTTCCCAATTCATCACCTCGTAACACTCCTCGGCGACAATGGAGTCGTGGCGTCGCAGGTCACAGCACCGCAGATCTATGACACGCTGATCCTCTCGGATCTGCACCTCGGCGCGGACATGAGCCGCGCCCGCGAGGCGTTGCGCGTCCTGCGGGAAAATCAATATCGCCGCCTCATTCTGCTAGGCGATATTTTTGCCGACCTCAATTTCGGACGCTTGAAAAAAGAGCACTGGAAATTTCTCGGCTTCATTCGCAAGCTCTCTAATCCCAAGCGCAATGTCGAAGTAGTCTGGGTCGAAGGCAATCACGACCACGGCCTGGCCGAAATCATGTCCCATCTGGTGGGTGTCCGCGTGTACCACGAATATCAATGGGAATATCAGGGCCTGCGCCACATCGCCGTGCACGGCCACCAGTTCGACGGCTTCGTCGTGAGCAATGTTCGCGTCAGCTATCTGATCGGGACGCTGCTTTATCTGCAACTGCAAAAGTGGGATTCGAAAAACAAAACTGTGACCCGTTTCCTCGACCGGCTTAACACGCGCTGGCTGCGCTTGTCGCCAAAGGTCGCCGAGGGTGCCCTGGCCCATGCCCGTCATCATCACGCGGCGCGCATTTTCTGCGGCCACACCCATGCCGCCTTGCACAAGCACGGGCACGGCGTCGATTATTTCAATTGCGGAGCCTGGATTGACGAGCATCCTACCTACATCACCGTTGGTGAAGAGGGAATCCAGATCCATGAATACATTGAGCAGCCTGACGATCATCATCCCGGCGAAGAACGAGGCCCGGCTGATTACGAGCCTGCTGAATTCGCCGATGAGGGGAGCCTACTCGAAGATGGCGAGTATGAGAGCGTTAGTCGCTGACGCCAACTCCACCGACGGCACGGTCTTCCGCACGGACTTCCGAAATTTATCTCGACGCAAGTCAGGTGACTCTTGCGCAAATTGACTATCGTTTTCCACCACGCTGGCGGAGGACATCAAAGTGCAGCCGACGCTCTCAAAGGGACTCTCTCCGGGCAAGAGCATCCTTGGGACGTCAGCCTTCTCGACATTCAGGAGTTGCTCGATCCCCTCGACCTCCTTCGTCGCGCCACCGGCCTGCGCATTCAGGACACCTACAACCTGATTCTCCGCCGAGGCTGGACGCGCTTCACGCCGCAACTCCTGGTCGTTCTGCAGGGGACGATCCGTCTCTACCATTCCCCGATCGTGAAAGCACTTCGAGCTTATTGGGCCGAGCATCCGGCGGACCTGGTGCTCTCAGTAATCCCGCACTTCAATCGCGAGATCGCCGACAGCCTTCGCCCGGTTGATATAAGAACGCCCGGCACACGAACGCCCTTTGTCACTCTAATCACGGATTTGGCGGATTACCCGCCACACTTCTGGATTGAACGCGAGTCGGAATACATCATCGCCGGTACGGAACGCGCCCGACAACAAGCCTTAACCATCGGCCACCCCGCCGACCATATCTTCCAGACATCTGGAATGATTCTGAAGCCAAAGTTCTACGAAAGGACCACGGTCGATCGTGTCTCTGAAAGGAAGCGGCTCGGCCTGGAAACCGATTGTCCAACGGGCATTGTCCTGTTCGGAGGCTATGGCTCCCAGGTGATGGTGGACATCACCAGGAAACTCAACGAAGCCGGCAGCGGCGTCCAGTTAATCCTAATTTGCGGACACAATGAGAAGCTCGCCGCTAAGCTCAAGAACCTGCAGACCAGAAAGCCAATCTTAGTCGTCGGATTTGCTCAGAACGTTGAATACTACATGGCCTTGGCCGACTTTTTTATTGGGAAACCAGGCCCTGGCTCGATAAGTGAGGCGCTGCAGTTCCACTTGCCTGTGATCGTTGAATGCAATGCCAGAACGCTGCCGCAAGAACGATACAACGCGGAATGGGTGACGGAGAAAGGTTACGGGATCGTCGTGCCGAGCTTCAAAAGAATTGCGCCCGCCGTTCAACGCTTACTCCAGAGCGCGACTTTCAATGAATTCCGTCTCAAGGCCAACGAGTACTCCAATCGAGCGCTGTTTGAAGTGCCCATGATCCTGGAAGAATGCGCGGAGCACACGGCGGCTCCAACTCAATCGAAGGTTGTTGTCTAATTTAGTCGCCGCAAGTGTTGTGACCAACCCGCGTGTAGTGTCCCCGCGAGTTCGTGGCATAAATCCACGCTGTCATCCTGAGCGAAGCGAAGGACCTATGGATTTGAATGCGCAACGCATAGATCTTTCGCTTCGCTAAGATGACAACCCAAACTTAGATCGCGAATTTGCGGGACACGATACTCTAAAAGTGCACCGCGACTCCCGTCGAGAAGCGCACGCCATTCTGGCCCTCGCCATAGAAACGAGTGTTGATCCAATCGAGCTGTCCGCGGAACGTTATCGGCCCGGCGATCCGATAATCCAGACCTCCGCCGACCGCATTGACGAACGAAGTATTCGAGTCGGAAATTCCGTTGCTCCGGCTGATGTGCCCCACGCCCACCAGGAACTCCGCGAAGGGACGGAAGCGGTGGTACTCCACCGAGACTCTCGGGCCAAACAGAACGTTGTGCGCGGCGACGTCGGCGCTGGTGCCGCTGAAATTGTGGTTGCCATAATGCCCGTCGACATCGGCCACCAGGCCAATCCATGGCAGGAATTTCCCTTCAAGCGATGCGTCCCATCCATTCAGATTTGATGTGTCGTTCGATACGACGGAAGTACGGTCGTAGGAATAGCCGAAAAATACGTTTCCCTTCGTCGGAATCTGCGCCCAAGCAGCGCTCGCCAGCATCGTCAATGACAAGACAACAGTCCACAGTCTTCGCATTGTTTTTCTCCTTGCGTGCAGTTTGAAGCATTGCGATTTGAGACGTGTAGCCCAATATAGATGCAAGCGCGGCAGAAAACTTTGCCCGGCGACGCAACACACTTGGGCAGATTAGCGGAACATCGCGGCAAAAAATCCCCCGAGTTTTCTGAAGAACCCGCGCGCCGGCGCGTGACTCGCCGACGCCGCTTCAGTGCCAGCCGGTTTCGGCTTTTCGTTCGCGGGCGGAGGAAGCGGAGCCGCCAAAACCGGCGCTGCTTGCGGACGCGAATCTAGAGGCAGCGCGCGCACATCCTCAACCGGCGCGGGCGGGGGGCCTGTTGCGTGGAATACAAACGGCGCCTCTACCTGCACGTGAAGTTCGTTCGGCGCAACCGAGGCGTCAAGTGGAGCGGCCGCTGCCGGTAACCCAGTCGCGGGCGCGCTTTCCACGTGAGCCGTCTCCGCAACCGGCGCTGGGCTCCCGTTCAAGGGGGGCAAAGCGCTCTGCGCTCGGCTTTGCATGGGCAGATTGTTTGTCGCCCGCAGCGGAGGGTCCCGCGGGGGTGGACATCCGCACTCGAGCGGCACTGCCATATCCACACGATCGAGTTGCCCGGAACGAAACACGAGCTGGTCGGTCGCCTTGACCTGGTAAGTGCGATCGCCGAGTAACTCGGTGACAATCGCCGATGCCGTGTTGCCGGGTAGCGCTCGCACGCAGGTATTACCCTGGTTGTCCGCGCTGATGGCATAGTGAAATTCCCCCGGCCCCACCAGAAGGATGCGGAAGTCCGGCGTCATTACGGAATCCGAAGAAGCGTCGAGCGCGAAGTGCGCTTCGAGCGCGCCCGTGTTCATGCTGAGCATCACGTTATGCCGGTTCTGCGACGGAGTCACCGCCACGGTCGTTCCCGGGCAAACATGCACCTTGCCGCCACTCGACAGGCTGAGGACGGCGGTATCCGGTCCGGCGGTAATCGAAGAACCTGAGCCCCCGTTATTTCCAGCCAGCGCCAGCGGGCCGGCCGCGCGCACCGCCATCACTACCGGTTGTGGCGCTGGCGTCAGGCTGGGAACCGTAGGTGGCTGAAATGGCGAACTGTTCGCCTGGTTGGGATTCTTCCCGAGATGCACGACCAGGCGGTTTCCTGCAGCATCCCAGGTGTAGGCGCGCGGCGCAAGTAGATCTACGACCACGCGCGCTACTGGTGGATTCTGCTGAAACTGGTCGGCGCGTATTGTGCTGATCTGATCGGCTTGTACGCTGATCCGCTTCTGCTGCGTTTCCAGCCGCGCATTCGGCAGATCGATCACCAGCCGATCAGGGTCGCTGATCGCCTGTATCGAAGGAATCAACGGCTTCGTCGAAAGAATTTCGACTGCCTGGCCATCCTTTTCCTGCACAATCCGGAAGCTCTTAATCGCAGCAATCTTGCTCAAAGAAGGAGCGGCAGGCTTGGAGCCCGGCTTAACCCCAGGCTCAACCGTTGTCTGGGAACGAAGCCAGGGGGCTGCGAGTACGAGCATTCCCAGCGCAATAGCCGCGCACAAATCTGCCCGCAAACTGCGGCGAGAGAGCGGTTGCCGGAACGCCAGATTCGGCGGGAAGTCTTTCACGAAAGCACTCGAGTGTTACAGCAACCATACCACTCGGGGGTTCCATGGAAAAAGAGCCCGAAAAAAGCGATGCTGGGAAAAAGCGCGCGATTTATTACGAGTCGGCCAGGAACTCGTACTCATCAATGACGGCTGCCACCGCTATCTTGTTGGCGGGACTGCCACCTTCGACCCGCACCACGCGGCCTTTGCAGCGCACTCGGATGCTTTCCGTCAGCGTGATCTCGGGCGGCAAGGTCAGCGTGAAATCAATCGCCGAGCCGGCCTGAATGACGGAATCGACATAGAAGCAGATTCCGCGCGCGCTGACGTCGCGAGTCTGCGCCGCGTGCTCCGGCTCATTTTCGCCGTAACGGACGCTTACTGGCAGACGAAGCGCGAACCGCCGCGTGGCCCGCTTATCATTGTCCTGCTGCGTCTCGGCCATCGAACCTCCGGAAATCGCCTGTAAGCATGGCAATTTGCGACCAGCCTGTCAAGGCTTTCGAGGCCTGCCTTGCAGCCGCTACAATGAATTCGTGGTCTTCGTTCTCGATAACTACGATTCGTTCACTTACAACCTCGTCCAGTACCTCGGCGAACTGGGCGCCCAAGTCGAGGTTCGCCGCAACGACGAAGTGACGGTCAGCGAGATCGAGGCGATGCACCCCGAGCGCATCGTCGTTTCTCCGGGACCATGCACTCCCCAGGAAGCCGGCATCAGCATCGAACTGATCCGCCATTTCGCGGGCCGAGTTCCATACAAGGTGCCGTTGCTAGGCGTCTGCCTCGGACACCAAGCGATTGGCGCGGCCTTCGGCGGCCAGGTAGTTCGCGCGAAGACCCTGATGCACGGCAAAACCAGTCAGGTTGAGCACGATGGCAAGACCATCTTTCGCGGCCTGTCTTCGCCGATGACCGCGACGCGCTACCACTCGCTGATCGTCGCCGAGGACGGCCTGCCGAGCGATCTCGAAGTCAGCGCATGGACTTTGGACAAAGACGGAACCCGAGTCATCATGGGCCTGCGACATAAGAATTTCCCGGTTGAGGGTGTGCAGTTTCATCCCGAAAGCGTGCTGACTGGGGAAGGGAAAAAGCTCGTGAAAAACTTTCTCAAAGGTGGATAGCACGCACGGTAAGGCATTCACAACCCCGAGCCTTCACTATCCACTGCCCCTAGCCATCTCCACTGCCCGCAGCACTGCCCGCGCCTTGTTCTCCGTCTCTTCAAACTCACGCTGCGGATCGGAATCGGCCACGATTCCCGCGCCCGCTTGCAAGTACGCCTTCTTGCCTTTCATGAGCAGAGTCCGAATCGCAATGCACGAATCCAGATTCCCCGCGAAATCGGCGTAGAGCACGGACCCGCCATACACTCCACGCCGCGTCGGCTCCAGTTCTTCGATGATCTGCATGGCGCGAACTTTTGGTGCGCCGCTTAGCGTTCCCGCGGGAAAGCACGCGGCAAACGCGTCCATCGAATTCAGTTCAGGACGCAGCCGCCCCTCGAGCGCCGAAACCAGGTGCATCACGTGCGAGTAGCGCTCCACGTACATCAGAGCGCAAACCTTTACCGATCCATACTCGCTGACTCGGCCGAGGTCATTGCGGCCGAGATCGACCAGCATCACGTGCTCGGCGCGTTCTTTCTCGTCCGCGAGCATTTTCTTTTCCAGCGCCGCGTCTTCCGCTTCGTCGCGTCCACGCGGGTGCGTCCCCGCAATCGGACGGTATTCGAGCTTTCGTCCTCCTCCCGCGGCACGCACCAGCATTTCGGGAGACGAACCCAGCACGTGCATTCCTGCAGAATTCTTTCGTCCGCCGCCGAACCGCAAAAAATACATATACGGCGACGGATTCACGGTCCGCAGCGCGCGGTAGAGATCGAGCGGAGCGATTCCCGGCTCGAAATCCCAGCGCTGCGAAAGCACGACCTGGAAAATGTCCCCGGCGGCGATGTACTCCTTGGCTCGCCTGACACTTTCCAGAAACTTGGGCTTCGGAGTGCGCGCCCGCAGCTTCATTCTTAACTTCGCCAGCTTCGACTTTGTGGCAGCTTTGCGCCAGTGCGCCGGCTTCCATCCCGCGGCGAGTTTTTTCTCGATGCCCGCGATGTCGTTCACGGCCCGCTCGTAGGCAACTCTGGGCGCTTCCCGCGTCACGTCCGCCGACGCCACAATATGGATCTGGTGCCGCAGGTGATCGAAGGCGAGCACGCGATCGAAAAACATCAGCACACAGTCGGGAACGTCGAGGTCATCCGAAGCGTGCTCTCCGATGTTCTCCAGTTGCCGCACAATGTCGTAAGCGCAATAACCGACCGCGCCGGCGGTGAATGGCGGCAAGCCTTCCATCGTCGCTGGACGATGTTGCTGCAGCAGTTCCTTGATGACTGCGAAAACATTTCCCGTGCGCCGCTCGACTTTCTTAATGCCGCCACGTTCGATCTTGATCTCGGCGCCACGCGACTCCAGCCTCAGAAACGGCCGCACGCCAAGAAACGTATACCGTCCAATTTTTTCTCCACCTTCGACCGACTCCAGCAGGAAAGCATCGGGCTCTCCGTCCGCCACGGCAAGAAAGGCCGAAACCGGGGTCAGCAAGTCGGCAGAGATCGACTTCGCCACCGGAACCAGCGTGGCGCCGCGTGACAACCGGGCGAACTCTTTGTAGTCAGGACGGATCATGGCTCTCCCGCGGATTTCATTATAAGGAATCCGATCGTTGCGCCCACGTTCCCCATTCATCACACCTTCGCTTGCCTAGCCTGCGGGCCGGCAATATACTTTGCGAGGCTTGCCTGCTTGACTTGGGCAGCAGGGTTTATCGCAATCATCCGGAGACTTTATGAAGACAGTGGACCTCGAACAGGAAACTAATCCCTGGCAGGCGCAAGCTGCCCGCTTCGATCTGGCCGCGAAAAAGCTGAATCTTGATGAAGGACTGTGGAGGGTTCTGCGGAGTCCGAGCCGCGAAATTATTGTTCATATCCCGGTGATGATGGATGACGGGCACCTGGAAGTCTTCACGGGATACCGGGTGCAGCACTCCATTGCGCGCGGCCCGGCCAAGGGCGGACTGCGCTACGCGCCCGACGTGAACCTCGACGAAGTCCGCGCGCTGGCGAGTTGGATGACGTGGAAGTGCGCAGTGGTGAACATTCCGTTCGGCGGCGCCAAGGGCGGCATCATCTGCGATCCGCACAAAATGTCGCAGGGCGAGTTGGAGCGCATGACCCGCCGCTATACCGCCGAGCTGTTCGATTTCATCGGGCCCGAGAAAGACGTTCCCGCCCCTGACGTGAACACCAACGAACAGACCATGGCCTGGATCATGGACACCTATTCCATGCATGCGCGCCAGACGGTCACCGCCGTCGTCACCGGCAAGCCGATCAACATTGGCGGATCGCGCGGGCGCCGCGAGGCTACGGGGCGCGGTGTTCTCATGGTCTGCGAACAGGCGATCAAGAAACTGCGTCTGAATCGCAACACTACCCGCGTCATCGTGCAGGGCTTCGGCAACGTCGGTTCGAACGCGGCGCGCCTCATGGCGGAAGCCGGATACAAGGTCATCGGCATCGTCGAGGTGGACGGTGGCCTGTACAAAAGGGACGGCATCGACATGGAGGCGTTATGGGAATTCCGCCAGCGCAATGGCACCATTCACGGCTTCCCGGGCGCCGAGAAGTACGATCCGGCCGAGCTTTTGCTCGTCGATTGCGACATCCTGATCCCTGCGGCGACCGAAAACCAGATCACCAGCCAAAATGCGGACCGCGTGAAATGCAAGATCCTGGCAGAAGGCGCGAACGGTCCCACGACTGCGGCCGCCGACGATATTCTCTCCGAGAAAAAAGTCTTCGTGATCCCCGACATCCTGGCCAACGCTGGCGGCGTCACTACTTCTTACTTCGAGTGGGTGCAGGATCGCCAGGGCTACTTCTGGAAGGAATCGGTGGTCAACGAGCACCTGTCGGAGATTATGATTGCGGCGTTCGATGATGTTGTCCGGTACTCCGAAACTCATGGCGTGAACAACCGGATCGCCGCCTACATGCTGGCGATCGACCGCGTGGCATACACCATCCGCCAGCGTGGAATCTATGCCTAGCTTGTGGAGCGACGGGCGCCCTCGCCCGTCCTCAAGATGCAACTTGCGAGGAAAAATGAATTACTCACCAGGCAAACTTACTCTATGGATGCTCATTTTCTGCTTGATGCTCGCGGTCGTCATTTCACCTGCTTTGGCAAACGCCCAGGCGAGCGACAGCAGTTCCGCCGCAGCAAAACCCGCGGCTCAGGCTAGTCCCAGCGCAGCTCCAGCCGCTCCCAAGGCGACCACCAAGGCGGCTGCGGGCGCACCTACCAGTTCGGAGATTGCCGCGGCGAAAGCCAGCGGCAAGGTGTGGGTCAACACCGAGAGCGGCGTCTACCACAAGAGCGGCCGCTGGTATGGCAAGACCAAAAACGGAAAGTTCATGACCGAATCTGAAGCGAAGGCTGCCGGCTACAAAGAAGCGCAGAAATAAGTGGCATGCGGTCTTTTCTGAACGCGCGCCACTTCATTTTTCATCATCGCGCCGCTCTAAAATGGTGCCCGTTTTGGAATTACTATCTTACTTTCCTGGACCATGGCCTCCTGTCCGTTGCCATGGCTTCCGATGTAGAGGATAATCACATTGACACCGACCGCCCCGGCGGTCCTGGTTGAGCCATCGCGTGAATCTTCCTAACTACATTACGCTCACCCGTATTGCCGCGATTCCGCTTCTCATCTGGATTCTTTGCACCCCACGCTTCTCGAGCGAGCAGACCGGGGAAAGAGAAATCATGGCCTCGGTCGTTTTCATCCTGGCTTCGATCACCGACGGCATTGACGGCTATCTCGCGCGCAAGCGCGGCCAGATCACCACCATGGGCATGCTGCTCGATCCGCTGGCCGACAAGCTGCTCATTGCCGCCGCCTTCATCACGCTGGTGCAGTTCAATCCCGCGCTGGTGCCGGCCTGGATGGCCGTGGTCATCATCGGCCGCGAGTTTCTGGTAAGCGGGCTGCGCTCCATTGCCGCTTCCGAAGGTTTTACGAT
>JBEKYF010000082.1:0-16307 GCA_049511255.1 Terriglobales bacterium | reverse complement strand
CATGCGCGGGGTGTTGTGGGCAATTCCGAAGCGGCCCTGAGCATCCAGCAGAATGATTCCACCGTGGCCGTTGAGGCGCTGCTTCAGATAGTTCATCGCTTCCTGCGCGACCCACTCGGGCAGACTGCCGGAGGCGACCCGATCCGCCGCCCATTTCGCCAGCACAAGTTTCATGATGGGCTCCCCCCATCCGGTGGTGGAAGCGGCCGCGCTGAGATTATCGGCATAGCAGCCGCATCCGATGAGAGACGAGTCGCCGAGGCGTCCGGGAGCTTTGTTGAGCGTGCCGCCGGTTGAGGTCGAAGCCGCGATATTGCCATCGCGGTCGAGCGCTACGGCTCCTACGGTGTCGTGCGAAATTTCGGGTGCGAACAGATCATTGCCGTGGGTTGAGTCCTGCGCCTGATATTCGCGCAAGCGCTCGACTTCCCTGGGAATGACGAGATCTTCGTTGCGGCAGAGAGCGATGCCGTGCTCGGCGGCAAAGCGCTCGGCGCCCTCGGCCACAAAATACACGTGAGGGCTGTCGCTAAGAATTTTTCGGGCGGCGCGAACCGGGTTGCGCAGACGCTCGACGCAACCGACGCCGCCGCCGCGGAGATTCGAGCCGTCCATGATGAAAGCGTCGAGTTGCACCTTGCCGTCGCGGTTCAGGAAACTGCCGCGGCCGGCGTCAAAAATTTCGTCGTCTTCCATCACGACGACGGCTTCTTCGACCGCGTCGAGCGCCGAGCCGCCGCCTTCCAGCACGCGCCATCCGGCGGCAGCGGCATAGCGCACTCCGTCGAGGTGCGCCTCGACCATGTCGTCGGGAATGGCCCAGGCACCGCCGTGAACGACCAGAACAGGATTGGTTGGCACTTTTAGTCCTTGCAGAAAGTTGCGGGGATTAGTCTAGCACTCGAAAAGAGTGGAATCGCGATTGGGAACCTAATTCGCGGCGGCCCGGGCGGGAGCGTCCATTTCGGTTGTCCGCTGCCAGGTGTAGAGGACGCGGTGGATGACGGTGATAGTCGAAAGCACGGCGATCACCCATAGCACCGGGGCCATGACATTGAACAGGGCGCCGATGATCATGAGCACCAGACGCTCGGGGCGCTCCATGAAACCGACGCGGCAGGTGCCAATGAGCGATTCGGCGCGGGCGCGGGCATAACTGACCATGATGGCGCTGATCATGGCCAGTGCGGTCAGCACGACATAGAAGAATCGGTTGCCGCGAGCGTAGAAGACCAGCAAGCCGAAGAACAGCGACGCATCGCTGTACCGGTCGACGATGGAATCGAAAAACCCTCCGAAGCGAGTGACCTGGTTCGAGGCGCGGGCGACGCGGCCATCCACCAGATCGAAGAATCCCGATCCGATGATGACCAGACCAGCGTAGAAAAACATGCGGCGCTGGTTGTCGCCATTGGCATATCCAAATAAAAACGCGGCGTAGGTGTTGACCAAGAGCCCCATCAGGGTCAGGATGTTGGGATTAATGCGCGAGAGAGCGAGCAGGCGCACGATGGCGTCGAGCAGAACGCCGCAGGCCCGTCCGACTCCGCTGGTCCAACTCATATCGCGTCCCTCATAACTTTGCCGACAAGCCCATGGAGCGACGCTCCACCAGCAACACCACTTTGCAGCTCACTCCGTTTCCCGTTCCGGTTCCGGCAGCGCGTCCAGTTCCGCTTCCAGCTTGGCTTCGGCGAGATCGTGCATGGTGGAGAGCTTCAGGATTTCCATTTCCCGGCTTCCGCCGGGCGTGACGACCATGGCGGTGTCACCAACCTTCTTATTCAGCAGGGCGCGCCCGATCGGCGAGGTAGTTGAGATTTTGCCGGCGGCCACGTCGGACTCTTCGCTGGTTACCAGCTGGTATTCCATTTTTTCATTCTTGGTGCCGTCGTAGATCGTCACGGTCGAGCCGAGGCCCACTTTATCCTTGGGGATATTGTTCATGTTGATCAGCGACAGGTCGGCCAGGCGCTTGCCCAGTTGCCGGAGGCGCGCCTTCAGATACTCCTGGCGCTGCTTGGCCATGTGATACTCGGCGTTTTCGCTGAGGTCGCCCATGGCGACGGCCTTCTTGAGCTCTCTGGGGATATCGTGGGCCAGTTCACGCTCCAGCGTGTTCAGCTCATCCCGAAGCCTCTTTTTGATCTCTTCTGTCATCTGTCATCGCCTTCGGCATTATAACTCTCGGCCATTGGGAACTGTCACTGAGTTCGGATTCACGCACCAACGCCCCGCTCCAACCTGCTCAGGCCCAACCCACTCAACCGAAATGACTTAGTTCGGGGCTGGCTGAAATCGTGAGGGGGTCAATGGCGGGATCGGCCGCGCGCAGCGCTTCTTGATTGCCTTAGGAGCAGCGCTCGGCTAGACTGGAGACGTTCTCCGCACCCTCGGGCGAGGGCCCCTCCATGAACGGCGACCACGTTTTCCACATCGGCGACAGGGTCGTTTACCCTAACCATGGCGTCGGTATTATTGAACAAATCAGCAGCCGGACCATGGGTACCACGGTCGAAAAATTCTACCTGCTGAAAATCCCAGCCAGCAGTTTGAAGGTGATGGTGCCGTTCGCCAACGTCGGCAGCGTCGGGATGCGCCCGGTGGTGCGCAATGGCGAGGTGCAGAAGATCGTGGATTACCTTTCCTCGGGCGAATGCATTAACGCGGCTGACTGGAAAGACCGGTTTAAGGAGAATTCCGATCGCATGCGCACCGGGTCGCTCCCGGACGTGGCCGCGGTGCTGAAGAGCCTGCTGATCCTTGCACAGGGCAAGTCGCTATCCTTCCGCGAAAAAAAGATGCTGGATCGCGCCCGATATCTACTGGTCAGCGAGATCGCCATCTCACGGAACTGCGAGGAGAGTCTGATTGAACAGGCGCTCACCAAGGCTCTGACGAAGTGTAATCTGCATTTTCCGGAAATTTCTGAACTTGCCTCCTGACCGCGCTCAGCGCTCTGCGAGCAGGATGGTGAAACTCCAGTCTACTTCCTGTAGAGTCTCCCGCCGCGCGCAAATTTCCCGCCGCCTCCAACCGAGACGGGGCAAGCCCCGTCTCTACAGAAGGGCTTTTAGCGAGCGGGGTGGGCTTCCATCCAGGATTGAAGGATCAGGGTAGCGGCCATGCGGTCGACTGCTTGCCCCCGCTTCTTGATGGAAAGATCGGTTTCGCGCAGCAGGCGGTTGGCCTCGGTTGAAGTCCAACGCTCGTCCCAAAGATGGACGGTCAAGCCGAAGTGAGCGTGCAGATCGTCGGCGAAACGGCGCATCTTTTCCGATTGCGTCCCCTCCGCGCCGCTTAAGCGCAGAGGCAGGCCGACCACAATCTCCCGGACCGCGTATTTCGCCAGCACTTGCCCCAGGGCCTCCAGATCGCGGCGTTTGTTCTGGCGTTGGATCGTATCCAACCCCTGAGCGGTGATGCCCAGCGGGTCGGAGACGGCAACTCCGATTCTTTTCGACCCGACATCGAGGGCCAGGATACGGCTGAGGGCGGGGGGCGGGGGCGCGTCCATCCGTCAATTGTAGATGGCAGCGGCAGAAAAGCTTCTTACTTCCGCAATTTTAGTGGAGGGACGCGTCGATCGCCGATCCAAGCTTTGCTGATGGAGAGCCGGGCGCCCCCGCCCGGCCGGACGGGCGAGACGCACAATTCCGATGGTGCAATTCCCGCGGCGGTAAGGCAGAATTGTTGGCCAGTCGGTAGCAGAGGTGAGCAATCACAGTATGGAGACTGCTGAAACACGAAACGGGCATCACTGGTCGCTGACGCTGCTGGGCATGGCCCTGATCATCATGTTCGCGTATTACGGCGAATCGGTGCTGGCGGTGCTTTTCTTTGCCATTTTGCTGAGCTTTATGCTCTCTCCGGTGGTGCGGGCGCTTGAGTATTTGCGCCTTCCAAGGGCCTTGGCGGCGCTGATCAGCATGGTCGCGCTGCTGGCGGTGCTCTACGGCATCACCGTTGCATCCTACAACCAAGCCCTCTCTTTTGCCGACAGCGTTCCAAAGTATTCGAAGAAGATCCGCTCGATTCTGAAGCCATTCCGGCAGGAAGCGGAAAAGATCGAGAAGACGGGCGAGGTGGTCGGCGAGCCCGAGCCCTCAAATGTTGTGCCGGTGCGGCAGGTGAAGAGCTGGTCCGACGTGCTGACGCACGGAGCCGGCACTGTGACCGACATCCTGCTGGCGGCATCGTTCGTCCCCTTTCTGGCCTACTTTCTGCTGACCTGGCACAACCACGCGCGTTCGGCCACCGTGATGCTGTTTCCTTTGCATCACCGGAACACGGCATTCGTGACCCTGGGGCTGATTGGAAGAATGTTGCAGAGTTTCATTGTGGGGAACCTGCTGATTGGACTGCTGATTTCGGGCGCGAGCGTGGCGATTTTCGGGTTGCTGCACGTTCCTTTCTTCTACTTCGTCGGCTTTCTCAGCGGCTTTCTGAGCCTGGTTCCATACCTGGGAGTGGTGCTGGCGATGGGTCCGCCGATCCTGGTCGGCCTGGGACAACTGGAGACTGGGGACCTGCTGATATTGGTGCCTTGCGTGGCCGGACTGCATTTTTTCGCGCTGAATGTTCTCTACCCGAAGCTGCTCGGGAGCCGGCTGAAAATCAATCCGCTGGCGGTCACAATCGCGCTGCTGTTCTGGGGAGCCGTCTGGGGCGCAATCGGATTCGTACTCGCCATTCCGATCACGGGCGCGATCAAGATTGTTTTCGACCACGTGGAGTCGATGAAACCATATGCGGATTGGCTGGGCGAGTAGACCATTTCACCGCCGAGACGCCGAGAGCGCCGAGAAAAACGCTTGAGCAATCCTGTGTGGGGATGGGGCTTTGCCCCGTCCAAGCGGGGCGCGGCCCCGCTTCCACACGGCCCTGTACTCTGGCCACTTGGTGGCAATCTGAAAGAGCCTCTACACTGGAACCTTGCGCACGCTGATCACGCTGTTTTTGATTGCCGTTCTCGCCGTTGGCGGCTGGGTGGCATGGCAGCTCTATGTCCCGATTACTCCGCCAGCCGATACTTCTTTGCTGCTGCATCCCGGGTATTCGACGCGGAGGATCGCGGTCGAGTTGAAGAAGGCGGGAGTGATCCGCAGCGAACTGGCTTTCGGGCTTTGGCATGTGTTGCATCCCAAGCCATCGTTGAAGGCGGGCGAGTATCGTTTCGAGCGGCAGGCGACGCTTCCAGAGGTTTACGAGCGGATCGCGCGTGGCGACATTTACTTCCACGTGGTCACGATTCCCGAGGGCTATACGATGTTCGACATTGCCAAGGCGATGGAAGATGCGGGGCTTGGGTCGGCGTCCGATTTTCTGCAGGTTGCCGAAACTCAGACTCAGCTCATCTCGGATTTGGCGCCGGAGGCCAAGTCGCTCGAGGGGTATCTCTTCCCCAATACCTACCAGTTCACGCGGACCGAGAGCCTGGAGGAAATGGCGGCCGCGATGGTCCATCAGTTTCGGGAGGTGGCGCAAGAGATCGGGCTGAATGCCGATGTTCCTCAAGTCGTGACCGTGGCGTCGATCGTGGAGAAGGAGACTGCGGCTCCGGAGGAACGGCCAATCGTGGCCAGCGTGTACTACAACCGGCTGGCGCAAAAGATGGCGCTCGATGCCGATCCGGGTGTGATCTACGCGGAGTTGCTGGCGGGCACGTACCAGGGAAGCCTCCATCATGCCGACCTGGCAGTGAACTCGCCCTATAACACTTATCGTTTCCCGGGTTTGCCGCCGGGGCCAATCGGCAATCCGGGGAGAAGTTCTCTGCAAGCGGCTTTGCACCCCGACAGCACGAAATTTCTTTATTTTGTTAGCGATGGCAACGGGCACCACCGCTTTGCCCGCAGCCTCGAAGAGCACAATCGGAATGTTGCGGCCTATCGCCACGCCATCAGTCTGCGGGGTAGCTTGCGGTAAGCACTGAAGCCTTCGCTGCCTTATACTAATCAGATAGCTTATTGGCAAAAGTCTTCCCGGGGTACCGGCATAGAAATGCATCGCCCTCATCTGCGCCTGTTTTTGCTTTTACTTCTGTCGGCGGCTACCTTTCCGCTGAGCGGATGTTTGTTCCGGACACGCACTCTGGACCGTCAGTTCTCCGACCGGCCGCTGAAGACCGCGACCCAGCAGCAGTTGATCGAGTACGTCAACACGCAGGCCGCCAAGATTCAGTCCATGCAAGCAACCGTGGATATTGACGCTTCCGCCGGAGACGTGAAAAGCGGCCGGATCACCGATTACAAAGAGATTCGCGGCTACGTGCTGGTGCGCAAGCCGTCCATGTTGCGCATGAAGGGCCTGCTGCCGGTGGTGCGGAACACGGCCTTCGATATGGTGAGCGACGGGCAGGAATTCAAGCTGTGGATCCCTCCGAGGAATAAATTCGTCGTGGGCTTGAATAATGCCGACAACTACCAGCCCGACAAGCGATTGGAGAACATGCGGCCGCAGTACATTTACGACGCGCTGCTGATGCCAGAAATTGGCCAAGACGACGCCGTACTGGAAAACGGTTTTGAAACCGTCCTCGACTCGAAGAGGCATCGCTTCGAACAGCCGAATTACAGCCTGCTGGTTATCCGCAAGGGTCCCCAGGGCGCCTATCTGTCCCGCAAGATCGATTTCAGCCGAATCGACCTCCTGCCGTACCGGCAAAGGATCTATGACCAACAGGGAAACGTCGCGACCGACGCACGCTACCAGTCTTACAAAGACTACACGGGGACTACATTCCCGGCTATTATCCAGATCGAAAGGCCGCGGGAGAATTACGACATCATCCTGAGCATGGTCAAACTGGAAATCAATAAAGCGCTGACCGACGACCAGTTTGCGCTGGAGCAGCCGTCTGGGGCGGAGGTGGTGCACCTCCACCAGTCCAATTCCAGCGCGGCGAAGGCGTCAGACAGCCAAAGTAAGTAGTTTTCCGGAAAAGACATGATGAACCGCATGGTCGTCGGGAATCTCGTGCATCGGCCGCTGCGCTCGCTGATCAGCGTTGTGGCCGTGGCGCTCGAAGTCACGCTGATCCTGCTGATCGTGGGCCTCTCGCTCGGGATGCTGCAGGACAGCCGTACCCGAACCGCCGGCATCGGGGCCGACGTGCTGGTGCTGCCGCCGGGGTCTTCGTTTATCTCCGGGCTGACAGGCGCGCCCATGCCGATCAAGATCGGAGGCGTGCTGGCCAAGCTGCCCCACGTGAAGAGTGTGGCCCCGGTGATCACGCAAATCTCTTCGGTGGGCACGCTCGAGATTATTGCGGGAATCGACTTGCCCAGTTATGAGAGCATGTCGTCGGGCTTCCGCTATTTGAAGGGCGGTCCATTTCAGGGGCCATACGATGTGCTGGTGGACGATCTTTTTGCCCAGTCCAAGCACGCCAGGGTGGGCGACACGATTGAGATTCTGAACAACAAATTCCGCATTTGCGGGATCGTGGAACGAGGCAAGGGCGCGCGAAAGTTTGTTCCGCTTGCTACTCTGCAGGACCTGATGGGCGCTAAGGACAAGGCCACCATCTTCTATCTTAAGCTCGACGAGCCGGCGAACGCGGACACGGTGGTCGATGAGGTCAAGCACGTGCCGGGCATGGAGCGGTATGTGGCGAACTCGATGGCATCCTACCTGGCCATGATGACCACCAGCAACTATCCGGGACTTTCGACTTTCATCGATGTCGTGGTCGGTATTGCGGTGGTCATCGGATTCATCGTAATTTTCCAGGCCATGTACACGGCGGTGATGGAGCGGACGCGCGAAATCGGCATTCTGAAGGCGATGGGGGCGTCGAAGCTGTACATCGTGAATGTAGTGCTGCGGGAGACGGTGCTGCTGGCCCTCGGGGGCATCGTGCTGGGCATCTTGGTGAGTCTGGCGGCCCGGGCGGTACTGGCCCACAAGTTCCCGCTGCTGCAGGTGGTGGTGGCCGGTAGCTGGATCATGCGCGCAACCCTGATTGCGATTGCCGGCGCGATTGCCGGCGCGCTGTATCCGGCGTTCAAGGCGGCGCAGAAGGATCCGATCGACGCGTTGGCATACGAATAGGCACGCGCCGTTCTCTGGTTTCGCTTTTAATTCGCCGGGCGCGGGCTGAGTTTTTCTCCCTCATAATTTTTTCTCGCAAATCGGCAGAGAATGCACGATACTGCCCGTGAAACTGCGCCGTGCTATAATCACGCCCCGTTGGGCACAAGTAATGAAGTTTCGTAGCGGTTGTCCTAATTCCCAGGCCCCGTGCGCGGATGCGAGCGGGTGATCTCAAATACGCAGGAGGAGATATGCGCTTCGATGATCCGACTCTGTACGGTCGGGACGATGAGACGGATGAGTACAGCGACAGCGGCGCCTACGGCGAATCGCTGGAAGAGGATTTAGAAGAAGAGGAAGAAGAGGAAGAAGAACCCGTTGTCATCATAGAGGAAGACGACGAGATTGCCGTGCCGCCAGTTCGGGAACCTGTGGGAGCACCTGCGCCCGGAACTCCATCGGGTGGTGGTGGCAGCCGGAGCGGGCCTCCGAAGAAGAAGGCGCCTGCCAAGAAAAAGGCGGCAAAGAAGCCGGCGAAGAAAGCCGCTAAGAAACCGGCCCGGAAAAAACCGGCGGCGAAGAAGAGAGCGGCGAAGAAGCCCAAGAAGGCGGCGAAGAGAAAAGTTGCCCGCAAGAAGGGTGGCCGCCGCCGTTAGCGGTTCACGCTATCAGCCCGAATGATGGCGGAAGCCCGGCTTTTTTCCGGCTTCCGCCATCCCACTTACTTTCCGTTGGGCTTTGCGTCGGGCACGATGGCTTCCGCTTCGATTTCCACCAGCATCTCTGGAGAAACCAAAGCCGTGATCGCCATCATGCTGGTCGCCGGACGAATGTCGCGGAAGAACTCTCCGTGGGCTTTTCCTACTCTTTCCCAATCCGCAATGTTGGTAAGAAACACACGTGTGCGGACGACGTCTTGCAGCGAAGCTCCGGCCCGCTCCAGCGCGCGCTCAATGTTCTTGAGGGTCTGAACCGCCTGCGCGTAGGCATCGCCCGCGCCGATGATTTTGCCGTCGGCTCCAGTTGCGGTTGTACCCGCAACGTGGACATATGCGCCTACGCGAACCGCACGAGAGTAACCGACAATCGGCTCCCACGGCGTTCCACTTGAAATATTGATTCGCTCCACTTCGCCTCCGTTTTCCTGGTTCTTCTTGCGTAAATAGATTCGGCGAACCAATTTTTCGATCCACGCGATGCGGAAATTAGCAGCCGCGTCGTTTGACTGCCAGCAGATACGCCGAAACGCAGCGCTCCGCGCGGGCTTCTAACCACATAGTGGCTCAATGGTCACTTGCGTTGGATCGGGATTCACGGTATGTAATCCGCACGAGGTTCTGTTTCGATGGGAACAAGAGTGGCACGGGAGGGAAGTGGGGCCATGGAAATTCCGGAGACGCATCCGCTGCAGCAACTGTTTCGTGAACTAGTCGGCCGGCATTATGCCGAGGAGATTGGAATTCGCGACCCGCAAGTCGTGAGCTACGTCGCACATCTGCTGTCGGAGTTTTGCGATGCCGAGCAGTTGTTGAAAATCCGCAATGCGTCGGGGAAGCCGTTGAACGATGTGGGCGAAATGCTGATCGAGTCGGACCCGATCTACGGACCAGCGCCCTCGTTCGACCGCGAGCGCCAGGTCCGCAAGCACATTGGCGACTTTACGCTGTTCTACGCCGGCATGTTCCCGGAGAGCATCAACCATTATCGCCTGCGCCGCCAACGGGTCGAGAATTTCGTCGATTGGGTGAAAGCCGGGAAAGAAAGCTATTACATCGTCTCAAAGTTCGAGCACTTCGAATACGCCAAGGTGGCGCCGCTGTTCGCGCAACTCTCCCAAAGGTTTGAGCAGTGCGTGTATGGCCTGAACCTGGTGAAGAACGAGCTTGAGGTCATGCAGCACCCGATTGCGCGGAGAACGAACGAGTTGATTATGTAAGAAAAAGTAAGAAGTCAGAATGCAGAATGCAGAAGTAAATTCGCGCCGTTAAGCTGCAGACGATGGCTCTTTCGCCGTTCGAATCGAAGTGACAAAGATTGATACGAGTTCGTTGGCTTCGGTAACAAGGTCGTTCAGCTTTTGCTGGGGAAATATCTCTCCATCACGCATTAGCTCCAACCAGAATACGGTTTCGTCAGCCTCCTCAAGCACAATTCCGAGCTTCGCGATAAATTCAGCTCGCGAACGGGCGCGACACGCCGCACGGTAGTTTGCTCCGATGGATGTACCCGAGCGAAGCAGTTGCCTGCCAAAAATGCGAGCCTCTTCAGTCTTGGGCAAGGAACGGAACAGCTTAAGGATCCGCAGCGCGAAACGTTTTGTGCGCACGGGCAAATCCTTTAGGTTTCTCATTTCGATAGCATAATTCTGGCGCGACTCGACTGGCAGTGACCGCTCTCACACGATGATTGGTAGGTTTCACTTCTGCATTCTGACTTCTGACTTCTGACTTTTCACCATCCGCCTGCCGCTGATCTCGAAATTCCCTTCCAGCACAATACTGATCGCTTCGCTGTAGGCGATGTGTTCCTGCTCAAGAATGCGTGCCGCAAGCGTGTGCTCATCGTCGGAATCCAGCACAGGCACGGTTTTCTGCACAATGATGGCGCCGTGATCGAGCTCCTCATCCACCAGGTGCACGGTGCAGCCTGACACTCTCACACCATAGGCGAAGGCCTGCTGCTGCGCCTCCAGGCCGGGAAACGCAGGTAGCAAGGACGGATGGATATTGAGAATTTTCGCGGGGAATTGCCGCACGAACCATGGCGAAAGCAGGCGCATGTAACCGGCGAGACAGACGAGATCGACTTTGTTGTCCCGGAGTGCAGCCACAACTTCGCGGTCGTGCTCCTCGCGTGGCTTGCCTTTCGATGAAATGACGAGCGCGTTGAGGCCTCGCTGGCGGGCGGTTTCAAGACCGGGAGCGTCGGCACGGTTCGAGATCACGATAGCAATGCGGGCGTCGGGTATCCTGCCAGCCGCAATGCTGTCGGCGATGGCCACAAAATTGGAGCCCCGTCCGGAAAGTAGAATGCCGAGATTCTTCATAGCACAACATTATTCACCACGGAGACGCAGAGACACGGAGAAAATCGAAGATAGCTTTGTCATCCCGAGCAAAGCGAGGGATCTGCATCTTGCGGCGACCTGCAGATCCCTCGCTTCGCTCGGGATGACAATTCATAAAAGGGGTAGCTGGGAGCCAGAAGCCACGAGCTAGAAGCTGCTCCTAGCTGAACATCACCTTGCGATCACCCTTGACGATACGGCCGACGCTGTAAAACTTTTCTCCGGCGCGCTCCAGTAGCGTCTGCGCTTTTTTGAATTTCTTGGCGGGAACCACGATCAGCATGCCGAGGCCCATGTTGAAGGTGCGGAGCATTTCTTCCTCAGCGACGTTGCCGAGTTTCTGCAGATGTTCAAAGATGGGCGGAACCGGCCAAGTGCCAAGTTCGATCACGGCCGACGTGCCTTTGGGCAGCACTCGCGGCAGGTTCTCGGTGATGCCGCCGCCGGTAATGTGCGCCAGCGCCGCGACGCAATCGCCCGCGATCATCTTCCGAATGATCGGCCAGTAGCTGCGATGGGTGCGCATGAGTTCGTTGCCGACCTTGTTCTTGATCTCGCTGACAAAGGTTTCGAGGGAATAGCCCGCGATTTCAAAGAGCAGTTTGCGAGCCAGCGAGTATCCGTTGGTATGCAGGCCGTTGGAGGGCAAGCCGAGGACGCAATCCCCCACCTGCACGTCTTTGCCGCTGATGATGCGGTCGCGCTCGACCACTCCGACAATGAATCCGGCAAGATCGTACTCGCCTTCGGGATAGAACCCCGGCATTTCGGCGGTCTCGCCGCCGATCAGGGCGCAGCCGTTATGCTTGCAGGCGTCGGCCAGGCCGCCAACAATTTTTTCCACGACTTCGGGCTCCAGCCTGCCCGTGGCCAGGTAGTCCATAAAAAACAACGGCGCCGCCCCCTGCACCGCGATGTCGTTCACGCAGTGATTCACCAGGTCGGCGCCGACGGTGTGGTGCATTTTCATTTCGAACGCCACTTTTAATTTCGTGCCCACGCCATCCACGCTCGAAACCAGCACCGGATCCAAATACTTCTTATCGACTGAGAACAACCCCCCAAATCCGCCAATCTCGCTCAGCACTCCCTTGGTAAAGGTTTTGTGGGCCAGATACTTGATGCGCTGCTTGGTGCGGTTGCCGCGATCAATGCTGACACCGGCATCGGCGTAGGTGATGGAGTCGCTTTGGACGCTGGGGTTCTGGGCCACGTTTTCAGTCCGTCATTGCCGGGTTGGAGAGATCTGGCGCGCCACCGAGCCGGTGGAAGCGTTTCAGACGCAACAAATTCTAGCACGTCTGGAGTTGATTCCGGCTTTTCCAATGGCGAGCCGCGAAGGCGCTATAATGCTGGTCCAATTCATTTCCCCCGGGAGACAAGGATGAGAATTCTGATCGTTCTTTTTTTTGCCGTGTTGACGATTCCGTTTACGGTAGCGCAAAACCAATCACAGGACACGACGCCCGAGAGCGCGCAGCAGGCCGCCTCCAGGAAAGATAAAGGCAAGAAGGAACCAGCGCCGGCGAGCGCCGCAACTCCGGATAAGTCCGCGGAAAGCGGCAAGCCCGGAGAGCCGCCCAAAGCCGACTCCAGCGAAGCTGCGGACAAGGAAGAACACTACGACGTGGCGGAAGTCCCGCCCGTAATCACCCATCACCAGATCGCCCTGAACGGCAAGACACTCAGTTACACGGCGACGGCCGGGAGGCTTCCCCTCAAGCGCGGCGATGGCAAGACGGAAGCCGAAATGTTTTTCGTCGCCTACACGCTCGACGGACAGGACGCTGGAAAGCGCCCGCTGACGTTCTCGTTCAACGGCGGCCCCGGCTCCGCTTCGGTGTGGCTACACATGGGCGCACTCGGGCCTAAGCGCGTGGTGCTTCAGCCGAACGGCTTCATGCCAGCAGCGCCCTATCGCCTGGAAGACAATCCCGACACACTGCTCGATCGCAGTGACATCGTCATGGTGGATGCCATGTCCACCGGCTACTCGCGGGCTGCGACCGCCGAACTTGTCAAAAAGTTTCTGGGCGTAAAAGGCGACGTGCAAGCCTTCGGGGAATTTATCCGCCTCTACATCTCCCGCTACGATCGTTGGAGCTCTCCGCTCTTCCTGCTGGGAGAAAGCTACGGCACGACGCGCGCCGCCGGCATCGCCGGTTATTTGGCCGATCATGGCATCGCTTTCAACGGCGTGACCCTGCTCTCGATGGCGGTGGATTTCCAGACGCTCGAATGGAACAAATCGAACGACCTGCCTTATTTCCTGCTGGTACCCACTTTCAACATGATCGCCGGCTATCATCACAAACTGTCCGCCGATCTCACCCAGGACGTGGCGAAGTCTCGCGAAGAAGTCGTCCGCTGGTCGAACAACGAGTACGCGCTCGCTCTGGGCAAAGGCGACGCCCTGACGCCGGAAGAGCACCGCAAGATTGTCGAGCAACTGTCACGCTACCTCGGGCTGCGCCCGGAAGTGATCGAAGCGCATAACCTGCGCATCGACGTTCCCACCTTCACCCACGAACTGCTGCTCGATCAGAAACTGCGCACCGGCCGCCTCGATGGCCGCTTCAGCAGCCCCGATCCCGACGATGAGCGTTTCTATGATCCGACGAGCGCCGCCATTCTGCCGCCTTACACATCGGCGTTTAACAACTACCTGCGCACCGAACTGAACTATAAATCCGACATGCCCTACCAGGTCTTCGCCTATGACCAGCCCGGCTTCCAGAACTGGGATTGGGGCAACGCCGAGAAAGGCTTTCCCAGCACGGCGGGCGGGTTGCGGTCCGCCATGATCAAGAACCCGTATATGAAGATCCTGGTGATGGAAGGCTACTACGACCTGGCCACACCCTTCGCCGCCGCCAACTGGACCATGGATCACCTGAACCTCGACGCGCAGTATCGTCAGAATGTTTCGTACGCCACTTACAACTCGGGGCACATGGTGTACATCGATCGCGCCGAGCACGACAAGATGAAAAAAGACCTGGTCGGCTTCATCGAGAAGTGCCTGCCGAAATAGGACGTGTCGGATTATTAGTGGAGGGACGGGCGTCCTCGCCCGTCAGGCCGAGCGAAGCTCGGCAGCTGTCGGCGGTCGCAGCAACTCTAGACTCGCCACGATACTCAACGCTTAGCCCATGCGCGCCGCCGTCATCTTCGGGTTGGGAACTTCGCCGGCAGACTTGAAGCCGTTTCAAGGCAACTCTCCAACCGAGTGGCTACAGGGACTGCCCACCTCTTCGAGCGATGCTGACGCCATGCTTATTTTTGGCGGGGACGGGACGATTCATCGTCATCTGCCAGCGCTGGTGCGGCTCCAGCTTCCGGTGTTGATCGTCCCGGCAGGCAGTGGAAACGATTTTGCCCGGGCGCTGAACCTGCGCTCGATGCGAGACTCCTTGCGCGTCTGGCGCGATTTCGAATCAGGGAAAATTCAAGCGCAGGCAATTGATCTCGGGGTCATCGTTCCATCCGCTTCGCCGGCGCGCACCCACTACTTCTGCTGCGTGGCTGGGTGCGGTCTGGACTCTGCCGCCACTCGGCGCGCCAATCGGATGCCGCGCTGGCTGCGCGGACACGGCGGCTATGCCCTGGCGCTGTTGCCGCTGCTCCTCAAACTCCCGGCTTTTTCCATGCGGCTGACGCAGGTCGATGGCGGACAGGTCAGTGGCTTGCAACTCAATGGCACGCCGTTCCGGAATAAGGATCGCGCCGAGGCCGAAAAGCTCACCCTGCTCGCCGCCTTCGCCAACACGCAGTTCTATGGCGACGGCATGCGCATCGCGCCGGAAGCGGACCTCGCCGATGGCAAGCTCGACATCTGCCGGATCAACAGGTTGAGCCCGCTTAAGCTGCTCAGCATGTTTCCGACGGTGTACTTCGGTCGCCATCTCCTGCTGCCCGAAGTTGAGTACTCACGGGCCGAACGAGTCCAGGTGCAGACCGAGACTCCGCTCGAGATCTACGCTGATGGAGAGTTTGTTTGCGAGACGCCTGCCGAGATTTCAGTTGCCGCCGGCGCGCTGCGAGTGATTCACTCGCCGCGCTAGGAATGAGTTGGTACGGTGGAGCGACGGGCGCCTCGCCCGTCCAGTTGGGCGGCCGGGCGGGGACGCCCGGCTCTCCGCTAGTGAGCGCGCCCGTACTACGCATCGAGCGCAATATTCAGTTCGAGTACGTGAACGCGCGGCTCGCCGAGGAATCCCCATTGCCGGTTCTCAGAGTTCTCAAGAACCAGGCGCGCAACGTCAGCTTCCGGAATCTTGCGTGCCGAAGCCACGCGCCGGAAATAAGTCGCGTAGATGAATCCCCTCCGTCAGCTTAATGAAGGAATGCGCTCTCCACTCCCAGTGGGGGCGGGACATGGCGGTCTCCCGGTTTTCTTTGTACGAGCGGGTCTGACCCACTACACTTGGACGGATAGAGCCATGAGGAAGAGCCTGACGTTGATGCTCCGCCACGCTATGTATAACCTGCGTGGCGGCTTTTTGATTCGCCCGCTTACTATCGCGCTGACGCTCGGTTGCGCGGGCGCGTTCCTGTCTTGGTTGGAAGAGGAGTTTCCGGCTACCAGCGCCTGGGTGCCCACCGTCCTATTCCCCTCGCACGCCGACCCGCAAGTCGCCCAGGTCATTCTGGCGGGCATCGCGGCCTCCATCATGACGGTGGTGTCAATCGTGTTCGCCATCCTGCTCATGACGCTCACCCTGGCATCGATGCAGTTTTCGCCGCGCATCATCGTCAGCTTTTCCAGGGACCGCGTGACGCAATGGACGCTCGGTATCTTCCTCGGCACTTTCTTGTACTGCCTGGCGGCGCTTCCGGCGGCGCACTCGCTTCCTCACCCCTTCGAGCCGGTAGCCACTGTCCTGGGCGCAATGGCGCTGGCGCTGGTCTGCGTCGGGTTGCTGCTTTTTTTCATTCACCACATTTCGCAGGCCATCAGTGTCAATCACATCGTCGACCGAATCGCGGTAGAAACGGAAGCCATGATCGATGAGATTATGCCCTGGCCGCACCGGCTGAACCACCACCTGAAGGATGCTGAACCGCTCCGACCCAACCCGAGCGAGGTGGCCGTCTTGAGCCATGATTCCGGCTACATCCGCTTCGTCGATACGCGACGCCTGGTCGCCCTGGCGAAGCACTATCACGTCACGATCCGCGTTCTGCGCCGGGTCGGCCACTT
>JBEKYF010000081.1:0-17593 GCA_049511255.1 Terriglobales bacterium | reverse complement strand
ATATCCTCGGGCTTCTTGTAGTTGGTCAGCAGTTGGTCGATTAACTTCTTGTCGATTGCCATGGGGTCCTCCTATTTTCTTCTTCCCATGGCCGTTTACACAGTTTTATTTACACCCTCCTCGGTTTCGGTGATGCAGGGATTCGTCACCTGTAGTCTCCACCCGTTCATCCTTACTCTTGTGCGTCCTTACAGGTCTTTGGCGGTTCTTCTGCGATTCTGTTAGTCGTTCTAAGTTACGTATGACCCGCCTTTGACACGGTAGAGGTCAGGAGTTCGAGTCTCCCCGTGCGTACGGTTTGATGGCGCGAAGCTACAGCGCACATTCACTGCCGAATAAAAGCATTTAGCCCGAGCCACGCCATCAACCTAACGCCCCACTCCGGCCGCCAATGCCTTAAGCTCGAAGTGAACACCCGCTTCCTCCTGAAGACAAGAAACAATCTCGAATAGGTTTCTGGCGTAAGGATTTCCTGAAGGGCCGAGCATCCGCATCAAACTTTTAGAAGAGTGATGTGTAATCTCCGCCAGTTCGGTGAAGCCGATTGTGGCGTTGATGTAGTCGCGCAGTACACTCTTTCCGGTTTCCACATCTCCTGCAAGGAAACTCTCCACCCCCTCACGAAGAAGTTCTCTGCGGAAAGCAGGGTCACGTTGCACTCTGGCGCGAACTGTTTCTTTGAAATCTCTTGTCAAAGCCATCACTTTTCTCCTAGTTTCTTCCGTTGTTTGTAGTCTTGCCATCTGTCGATTGCGAGGTTAATGTCCTTCTGTTGCCGCTTTTTCGTTCCGCCTCCCAGAAGGATGATGATCTGATCTCCGTCCTTACCGAAATAGATCCGGTACCCGGGGCCAAAATCTAGGACGTACTCAAACACTCCCGGACCAACCCCCTTGACGTTTCCAAAATTGCCCCGCTCCATCCGGATGATAGCTGCGGTCACCTTTGCTGCGGCCGGGGGATGCAGATTGATAAACCATTCTTCGTAAGGACTTCTTCCGTTAGCGTCTTCGTATTGTTTGGCGACTGGCAAGGAAAGCCTAAGAGGGGAGGAATTTCACATCGTTTGCAATGGTAACACTTATGGTACCTTTGTCAATAGCTAACTGATTCGTAAGCGCAACCAGACCAATCAGTTACAGACTAAACTCCTTACTTCGGGACCAGGGGGTCGGAAGTTCAAATCTGGTTTCTACGTTTCTGCACAAAATCACGAAATCGTGGTTCTCCGTTCTCGCGAAAACAGAACACCAATGTTAAGGATAGTCAAGATAGTGAAGGGGCCGATCCCCCACGATTCGAGCCCCCGAACCCACTTGCATGTTTTGGTAGCAATTTGGTAGCAAATTGCGCCGAGTATTACGGTTTTGCCGGTTCCTCCGGTTATTAACCCCTTTAGGATCAATGGCCGGCTACTAGAGCGCTACCCCTTGACACGCTTCCGTGGTTCCATACTTCCAACAACTTAGAGACCGTCGGGGACTGCCCCAGTACGTGTAAGTACGGCCAAGACGGACTTCTTACAGGTGATTTTACAGGTGTGATTTCCCCCCTTTCTTTGCGAGAGAAATTTCAGCGAACAGCGTATCACGCCGGGAATCGCCGCCATCGTCGCAGGAACCTTTGCACCAACGTCGTACTGGGCCAGCTTTCGCGCTGCCAAGATCGACGCGGCCACGAAGAACGGCGCAAGCCGAGCCGAGGACCGAATCGCTGGTCGCCGCTGCGGTGCAGTGGGCGGAGCGGATCATGAAGAAGATCGACAATGTGTTCTCGGGCTGAGGAGCCGTCGTGGCGCATGCCCATGCCCCGCATGAATCCGCGAGCCCAGTCGTTGCCGTGCGCCGTGCCGTCCTCGTCCTCCAGCAGGAGCGGCACGTAGACCTCGCCCTTGAACAGCGTCCCGGCGATGTCGAAGAGAACTGCCAATATCCAAGCAGGGACGGCGAGACCCAAGCGCACCATGTCGGCGTCAGCCCGTAGGTATCAAGAGAAGGCCCCGATAATTTGTCTTCCAGCTTCGAATCTCAAATGGTTTCCGACGACGAAGAATCAATTCCGCCCACGGTTGGCCTATGCTCAATGCCCTTACCGAGGCCTTGGATTTATTACTCTTTTTTCTTGTAGTAATCACGGATTCTCGTTTGGGTCGGCCGCGCGCTGCCGCGTGCACAAAACCATTACACTTTTATTACACTTTGCCCTTTTGGGTGCTCTGGGTCGAAAAGGCGAAATCGACTATCTCAAAAAAACTAAATGGGTAAGAGTGGCGCGCCTGAGAGGATTTGAACCTCCGACCTCTGGTTCCGGAGTTCAGAGGCCCGTCTTGATGCGTTCTGAAAATTTCTGATTATATTTGCACTGTCAAGCAGTTGCAGGATTCGCGTCTTGCTTGGTTTTGATCCGTTTATACCCGTTCTGAGCTGAAAACCATTACACTTTTATTACACTCGTCTGAAGGTATTCGAACGAGCGTTCCCCGAGTTAGCCGGAATCTTTAGGCCATGCAATGCTTGAAAAACTTCCCGCCTTTCATGATGGCATGGAGATGAGCTCCTTGGTCCTGAAGCAGATTCAGATCTTTCAGAGGATCGCCATCGACAACGAGCAAGTCGGCCAGCGCTCCAGGTTTTATCTCCCCCAGTTCTGATTGCATATTGAGAAGCTGGGCGTTCGTCACCGTCGCGGAACGAATCACTTCTGCCGGTGAGAGCACTTCACTTCGAATTAGGAATTCACGGGACTGATCAGCTCGAAGAACACCTAACAAATCGGTACCGAACCCTAGCTGAACTCCAGCCGCCTTACAAATCTCTAAAGAGTGGAGCCCAGCCTTGAGTACCTTCTTGTTTTTCTCAAGGTTTTTCGCGGGCATTCCTAACTCGCGCCCCCGGCGATCCATGCTGTCATAGGTCACTAACGTGGGGACGATGTAGGCTTCGCGTTCGGCTACCAGTCTCGCCGTGCAGTCGTCGATCAAGTTTCCATGTTCGATAGAACGCACGCCGCACTCAACACCACGGCGGATGGCCGCCGAAGAGTATGCGTGGGCAGAAACGTACTTGCCTGAGGAAGTTGCAGTCTGAACCGCCGCCTTGATCTCGTCTTCTGTAAACTGCAGGCCTTCGAGTGGGTCGTTGGGCGATGCGACGCCGCCGGAAATCATGACCTTGATATGATCAGCACCTTTGCGAAGCTCTTCCCGGGCAGCATGCAACACCGCTGGAACGCCATCCACAATATGGGCGAAAAGATCTAGCCCGCTGCAACAGTTATGTCCGTTTGAATTCGAGCCGGCAGTGCGGCTGCGAAAATCTGCGTGCCCTCCAGTCTGGCTGATCACGCGGCCAGCGATGAAAAGGCGAGGACCCGGAAGGATTCCTGAGTCGACAGCTTCTCGGATACCCCAGTCCGCGCCTCCCGCATCCCGTACGGTCGTAAAACCCCGCGCAAGCATGGCTCGCAAGATAGGTCCTGCCTGCGCTACGGCGAAGGTTACGGGAATATCCTTGACCAAAGTCAGATTGAGTTCCGAGAGATAAATGTGAACGTGGGCATCGATCAGCCCCGGCATTAGGATTTGGCCGCGCAAATCAATGACAGTAGCATCGGCTGCACGGATCGGTCTGTCAGAAACTTCTCTGATGCGATCGTTTTCAACGAGCACCTCATAGCCTTCACGCAAAACCCCGGCGGCAGCGTCGAGCACGGGACCACCACGAAAAAGTACTTTCGTTACTTCCACCATCGACCCTCCAGCTTATTGACCTCTCTCGTCGGCTTGCTGACGCAATCGCTCGGTGATTCACAAACAACCGAAGATCCTAGACCAATCGGCGATGACTCGCCGATGTTCAAGTTGATTGCCGATTTCGCGCTAATTTCAAACTTACTGATTTGCTTTTGAGCACGTCCACCGCCAGCGAGGCGAATCCGCAGTCCGCGATCGCCTTCTTCAGAAGGAAGATGATTTCGCGAATTTTATTTTCGTTCATCCGGGGAGCGAGAGCGGAAACAGAAAGGGCTCCCATCAGCTCGCTCGTCAGCATCAACGGGACTGCAACACACTTTGCGCCGACTTCGAGTTCCTGGTTGTCCACCGCATATCCTTGCTGCCGGATTTTTTCGATCTCTCGCTTCAAGTCGGTTGCATTGGTCAGGGTGAACGGCGTCCGGCGCTTCAACGGCGTTCGACTCAAGTAGATCGCCAGGCTCTTGTCGTCAAACCCGGAGAGGATTGCTTTTCCGGCGGCCGTGCAGTACAGCGGAACACGGCGATACTTGGTGAAGACATGCACACCGTGGCCGCCCTCCACGCGCTCCAGCAAGATGCCTTCGAGACTCTCCCGGAAAACCAACGACACAGCCTCCTCAATCTGTTCCGCAATCCGGCGCATGGCGGGCAGCAATCGCTCGGAGAGATTGAAGCGCGCCACCACCATGCTGCCGAGATTGAACAGTTTCAAAGTAGCCTGATACGCACCGCTTCGCCTGACCTGCGTCACAAATCCCAAGGAAATCAGAGCGCGAAGAAAGCGGTGCGTCGTGCTCGGCGCCAGGCCAAGCTCGGCCGAGATCTCTGAAAGCGACATGGGCCTGTCGGAGAAAGCAACCAATTCCAGCAAGTTAAACGCGCGCGTCACCGAGGCGATCGGGCTCAGGGCCTCGGGCCGCTTCTCGAATCTACGGTCTTTCCCGCCTGACTTCGATGTCGGTTGAAGGGAAGATATAACCCCCATGGTATTCGTCGTCATTCTGGCTCCGTATTCGTATGCATATCCGCCCGGCGCTGCGTACCCCATTCGATGCGTCTCTCTCTCCGGCGCGGCATCCGAGCTTGTTCTCTTGCGTCTCTTCGAATCGAGCGGATAGGCCCTGACCGGGGCCGCCCCGCTCTCGACCGGTTCATACGGTCGCGTGTTGTCCGATCTCCTCCGCGGAAATTTGCTCCAGGGTTTTTCCGGTGGTGCTGATTCCCATCCATCCCACCACTAGCGCACCAAGCAGCAGGACTGCCGTCGTGATCGTGAACACTCCCCGGAACCCGATCTGGGCAAAGGTTGAGCCGATGACGATGGGCGCCAGGATTCCCCCGATGCGTCCGAAAGAGGAAGCCACGCCCATGCCCGTCGCGCGGATCGCCGTGGGGTACACCTCCGGCGTGTAGGCATAGATGCCCGCGTAGGTGCCGTTCATGAAGAACGAAAGAAAGAATCCGAACAGCGTAATCATCCCTTCGTGCCGCGTGTTGGCCAACAAGAACGCGAATACGCCGCCTCCAATCATGTACAGAATGATCGTCCACTTCCGGTCGAGCTTTTCGCTGAGGAAAGAAGCTGAGTAGTAACCGGGAATCTGAGCGACATAGATAATGATGCTGTATCCGAAGCTCTTGGTGATTGTCAAGCCTTGCTTCACCAATAAGCTCGGAATCCAGGTGAAAAAACCGTAATACGAAAACGTGATCGAGATCCATAGAGCCCAAAGCGTCACGGTGCTTCTCGCCAGTCCTGGGCTCCAGAGCGCGCCCAGATTCTGGAAGAATGAGCCGCCCCGGCGGATCGCGAAGGGCTGCATCACGATCGTATCCGGCGAAGGCAGCGCGCCGCCGGTCCGCCGGGCCACTTCTTCCTCCCAACTTGCCACCACTCGCTCCGCCTCGGAAGATCGGCCCCTCTGAATCAGCCAGCGCGGTGATTCCGGCAGCACCCGCCACCACCAGAGCAGCATCACAATCGGCACGGCGGTGATGATCTGCACGATTCGCCACCCTTCGCGACTGGCGGGGACGATGACGTAGCCGAGAAGAGCCGCAAATACAAAACCGAACGCGAAAAAACCGGAGAGCGAACCCACATACCGCCCGCGATACTTGCTCTGGATAAACTCGGATAGATATGGCGCGATGATCGCGGCTTCGGCTCCCGTTCCCACTCCGCTGACGATGCGCGACCAGAACAGAAAGTGCCAACTCGGGGAGAAAGCGGCAATCAGGCTGGCGACGCAGTAGATCGCCAGGGCATGCATCATGACGCTTTTTCGCCCGATCAGGTCTCCCAGCGTGCCGCCCAAGAAAGCGCCGAGCATATAACCGATCAACACGGAGCTCCCCAGCAATCCTGTCTGGGCATTCGTCAATCCAAAAATCGCTGTTACCGAAGGAAGAATGAAGGCCACGACGGCGTTGCTACTGGCATCAAACACGTAGCCGAGGCCTCCCATCAAAAGCAAACGGCCTTGGACCCAGGACATGGGCAGACGTTCGAGACGGCGCAAGATATTCATCTCATCCGCGGACAGAGCCTGGTTCGTTGCCATGCCTCCCTCGCGACACCTTAGTTGACCCTATAAGACCAAAACTCACGCGCATCACTGAGCCCGGATCCGCATCCTACGCCGCTCGCTTAGCGAATGCTCCCAGAGCGCTACAGTACGTCAACCAGAACGGGAAAGCCGATGCTAAAAGAGCAACCCAAAAGGCGGTGATACCCAAGGTTTCCGCTTCTTGAACTGCATCCTGGCAGTTCATTTCCTGTAAACCCGCAGAATCTTGATCGTCGGCACGAGCGTCTGTCCCTGAGCCGTGTTTTTCGTGGCTGGAGTATCTTTCGGCGCCGGAGATTCGTGAATTCTCTTGACCACATCCATTCCCGAGACGACCTTGCCGAATGCGGCGAAGCCCTGGCCATCGGGGCTGCGCTTGCCTGCGAAATTCAGCGAAGGTTGGTCGCCGATGCAGATGAAAATGCCGCTCGTCGCCGTATCCGGTCCAGGAGCAGTCGGCGTCACGTCTCTGGCCATCGAGACCGTGCCGTCCAGGTGCTTTAGGCCGGTGACGCTCGTCCGCTCGATCGGGATCGGCGGGAACCCCTCGCTCGCTCGCGCCGGATTGATCCGCGCTTGGATCACCTCGATCGGCGCGTCTTTTCGTACCTCATTATCCCGGCGAACCGTGCGATGGAATTCGCCGCCATTGTAAAACCCGCCATCCACGTACTTCAAAAAGTTGGCGGAGGTGATGGGCGCATGCTGCATGTCCACCGCAATGGTGATCTGACCGAGTTCGGTCTCGAGAACGACTACGACCGTGCCCGCCGGATTGGAAGATCCGGACTGAATCGCCGGCGTACCCGGATGCACCAGTGATAGGAGAGTGAGAAGAAAGAAAATCATAGATGATCTGCCTCATGGGGCATTACAAGCCCTCACGAATTCATCCGCTGAAACAGTTCGACGCGCTCTCCCGCTTGGTTAAGCGGATTCCTCTCTGTCCTTGATCCGCTTCCTCTTGCCTGCCGCCTTCGACTGCTTTTCTGAAGATCCGCAGCTCCTCACTGTTCTTGGCCGCGAATCCCGCTCTTCATTTCTTTTCTGTGGATGTCAGCCCCGCCGGAGGGGTCCCGCTCAGGAGCATCTTCATGGTGTATACCCGCCCGTTTTTGATGACCGTAATTACTTTGCGGGCATCTTCGATGTGTACAAGCGGATCTCCATCCACGATGACCATGTCGGCCAGTTTGCCCGGTTCAATGCTTCCCAAATCCGCCTCCGCTCCCAGTGCCTTGGCTCCGTTGATTGTGGCGGTTTGGAGCGCCTCGAACGGAGTAAGGCCGCCGCGCACATACAATTCAATTTCTGAATGGAGTACGACTCCGGCCGGCTGGTTCGGAGTGTCTGTGCCAGCGATCACTTGACCGCTGCCGGAACGCGCAAGCGTCAGGATAGCTTTGTCGAGGCGTGCCAGGCGTTCCCACGCGATGGCGTGAGCTTTGGCTCCCTCCTGACGCAGATGTTCGACATGCAGGCGCGTTGGCTCGACGGCCCATTCGGGCGACAAGACCTTCAGCCGTTCGTCATCCAAAAGCGTCGGATCCTCGACGGCCTGCCAGACAAAACCTCCACCGACAGTAAGCGTCGGACTCTGTTCCATGCCTGACTTCAGCATGAGCTGCATTTGGTCTTCGTAGACATTTCCCAGCGCCGACGCGCGGCCCATGATGTGCTCGGTGCCATCCTCCCCAAACTCCACAGCAGGATATAACCAATGCGAAGTCGAGGGAATGCCGTGTTGATGGCCGAATTCAACGGCCCGCTTCTGAAACTCTTCCGGCAAGGTCACGTACAATTTAAATAAGTCGTAACCCAAACGAACGTCCCGCTCCATTTCCAATTCCAACTGTGGGAACGAGGTGACCGAGTGCATCTCGGCGAAGGCCATCCGGGCCCCGTCCATCGCAGGCGCCGAAAAATAGAACCGCGGTCCTTCCCGGACACCCGCGTCGGTGGCCTCGCGAATTTCCAACGAACGATATGCCATTCCGGCGGGGTCGCGATTCGTGGTAACGCCGTAGGCCAGATCCAGCCGTCCCAGGGCTTCGCCGTACTCACGGTAGTAGTGTCCGTGCATTTCGATCAGCCCGGGAATCACAGTGCGGCCGGAGGCGTCAACGACGTTCCCCGAATGGAGCTTCGCATCGTGCGGCTGGACGGACTTGATGCGATTGCCCTCGATCACGATGTCTACATCGGAACGTTCCTTTTGATCCACGCCGTTCCAAAGATGGCCCGCATGCACGACCACCCGCCCGGTGGGAATGTCTTGCTGGTATTCCAGATCGAGCGGAACTTCCTGCACAGCGCTGCCATCGGCGGAGATCAACTTTAAGTGGTCCGTGGCCAGATACATGATGTGTTGGGAATCGCTAGTCCAGGAAGGTGAACTGGACGCCTCCGCGGTCAGTTTGCGGAACGGGCCTACAGGCGCGCCGGTCGAATCCACATCCACCACCGTGAGCTGGCCTTCATAGACGAGTGCGACCTTGGTCCCGTCGGGCGACCAGATTGGCCCTTCATCAATTCCGCTGACGATTGAAGTATTCGCCAGTACGTCATCCAGGATTCGCGGTTTCCCGCCATCCACGGGGAGCACCATCCACTTCCAGAATCCTTCCCGAAAACGCTCCGAATATTGATCGAATGCCGCCAGCAATAGCAGATTCCCATCCGCCGACCAGGTTGGATTGCTGGGGATTCGCTGCGCGCTGCGGTAGAGTTGAGTAATTTTCCCGGTAGCAAGATCAACTACATCTATCGCGGCTCCTTGCTGGTGGGGAAGCATGCTGATAAAGGCTATGCGCTTGCCGTCGGGAGACCAATTCGCGCCATAATCCGCCAGCGGCTCCCTTGTCAGGCGCGATTCTTCACCCGTCTTCATGTCGTGGATCCACAAGTCGAGATTTCCAGTTTCGGCGCGATCGGTGGAAAACACTAACTTCGTGCCATCGGGAGACCAAGCCGGATCGGCGTCCAGGAAACGGTCCGACGTCAGGCGCTTTGGCTTCGAGCCGATATTCATTGTCCAAATGTCGCCCAAAGCGGCGAAGGCTACCTGCTTCCCGTCCGGGCTCACCACGGGCCGCACGATCCCGAGCGCCTTGCGCGGGGCTCGCGAATCGTAATCGTGACGGCGCTTTGTATAGACGGGCCGGTGCAGCGGAAGCGTGGTGGCGCTGAATTCGATCGTCTCTGCCTTATCGCCGCCCAATGTCCGCTTCTTGATCTTGCCGTCAGCGGTGTATAGAAACGCGCCGTCCGGTAACCATTGGGGGCGGTACGGGAAAACATCCTCGCCGGACACCACTGTTTTTCCGGACAATTCCAGATTTGCCGCCCCACCGCCAATGAGGCCGTAAAGAACCTGCTTGCCATCCGGCGTCCAACTGGGAGCGCTCAATCGTCCCTTGCCGGAGGCCATGAGCCGCTCGGCGCCGGTCTCCAAGTTGATAGCCCAGATGCTGGTCGGTGCCATGGCAGGGGGCGTCCCAGGTTCGGCTGCGGGACCGCCGGGCACAGGCCGGTTTGATACAAACGCGATCTCCTTGTCGTCGGGCGACCATGCCGGGAAATAGTCCTGCGCCGGGTTGTTGGTGAGCTGCTTTAGTTGGCCACAGCGGAGGTCGAGAATCCAGACGTCATAGTTCCGGTTTCGATCCGACGAAAAAGCGATTCGCGTGCCATCATGCGACCATGCGGGCTCCAGGTCATCAGAGGGGCCTGAAGTCAGCCGTTTTAGCCCGGAGCCATCGGAGCCGATTGTCCAGAGATCCCAGTCGTCGGTATCAACGAAACCTTCGAAGACAATCTGTTTCCCATCCGGCGAGAACGACGGATTACGCGCTTCGAGCAACTCTTGCGTGATTAGTTTGGCCGTCCCGCCCTGCGCTGGAAGCGTCCACAGGCTCCCCAGCAAATCAATCGCCAGCGTGTGGCCGTCTGGGGAGGCGGCCACGGAGAAATTGGTTCCCTCGTTGACGGTGACGGTGAACTCGGTCACCGCAGCCGCCCGCTTCCCGGCCTCCGAATGCAACCGCGGAATCGTAAGATCCAAGCCAACCCCGATGATCAAGACAAGCAACACTGCATAGCGAATCACAGCTTTGCTGCGTGAAGACATACCTAGCTCCTTGAATTCTTGAGAATTCTTTTTTCCCCTTTTCCCTGCTGCGCTCGTCAGAACGTCACGCGGAATCCAAACTCTCCGGTCAAAGGCGCATAGGAAGTACCGCTCCCGCCAAAGATGGCTGTCTGAACCGGCTCACCAAACGTAGGAGTGCCGAGGACCCCGTTGTAACTGCCATAGTTCTTATGGTTGGTGAGATTAAAGACTTCGCCGAGCAACGTCGCTCGGACGCGTTCACCGATAGAGAAAGTCTTGTTGAGTCGAAGGTCAAGCCGGGCAACCGCCAATCCCTTGAGCGCATCGCGAGGCACAATCGCGCCCGTCGCAATCACGGCCGGACCATTGAAGCGGCTCAGTATATTCGAAGGAACTGTGATGGGTGCCTTGGTGTTGAGCCGATCTGTGCCTTCCGTGAATGGGAGTTGCGCAAGCGAGGTCGTAAAGTAATTGCCCGAACCGTAAAAAACCAGCGGGGTCACGGAGAAGCCTTTCGGGAGTTCAACCGTGCTGTACGCGCGAAGGGTGTTGCGCTGGAAATCGGTCGAGCGGGACCACTCGCAGGAAAGATAACAAAACTGGTTATTTGCCGGACCGCTGGTTGCGCCGCTGCCCGGTATGCTGTTATCGTTGGCGTAGAACATCAGGGTATAGGCCGCCCCGGCCGTAACCCCATGCTGCAAGCGGCGCGTGAACGAGCTGGCCAGTGCCAGATAGTTGCGGCGCCCCGTGCTGACTGTCTGCCACACAGGGCCATAGGTTGGGTTCGGCCGGCCGGCCGTTTGAGGTGGCAGTGGATACCCTGTTGCCGGGTTATAAAACAGATTCGGATCGTAATCCTCCTCGTCGTGATACCACTGAAACCCGATCAGGTCTACATCGAACGAAGTCGACTGTCCCATCTGTTTCTGGAAACCGCCGGAATACTGCCAGGTGAACGGCATCTTGTAGTTGGGATCGAGCGCGACCACCAACTGCGGCGGCAGCGGCACCTGGCCGCTGAGAATCTGCGTGGCGGTCACGCCCCGGAGTGGATCCCCAAAGAATCCGGGCAGTCCGTCGTTCAGAATGTTTAGTCCGACATAGGTGCTCGTCAGTTGCTTGATGTAAATAATGTTGTCATTCGGAAACGCATAGAACATACCCGTGCCGCCCCGGATTACCAGGCTGCCCTTTTGGTCAACTCTCAGGGCAAAGCCGATTCTGGGCGAGAAGTCGTGCAGGTCCACGTGGCCCGCCCGGTAGCCGAAGTTTCCCGAAAACAGGCCATTGTTGATCGGGATGCTTGAATACTTCACGCCTGGCGGATTTATCTCCCCATCGTTAATATCCCAACGCAGTCCGTACGTCAGGCTCAGCCGCTCCTTCACCTGCCACGTATCGCCGAACCACATGCCCCAGATGTTTTGGGGCATCGCGACAGTCCAATTGTTCCTGAAATTTTGCGTGTACAACTCGACGTAGGAGTCCAGCCCCGTCAGATTCCACGCCGCCGGGTTGTTCCACGCACTGGCCGGAAACCGGGTCGTCATGTCGGGCGGCGCCGAACTGAAGGTGTAAGTGCCATAGGCGTTGATGTCCCAATATCCGTGGTCCTGATCCCGGAAATATTCGCCGCCAATCTTAAACGCATGTTTTCCCACCAGCCAGGTAAACGCAGCGCCCCACTGGTACTGCTGCTGCCAAAATGCATTGGGACTGTTATTGGGCGCGCCGATGTTCAAGCCGGGGAAGACGAGTTCCGGCAGGCCTTGCGCGAAGGAAGGTACGAGGTTGGCGAAATAAAAATTGCTATAGCCGAATTTAAGTTCGAGCGTCTTCTTGGGGCTGATCGTGTGCACCCACGACGCGATCACGTTCGTGGCACTCTGACTTTGCTCGAGGGCCAAGGAGGGGTAAATGTTACCGGCGGTGTTCGCAAAGGGATTTCCGAAGTTCGAGTGCATGACGCGCGCCGTCAGATGGTCGCGGTCCGACACCTGGTAATCCGCTTTTCCGAGATATTCCTGGTAGGTATTCTGATTCGGCAGCGCGATCACTTCAGTCGGCATGAGCGAGGGTGAAGAGATGGCCGTCGACGTTTCCACCTCGTGTTCATACGAGCCGAAGAAAAACAGTTTGTTGCGGATGATGGGGCCGCCAATGATTCCGCCCAACTGCTGATCGGAATACGGCAACACGGTACCTTTGACCGGATCGGCGGCATCGAACGCGTCGTTCTTGAAGAATCCGAACGCCGAGCCGTGAAACTTGTTCGAGCCGCTCTTTGTGATGGCGTTCACCTGAATCTGCGTGGAACGCCCCTGCGTAATGTCGTACATGTCCGTCACCACCTGGTATTCCCCGACAGCGTCTTCGCTGTACCTTCCTTCTCCGTAGCGCCCTTGCCCCAGGTGACTCGTGACTTGCTGACCGTCCACGTTCAACTCAAAGGCTTCATCGCGGTCCACTCCGGGGTTCGTGGAAACGTCGTTCGCCGTAATGTTCTTCACAAACATCGTCAGCGACATCCAGTCCCGTGCTTCCAGCGGCAGCTCCTGCACCTGGAGTGGCTCGACGTAACCAGTGACCTCCGCTCGTTGTGAGTCCACCAGCGGCGTCTGACCGGTCACCGCGACCGTGACTTGCACCGAGGCCACCTTCATGGTGAAGTCGCTCGTCGCGCTTTGGCCCACGAGCAACTCCAGGTGCTCAACCTCGACCGCCGAAAAGCCTGAGCTCTCGAGCCGCAACTTGTAAGTGCCGGGCGCCAACTCGGTTAGAATGTAGGCACCGTCGGAGCCCGTGACCGTTTTCTTCGACAGTCCAGTTGCAAGCTCGGTAGCCGTAACGCTTACCCCGGGTAAAGTCGCGTGCGATTCGTCGGTCACGGTGCCGCGCAACGTAGCCCTGCTCTGTGCAAATGCGCTCCGGAGCGGCAACAAGACGAACACCATCGCTAAGAACAACAACCAGCGCGTCTTCATATTAGCCTCCATTTTTCCAGAGCATTGCTCTCGAGACAACCCTAGTTCTCCCCGGTTCTTGTCGGTCGTCCCCGGTGAACTCTCAAAGCAAGCCGGCCTCTGAGGATCATCTCCCCCAAAAACGTTGATTCCACATTATGGAATTGACTTCCATTATTCCAACGTTGCTTGTTATCCATCCATTCGAACTGCATGTCAAGCTTTTTTTATTCTCTTACGGGAGGCGGAGCGATCCCTGTGCTTCGCCAAAACTCAAAACGGCCCAAGAAAACGCGCCATTCGCACCAAGTGAAGGTGGTTGATTCAGTCCCTGCCGGGCTTTGAGGCTTCTTTTTCGCGAATGCGGGACCTCAATCAGGGAGTACTGAGCGCGCGGACAGAAATCTCAGTTCCGGGGTCAAACCGATTTGCAAACTGTGATCCGTCTACGCCGCTCGGTCGTAGCGGTGATGCAGACCGCCAAGTCGCGTGTGAGAAATGACGCGACCCGAGGTTATAGCGCGAGTTCTGCCGCCGGGCGTTTCCTTGCTCAGCCCCAGATGGGTTCGGTCTTCATGGTAGTAGCGGACATATTCCGAGAGCAGCCGTTTCAGATGGCGTTCGTCAACTGCGATGATGTGATCCAACAGTTCGCGGCGGCAGCTGCCTACCCAACGCTCTGCGACTCCATTCTGCCAGGGACTTTCGAACGAGGTGCGGACAGGACTCACCATCAGGGATCGAACCGCTGCGGGGATTTCCAGTCCATACTTGGCATCACGATCAAAGATGACGAACCTCGGAGCCGATCCAAATGGAAATGCTTCTCGCAACTGCTGGACGATCCACAAGCTTGTCGGATGCTTTGTGACGTTGAAGTGCAGGATGCGCCGACGATCGTGGCTGATGACGAAGAAGCAGTAGAGCACACCGAACGTAATCGTTGGCACGGTGAAGAAGTCCATCGCCGCAATCGCTTCCCGATGGTTTCGAAGGAAGGCGAGCCAACGTTTGGCCGGGTCAGGATCTCTCGGCGCTCGGCGCATCCAGCGCGAGATCGTTCTCTCGGAGAGATCAAAACCGAGCATGAGGAGTTCTCCGTGTATCCGAGGCGCTCCCCAGGTTGGATTCTCGGCAACCATCCGGAAAATCAAATCTCGAACCTCTTCCGAGAGCCATCTCCTCCCTGCCGGCTTTCGGGTCCGGGAGATCAAGCGCCAATAGAAACGGAAGCCTGCCCGATGCCATCGAACCACCGTCTCCGGCGTGACGACAATCAAAGTTTCTTTCCAGGCGGACCAGAACCGGTGGGCAATGACCCAGAAGAGTTTGTCGAAGCGGCTCAGCATCGGTCGCGGGTGGCGACGCTTCAGTACGGTGAGTTGCTGCCGGAGCGCGAGGTTTTCCAGTACGAGATGCCGACGACTGCGAAACGCGCGAGCAAGCGCTCCGGACCAGAGAAAAAGCAGATTTAACATGGCCCGGAGTTATACCAGAATCGCGGACGGATACTGCAGTAAGTTACTGATTCTGCGGTCGGTCAGAGTTTCGGCGAACAACAAGGCTTTGAAGTCCCAATATTTTGACTCAGGCTTCCCTTCTACCACTGTCCAAGGATGCTCGCGCGGCAGCGGGATTTCAGTGTCATATTCAACGAACATAGCTAACTCCTGGATTCGGCCTCAACTCCTGGATGGTCGGCAAACAGGCGGACCATCCCATTAGTTAAGCACCTGCCCTGGTTCGAAAATCGTCCGCCAGGGCCCGACGATTTGATTTAAGTCAATCCTAGACCGCTGAAAGCGCTGGTTCAAAAGTGCGGGTGTCCAAGAGGAAAGTTCGAAAATCGTCTGCTAGGGCCGACCAATTGTCAGCCGAAGCGACCGAGATAATTGTGGCCATTTTGTGGCCAGAACAGCCGTTAATTCCCGTCATTGACCACAATTGTACTGCGTCAAGAGGTGACCCTGCGCGTCTCATAGCGAAAGCGAATTGATTTGTTTTCAGTTGCTTACAAGATGGCAGTTCTACCGGCAATTTTCAGGCTCTCAGATTCTCAATCTTCAAACCCGGGTTCGATTCCCGGTAGCGCTACCAAGTCCTTCTCCGGTGCTTTGGGCACCTTCCAAGCCTTTGAATAAAAAGCTCATTTCATGAGTTCGATTCTTTGAAATTGATCGCGACCTGCCACGCAGCGGTTAGAACGTTCTGAACCGCGCTTAGGGTCCCCATGACGGATCTGGCAGGGGGGCAGGGGGACCTTTGGCGTGCCCTCAGAGCAGGTCATTTTGTGTTTCTCCTTTTGGTGCAGGATGTTCTGCACTGTCTTCGTAGTGCAATCCTTTCGACCTCGACAACCTGCACCGCCGCCAGATGAAAGGTTTGTTGCGAGGCCGCGCCGGAAGCCGTGCCAGCCTTCCCATTCGATCCCCGCCATCTGTAAACGCACTCATACCGACCGTGGTAAACTGGAACTCCGCACGCCGGAGAGGTGGCCGAGAGGCTGAAGGCGGCGGTTTGCTAAACCGTTATACGGGCTAACACCTGTATCGAGGGTTCGAATCCCTCCCTCTCCGCCATATTGACTCTGTTGCACTTACCTCTAGAAATTTAGAGGCTACCCGGACCGGCTACCTTATATTGGCCGGATTCTCTGTAGGACGGTATTAGCCATCAAGGAGAACACAATGGCTAAAATCACCGTCTACCTTCGCAAGCAAGGCACCCGGCAGTATGTGCTGGCTGATCCCAAATTCCCCTACCCAGGGAGCTACGTGCTCCGCTATCGGCGCAACGGGAAGCGTGTCTGGGAAACCCTCCCAGACGGTACCACCTACTCTGATGCACGGCATACCGCGGTTGAGCGGGAGTGCGATTTGCTCAATGGTATAACCCCGCCAAAAGCGGCACCGGCACCGTCTAGGCCCACCCCCGCTTCGGCAACCACCACCGGAACTTACGACCACAAACGTGGCAACACGTGGTTGAAAGAACTTCCGGCGGAGCCCACTCCTCCACCCCAGGGAAAAGAGAAACAGAAGCTAATGCTGGACAAGGCCATCGACATCTATCTCGCGAACAGCGCAAAAAAGTCGGGGAAGACGGTATCCGCGTATGCATATTGTATGCAGCAGTTCTACCGCGCCGTGGGCAACAAGCCTCTGGCGTCTATCACGCAGCAAGACCTGATCGACTTCGTCGGGGCAATGCGGACGGAAGGATTGGCGGACCGGACGATACACAACCGGATAGAAGAGGTTGTCTGCTTCCTACGGGCCAACGGAATGAAGGAAGTAAAGTTGCGCGTCAGGTACACCGAAAAGGAGGTTCGAGCATACCGGCCTGACGAGTTGAAGGCACTATTCGCGGCGGCGGACCCGGAAGAGTGGGTTTTGTTCCAGTTCTTCTTGTGCAGCGGAGCGCGAGAGCAGGAAGTGGCGAACGCGGCGTGGGACGCAATCGACTTCACGGACCGCCTGTTCCATATCCGGGAGACGGCGACATTCACGCCCAAGGATCACGAGGAGCGCGAGATTCCGCTTCCCGATTTCCTGATGGAAGTGCTGAAGCGGAGGATGTTGAATACCAAAGGCAGCTTGATCTTCCCCAGCAAGGAGGGTCGGCCACGGCGACATATGCTGCGCACCCTGCAAGCACTGGCGGCGCGGGCGGGTTTGGTGGGGGAGTTTGGCCTCCACAAGTTCCGCAAGAGCTACGCAACCATCCAACACAAATCCGGAGTGGACGCACGAACGATACAGAAGAGGCTCGGGCACGAGGACCTGACTACCACGCTGGCATATTTGGAAGGCGAGGACGCAAGGTCGGAGCGCAGCCGGGACCAGGTCAACGGGGCATTCGCGGTGTTTGCGTAACCCAAGGAGGCGGGGGCCCACCCCTTCTATCTTCTATATTCGCTCTTCTTGTAGTAGCGACGCTGAAACGCCAGAGCTGCTGTGTGGTTGCGCTTCGCCCTCTCGCGCAACTGTTCTATGCTCGGCTGGTCGTTCCGCCAAGTTGCAAAGTCATTTAGGGATTTCCCATACAGGCGGGCGAAATTCTCTAGTTCTATGGGATCAAGGATTCGCTTGGTGTTTTCGATATTTGAAATGTCGGATTGTCCCTGGTAACCGAGCGTTCGCGCCACAGCTGCCTGCGTCAAATGCGCCTGCCGACGAGCACGCCGAAGCAA
>JBEKYF010000080.1:0-23984 GCA_049511255.1 Terriglobales bacterium | reverse complement strand
AGCTCGCAAACTTCGCCGCTACATCAACGCCTACTCCGCCAATGCTCGGCCCATCCAGTGGAAGTACTCCGACCCTACCCGCCGCGTCCGCAGTAACGAACTCACTGCGACAGGCCACTAGCGGCATCAAACTTCGCCAACCTTTCCCCTGGGAAGCGCGGGGATTCTTCGTGCGCCGCTCCTCGGGCACAGTCATCCAACTCGCAACTTGAACCTTAGCGGATGGGGAGCGCATACATGAGCCCGCCTTGCGTCCAGAGGTTGTTTGCGCCACGGGGCAGCTTCATCACCGACCCGGAGCCGAGATCGCGCTCGTACATCTCGCCATAGTTGCCCACGGCTTCGATGACTCGGGCGGCCCAAGCGTCGTCAAGGCCGATCAATTGTCCGTAGCCGCGCTGGGTGCCGAGCAGACGCCGGATCACCATGTCTTCATTGTTGCTTTTCTTCATCTCGTTGACATTCACCTGCGTCACTCCACTCTCCTCGGCTTGGATCAGAGCTTCGACGGTCCAGTTGACAATGGTGGCCCATCGCGGGTCGTCGAGGGTGTAGGCCGGCGCCAACGGGTCTTTGGCGATGACGTCCGGCAGGATTTCAAAATTCTTTGCCACGCTTTTAAAGCCGAGTCGCTCGTAGGCTAGTTGCGAGACGTCGGCGGTGATGGCGGCGCAGTTGCGGGTGACGAATGCCGCTTCCATCTCGCCTTCTTCCTCGAAGGGAAACGGCAACCACTTGATCTTCTCGCGCTGCATGTAACTTTCTAACTGGGTCTCGATCTCAGTGCCACCGAGGAAACAGATTTTCTTGCCAGCGAGGTCCTTCGGGGAAGTGATTCCCATGGTCTTATTCACGAGAAAACCCTGGTAGTCATAGAAAATGGGCGGCGCGAAGCCGAATCCCGTGTTGGCCGTATTGATGAGATTGGGAGATCCGGTGGCGAGAAGCGCGATTTCGCCGGCTTTGAGGGCTTTCAGCGCGTCCTGCTCGTCGCGGAAGGGCACGATGGTGAATTTGGCGTTTGGCCCGAGCACTGCTATAGCCATTGCCTTACAGATATCCGCATCGAAAATGGAGTGATTCCCGTGCGCGTCCTGGGTCGAGTACTCGGGCTCTTCGGTGTTGACTCCGCAGGCGAGGGAACCAGCGTCTTTGATTCGATCGAGTGTGGCCCCGGCGCGGGCCGTCGAGGTTGTTCCGACGATCAGCCATGCAATTGAAAGTAGAAGTGCGGAAATTCTGCTCATGCGGGTCCTTGTTCCTTGGTCCTTCTGAACATCAATAGCCAGCAAGGTCTAAAAAATCCGGCGACCGGAGGGAAAATCCGGTCGCCGGAGAAAGTAGTTGAGAAGAACTCTAGTTCGTCGGCCAGCCAGGCGTCTGCGCCGGGATGCCCGGGTTCGTGCTGGGACGAGGATTGACGTCCGCTGGGGCAGGATCAATCAGTACGCCATGGACGATATCGGTCGGGGTGATCTGCAGGACGCGGCAGCCTTGCCCACCCCAGTGGGGCAGGCTCACAACCTCATCAGCCGGAATCGTGGCGTACTCCGCTGGCAATGGCGCCGCTAGACCTTCCAAGCGGGCATTGTCAAACGCAGAGAAAAGGTCGCCGACACCAGGAGTGTGGGCATCGGAGGGCCCAAGATACTTCTGGGGAGTGCCCTGGGGGGTGACATAAGTCGCCGCGCCCAGGGCGCGAGCCGAGGCTTCGTCGGGAAGATCGGCAAGCGGAGTGAGGTTGAAGAGCTCGTCAATGAATTTGATGATCGAGCCATGCTCGGTCGCTTCATGCGAGATTCCGTGGACGACGCTGTAAGGCGAGATCACGATCGCGGGAATGCGCGGACCCTGATCGAGGGCGGCTCCCAGGGGATCCCAGGAACGAATTACCGGCTGGGTGTGATCGTAGAGGCCATCGGATTCATCATAGGTGATGATAATGGCGCTCTGCGACCAATACTTGCTGTTGGCGATCGCGTTGATCGAGTCCGCCAGAAGGGCCTCGCTGATCTGCGCGTCAGAGTAGCCTGGGTGGTCGTCATTGCCAGGGAAAGCGCCCTCGACTGCCGGGCTGGGTGAACGAGGAATCAGGCCGTCGAGGTTGCCATACCCGCCGCGGACATAGAACACACCACCTTGCGATGGCAGCGCGTTGTGGCTGATGGCGGTGTAGAAATCGCCCAGGCCCTTTAGGTGCGAGTGGGTTTCGCGTCGGTTATTAGCCTCATAGCCGAAGTATTGCGGGCCATTGTGATGGGCGATGTAGTCGTCATGGCTGGCTGTACCGCCAATGTCGGTCGGCTCGAGATCATAGCCTTCCTGGAACCAGCCCCAATGCACCCTCTTGTTATGGTCGCCGGCGATCTTCTTGATGTCGCCTTGCACATCCAGAAGGTCGAAGGCCGGGTTCAGGTCCTTGGCCGTGATGTTTTCAATCTGGTCTCCCATAAAGGAGAGCGGCAAACTGGCAAACGTCAGATTCGACGCCGGGTTCGAGCTCACTCCACCCGGGTTGTCGACGGGTTGCTTTTCATCCGCAGGGGTGGGGTCCAGAGCCGACCCCCAGTAGGGTTGTGGATCGCCGACAACGGGCAGTTGCGCGTTTGTGGTGACGTAATTGAGGCCCAACTCGGGATGCTTGACCCACTGCGTCATCCCCGACTGGCCAGAGATCATGGCGATGGCGTTGGGCGTCGAAGGCCCGATCACGGTGTCAAAGAAGTTATCGAAAAGTGTGAAGCGATCCGCGTAGTTCCAGAGAAAGGGAACGGTATTGCAGTCCACATGGCTGACCACGAGTTCGCCCTTCTGCACCTGCTTCTCGGTCGGCGCTGGTCCGGTATATGTCTTTCCATCGGCGCTCAGCGTCCCCGACAGGCCTTCCTCGGTGACGGCATAGCGATCATTCTGGGCGACGTTACTCGCATTCAGATGCAGCTTGGCGTCAATGCCCGCGTGCGAGTGATTCACCGAGTCGGTGTCCTCCGGATAGAGGAGCACCGTGTCGCCCTTGAAGTTGGTGACCGACTGAGGAATCAGGAACGGGGAGATGGTGCCCACCGTGCCGTTCGTCAAAACGATCGGCTGGACAAAGCCAGGCGTCTGGGCGGCGCTCTGAGAGAACAGTCCCCGAGCTCCAGGGTAGGTGCCGAAGTGGAAGTCAAAGGATCGGTTTTCCTGGAAGAGAACGAAGACGTATTTGATGTTCTGTTGAAGCAGAGCTAGTTTCCGAGCATGGCTGAGATTCGGCGAGTTCTTCACACTACGCGTGTAGCGGGCGACTTCAGCACTTGACGTCGGTGCGATTTCGACAACTTCCTTCTGGTCGGCAAACCCGTCATTCTTCGGGTCTTCCGCCAGCGTGGGGAGTGGCTGTATCATCAACGCAGCTATCATCAGGGAAGCCCAACTGGCCTTTACCCATTCTTTAGTATTCATAGTTTTTCCTCTCATGATGGAAAGCTTAGTGCTCATGTGGTTCTCGCCGGTGCTGCCCTTTCACCACCAGAGCGGGTGGCGACCCAGCAAGGGAACTCTACGGGGTCCATTGAATGAGGGGCATGTGAATGGAAGGTTAAGCTGGCGTTAAAAGTTGATAAACACTTTGCGAAAGACAAAAGCCCTGAAGAGTACGATGTTGCCTGCAATCTGCAAAATTCTGCGTCACTCGCCGGCAAAGGAGGGGACGACGCGCTCGGGCTTTATCCAGCGAATGCATATTGATTTGACCGGGCGGACTTGCTCCCGTAGAATATGAATTCGGTTCCCACCGGAACATCCTCCTAGCGCAATCTAGGAGAAACAAAGGTAATTAAGCCGCATGGCGAATCATTTTTCGGCGCTGAAACGCGCCCGACAGACCGAGAAGCGAACCGTCCGCAACCGGGCCAACGCTTCGCAACTGCGCACCGCTCTGCGGAGCCTGCGCGAGAGCCTGGAAAAGGGCGAGAAGACCAACGCGATCGCAACCTACCGGCAGACCGTGTCGGCGCTCGACAAGGCAATTCAGAAGGGCGTTCTGCACGAAAACACGGCCTCGCGCTATAAGTCACGGTTGTCGGCGCGGCTGAAGGCGCTGAAATAGGTACTAGGAAGGCCCGCTGGACGGCAAATTCGGTTGCAAATTCTTCTTGACCTTCCCCAGCGGTTTGTTATACTTAGCTGTCCTGTGGACATGCGGTAGCTTTCTGACGGTCCCGACGAACCTCCGTTCGCGTTGTGGCAACTCCTTAAAAGAATTGAGCAACTTTCGGGTTGGGCGGGGCATCTATTTGGGTAATTCTGGCAAATCCCATTGAACTTAGCTCGAATTGCAGTCTGGCTGATCGTAATCGACCATCACCCAATGGGCGGACATGGGATCGTGGCCTAAATTATTCCAGTTGAAGGAGAACGACCGAAAATGCGCTCTGATCGTGTATTTGACGCTCTACATACTTTGCGGAACCGGTATATGCTTTGCCAGCTTGCCTCGAAGGCAACGCGCAAGTTTCATAAGCCGAACACCCGCATTCAGGAAACCATGAACGATGTTTTTGACAAAATCGCCGATGCGGAACGTCATGACATCCTGAGTGAACCCGAGAACTTTGCCGAAGCACAGCGGCGAGCTGCTTAAGCAGCTCCGCCGTGTGCCCCGCACGGCGGCAAAGCAATCCAGCCCCGCGAGAGAAAAAGACAATCCCTCCCGAAGAAAATCATCCACGTAGGTAAATATGACCATCGCCGAACTCAAAGAAAAAAACATTACCGAGCTGACCAAGATCGCCCGATCTTTGGAACTGCCCGGCGCCAGCGGCCTCCGCAAACAGGACCTCATCTTCAAGATCCTGCAGGCGCAAAGTGAAAAAGAAGGACACATCTTCGCCGAAGGTGTGCTGGAGATCCTCCCTGACGGCTACGGCTTCCTGCGCTCGCCCGACTACAACTACCTGCCCGGGCCGGACGACATTTACGTGTCGCCGTCGCAGATCCGCAAGTTCGACTTGAAAACCGGCGACACCATCAGCGGCCAGGTGCGGCCGCCGCATGAGGGCGAGAAATATTTCGCGCTGGTCAAGATCGAGGCGGTCAATTTCGAGTCGCCCGACGAGGCCCGCAACAAGATCCTGTTCGACAATCTGACGCCGCTGTATCCGCAGGAGCGGTTGAAGCTCGAAACCGTGAAAGAAAATATCAGCGCGCGCGTCATGGACCTGCTCACCCCGCTCGGCAAGGGACAGCGCGGCCTGATCGTCTCGCCGCCGCGCGCCGGCAAAACCATGCTGTTGCAGAACGTGGCGAATTCGATTACCACGAATCACCCTGAAGTTGTGCTGATGGTGCTGCTGATCGACGAGCGTCCGGAAGAAGTCACCGACATGCAGCGCTCGGTCAAGGGCGAAGTCATCTCCTCGACCTTCGACGAGCCCGCTGCCCGCCACGTGCAAGTCGCGGAAATGGTGATCGAAAAGGCGAAGAGACTAGTCGAGCACAAACGCGACGTGGTCATTCTGCTAGATTCCATCACGCGCCTGGCCCGCGCTTATAACACGATCGTTCCGCCCTCGGGCAAGGTACTCTCCGGCGGCGTCGATTCGAACGCGTTGCAGCGTCCGAAGCGCTTCTTTGGTTCAGCGCGCAACATCGAAGAAGGGGGATCGCTCACCATCATCGCCACCGCGCTCATCGACACCGGTTCGCGCATGGACGACGTGATCTTTGAAGAATTCAAGGGTACCGGCAATTCGGAAATCATCCTCGATCGCAAGCTGGTCGATAAGCGGACGTTCCCGGCGATTGATATCCAGCGCTCGGGCACGCGTAAAGAAGAGCTGCTGATTCCGAAAGAAGACTTGCAGCGCATCTGGGTTCTGCGCAAAGTGCTGAACCCGCTGTCGCCGGTCGAAGCCATGGAGTTGTTGATCGAGCGCCTGGCCAAGGCGGGGTCGAACAGCGAATTCCTGGCCAAGATGAGCCAGTTGTAGGTTGGTGGAGAGACGGGCGCCCCGCCCGTCCAAGTTCACACTGGAACAGCCGCGCGGCGCGAAGGGCGAGTCCCATAGTGCGATCGATTGCCGTCGCCAAACGACAAATGGGAAACAGCCGGGTGGGCCACCTTAACGGGGAAGTATAACGCGGGTTTGTCTTTTCAACAGTGACCGAAATAACTGGGGGTGCGCCACTTCTCGCGCTTTTCGAGAAGTGGCCTGCCGAACCGCCGATGGACGAAAGCGGCTGTCCCTATGGGTTTGACCGCGCTTCTACAGCACGATAGTATCGCCCCATGGCTAAGGCCCGATATCACTACAACATCATGCTCCGGCCCGAACCGGAGGGCGGCTACACCGCGCTGGTTCCGGCGCTGCCTGGGTGCGTAACCTACGGGCGCACCGTGGACGAAGCGCGAGAAATGGCTAAGGACGCCATCTCTGGCTACATCGCCAGCCTGCGCAAGCACAAAGATCCTGTGATTTAATCACGGATTCAATTTCAAATCTAAGGAGGCGGGATGCAGCTGCGCCTGGAGAGCCGCCCGGTCGGCGAGGTCCTATTGATTCAGTGTCACGGACGGATCGTGGCTGGGAATGAAGTCTTTACGTTGCACGCTCAGGTTGAAGACTCCTTCGCCAAGTACAGCGACGTCGTGCTGCAATTCGACCAGGTAGAGTTCGTTGACAGCAGCGGACTCGGAGCGTTGGTGCGCCTGATGCAAGCCGCACGAGCGAAGGGAGGGGACCTCAAGCTCAGCGGAGTGCCACCCAAGATCCGCAAAACGCTGGCGATGACCAACCTGCTCTCGCAATTTGAAACCTACGATTCGGTCGAAGAATCGATCACGGCTGCCTATTTAGGCTCGCGCTACTCGCGCGGAAAAGCCGGGGACGCGAGGCCGCGCATGCTTTGCGTTTACGAGTCGACGGATGTGGGCACGTTCCTGCGGGAGGTGCTGTGCAGTGCCGGCTACAACGCCATGACCACTGCGACCATCGACGACGCCCGCATCCTGCTCAAGGCAACCAAGGCGAAACTGGTGGTGATTCCCGCGCGCATGCAATCCATACATGGCAAACCGACACGCAAGGCGTTGGAGGAAATTGATCCGGCCGTCTCTCTCCTCATTTTGGACGAGAACTTTGCCAGCCAGGATCCCGGAGAGGCGGCCGAGAAACTCCTGAGCTGCGTTGGTAGCCGGTTGGCAGCTCCGGATTCGGATTAACGTTCAGCACGCGTCTTCAAATTGTTTCGGGCAGTTTTCCTTGTGCTTTTTTTCGAAACAACCTCACATGCTCGCTTCTTCCGAAGTGATTCGCATCCCGTAGAACGACCGGTACACGAAAGAGACCGAGACCGCGAAGAAGCAGACCGCACCGGATTCATGGCCACCGAAGACGTGTCCTTGAAAGGATCGCCCACCGTATCGCCGATCACCGTGGCGTCGTGCAGCGGCGTGCCTTTCTGCTTCAGTTTGGTTTCGACGATCTTCTTGGCATTGTCCCACGCCGCGCCGGCGTTGGCCATGAAGATTGCCTGGTAGAGACCGAAGATCGCAATCGAGATCAGGTACCCGATAAAGAAGAACGGTTCCACGAAGGCAAACGCCAGGGTCCCGAAGAAAATCGCGACAAAGATGTTGAACATTCCCTTCTGCGCATACTTGGTGCAGATCTCGACCACCTTCTTGCTGTCGGTAACGGAGGCCTTCTCCGTTCCCTCGAGATGGATGTGGGCCTTGATGAACTCCACGGCGCGATAGGCGCCGGTGGTCACGGCTTGCATGGAGGCGCCAGTAAACCAATAGATCATCGCGCCGCCGGTGATCAGGCCCAAAAAGAATGGAGCGTACAGCAACGAGAGCTTCTCCACATTCGAGGTCAGCCCATCGGTCAGCGCCATGATGATGGAGAAGATCATGGTGGTGGCGCCCACTACGGCCGTTCCAATCAGCACCGGCTTGGCGGTCGCCTTGAAGGTATTGCCCGCGCCGTCATTCTCTTCCAGCAGGTCCTTGGAGCGGTCAAAATTCACGTCGATGTTGTAGTCCTTCTTGATCTCCGCCTTGACGTTGGGCACCTGCTCGATCTGCGAAAGTTCGTAAACGGACTGCGCGTTGTCGGTCACCGGGCCGTAGGAATCGACCGCAATTGTTACCGGTCCCATACCGAGGAAGCCGAAGGCAACCAGGCCGAAGGCAAACACCGGCGCGGCAATCATGGTGGCCGCCGCGCCCAAACCCATCAGGCTGAAGAAGTAGGCAATCGACATCAGAGAGACCATCGCCAGCCCCAGCCAATAACCGGAAAAGTTTCCGGCGACAAAACCCGACAGGATTCCGAGCGACGCGCCGCCTTCTTTTGCCGAGGTCACCACTTCATTGACGTGGCGCGAGTCCACCGAGGTGAAGACCTTGACCAGTTCAGGAATCAGCGCCCCCGCCAGTGTTCCGCAGGAGATGATCGAAGCCAGCTTCCACCACTGCGTAGTGTCGCCACCCAGGTCGGGGATGATGAAATACGAAACGATATAGGTGGCAATGATCGAAACAATCGAAGTGATCCAGACCAGCGAAGTAAGCGGCGTTTCAAAGTTCATTTTGTCGGCATGGCCGTACTTCGCTTTCGAGATGGCTTCATTGATGAAATACGCCAACGCGCTGGACACCAGCATCATGATGCGCATCACGAAAATCCACACCAGCAACTGCACCTGGATGGAGGGATCTTTGACGCCGAGCAAAATGAAGGTAATCAGCGCGACGCCGGTCACGCCGTAAGTCTCAAAACCATCGGCCGTCGGACCAACCGAGTCGCCGGCATTGTCGCCGGTGCAATCGGCAATCACGCCGGGGTTGCGGGCATCGTCTTCTTTAATCTTGAAGACGATCTTCATCAAATCGGACCCGATATCGGCAATCTTGGTGAAGATGCCGCCCGCGATACGCAGCGCCGCCGCGCCCAGCGATTCGCCGATGGCGAATCCGATAAAGCACGGGCCGGCATAGTCGCCGGGCACGAACAGCAGGATGCAGAGCATGATCAGCAGTTCGACAGAGATCAGCATCATGCCGATCGACATCCCGGCCTCGAGCGGGATCTGATAAACCGGGTACGGTTTGCCGGGCAGAGAAGCGAAGGCCGTCCGCGAATTGGCGAAGGTGTTGACGCGAATCCCAAACCACGCCACCCCATAGCTGCCCCCGATTCCCACCAGGCTGAACGCCAGGATGATCAAAACGCGGGGAACTTCGAAATGCCGCAGCACGCCAAAGTAGAGCACGATGACGATGGCAATGAAGGCCCACAACAGCATCAGGAACTTGCCCTGCGTGATCAGGTAGGTCTTGCAGGTTTCGTAAATCAGTTCCGAGATTTCGCGCATGGCGCGGTGCACGGGCAGGCTCTTCAGGCGCATGTAAATGACCATGCCGAAGCCGAGGCCAAAGACGCAGAACAGCAACCCGAACGACAGCAGGCGATGGCCATCCACGCCGTTGAACAAAACCGAAGAAAGGTCAGGCAGTTTCAGCGATGCCTCGCCCCCTTCAGCAGCGGGTTGCGCCAGCGCGCAGCCGGCGGTCAGAAGCAGCAGAGTTGCAAGGGTTGCTGAAGTTCTCGCAAAGCGTATTTTCGCAAAACAGCGTCCCACGGACGCAAGATTGGCGTTCCAAGTGCGCATCAGAATTCTCCTAAAGATCGTATTCAGGGTCGTGACGTGTGATTTTGCTCCGGCACGTTAACCGCCCGCTGCAGGATTCCATCCTGCCGCGGGTACTGCCACCGGAGTTCCCAATACGCTCCGAACACGCTTCCACCGCCAGGCATAACAATAAAAAAGAGGAGTGCCGATTTGGCCGCGTCGGAAAACTTGTGCCGTCGACATATAGCCCCATCATCAGACCACACACCTCGACACAAAGCATTCGTTTATAGCACCTTGCTGGAAGTCGGGTCAATGATGGGCATCACAGGATGAGCACAATGACGACGACAGGCATCACCGGTGCTCGGGCCGCACCCGAATCGGCGGCTTTCGTATAATTGACCATCTGCCATGCCAGCCTCGCTTGACTCGATTGTCGCCGCCACGCGCCAGCGCCTATCCGGGTACACATCTCGGAGCCGGCGAAACTCCGACCTGCGCGCGCTGGAGCGCGCCGCCGCCGCGCACACTCCGCGCGGATTTCGGAATCAGCTGCGCCGAGTGGCGCAGGACGGAATCGCGGTCGCCGTTATTGCCGAACTGAAGAAGGCCTCGCCCTCAAAAGGCTTGATTCGCGCGGATTTCAGACCATCCGAACTCGCGCGCGATCTCGAGCAGGCAGGCGCCGCCGCACTGTCGGTGCTGACCGACGAACAGTTCTTTCAAGGTTCGCTGGACTATCTGCGCGAGGCCTCGTCCAGCAGTTCTCTTCCCTGCTTGCGCAAGGATTTCATCGTCGATGAATTCCAGATCGTGGAAGCCAGAGCAAACCGCGCCGACGCCATCTTGCTGATTGTCGCGGCGCTCGATCAGAAAGAACTGGTATCGCTGGCCGGGATGGCGCGATCTCACAGCCTCGACGTTTTGTGCGAAGCTCATGACGAGGAGGAACTGCAACGCGCACTCGATGCCGGCTGTGACCTGATCGGCATCAACAGCCGCAATCTGCGCACCTTCGAAGTCAATCTCGAAACCGCATTTCGGCTGGCGGACAAAATTCCGGACGCATGCGTCCGCGTAGCCGAGAGCGGAATCCAATCCGGCGCAGACATAGCTCGTCTGCGATCCGCCGGCTACGAAGCGTTCCTGATCGGCGAATCGCTGATGAAAGCGGAACGCCCAGGCGAAGCCCTGGCAAAATTAACGGAAGAAGCAAAAATTGTGGTCAATGGCTAATTGCTTTTACTGACAACTGACAACTGATAGCTGACAACTGTTCTTATGACTTGGATCAAAATCTGCGGAATCACGAACCTCGACGACGCGCTCGCCACCGCCGATGCGGGCGCGAACGCGCTGGGCTTCGTCTTCTATCGGAAGAGTCCGCGCCACGTCACTTTAGAAACCGCGCGCTCGATCGTCGCCAAGGTACCGCAGGGAATCGACAGAGTCGGCGTTTTCGTCAACGAGAGCGCCGACCACGTGCGTGACGCCGTCAAACAGTTAGCTCTTACAGCCGTGCAATTGCACGGCGACGAGAGCACGGAGTTCAGCCGCGCGCTCTTTCAGGAACTCGCCAACGGATCCCCCCGCCCCATGATTTTCCGCACCTGGCCGGCGAAGGTTTTCGACGCGCCCGCTGAACAAACTGTCGGATGGGATCCGGTCGCGGCCGGACTGGTAGAGCCTGACGAGGCCTACATCGGCAAACGCGTGCACAAGATCCACGTCGCCAAGAACGGCGACCTCTTCCTCGAAACGCACGGCTTCCGACCCGGCGTGATCTCGGGCGTCCTGCTCGATTCCTCAAACCTCGATTTCTCAAACCACGAAAAACGCGGCGGCACCGGACAGACTTTCGATTGGGAGCGCGTCCAGCCCTGGGCCGGCATCATCAACAGCATCAGCAAGCTGATCGTCGCCGGCGGCTTGCGTCCCGGTAATGTGCAGGAGGCGATCCACCTTCTCCATCCCTGGGGCGTGGACGTTTCCTCCGGCGTCGAACGCGAACCGGGCAAAAAAGATCCCCTAAAAGTCCGCGCCTTTGTCCAAGCTGTGCGGGCCATGGAAGAGGCAAGCTGACGATGTCGACCGCAAGAAGTTTAGTGGAGCGGCGGGCGTCTCGCCCGTCCAACCCGGCAATCCAGGTGATTACTCGGAGAAATTCGACGAACGGTGCCGTTCCCGGACGCTTCGGCGCTTACGGTGGCCGCTACGTTCCGGAAACGCTGATGGCCGCGCTCGAAGAACTGGAGCGCGAATACGAAAAAGCTAAGCGCGATCGCAAATTCCAGCAACGCCTCGACCAACTTCTGAAGACGTACGCGGGACGGCCCACCCCGCTGTTCTTCGCCCGCCGCCTGACCGCAAAACTTGGCGGCGCGAAAATTTATCTCAAGCGCGAGGACCTTCTCCACACCGGCGCGCACAAAATCAACAACTGCCTCGGCCAGGCCTTGCTCGTCGAGCGCATGGGCAAGCGCCGCGTCATCGCGGAAACCGGCGCCGGTCAGCACGGCGTCGCGACCGCTACGGTTTGCGCGCTGCTCGGCTTCGAGTGCGTGGTGTACATGGGCACCGAGGACATGCGCCGCCAGGAGCTTAACGTCTTCCGCATGAGGCTGCTGGGCGCCGAAGTTCGCGGCGTCGATTCCGGTTCGCGCACTCTCAAAGACGCCATCAACGAAGCCATGCGCGACTGGGTCACCAACGTGCGCACCACGCACTACCTGCTCGGCAGCGTGCTCGGAGCGCATCCCTATCCGACCATGGTGCGCGACTTCCATCGCGTCATCGGACGTGAAGCCCGCGTCCAGATTCGCAAGGCTGAAGGCAAACTTCCGAATGCCATCATCGCCTGCGTCGGCGGAGGATCGAACTCCATCGGGATCTTCTACGACTTCCTCAAAGACAAAAAAGTCGAACTCATCGGAGTCGAAGCCGGCGGCCGCGGCGAAGCCTTGGGCGACCACGCATCCCGTTTCCGCGGCGGCTCGCCCGGCGTTCTACAGGGAACCTATTCTTACGTGCTGCAGGACAAGTCCGGCCAGATCGCAACCACGCACTCGGTCTCCGCTGGTCTGGACTACCCGTCGATCGGCCCCGAGCACGCCATGCTCAAAGATACGGGACGCGCCGAATACGTTCCCGCGTCCGATGCCGAAGCGCTTGAGGCAACCGTGCTGCTCGCCCGAACCGAAGGGATTATCCCGGCGCTTGAATCCGCGCACGCCGTCGCCGAAGTCATCAAGCGCGCTCCGAAAATGAAAAAGTCGGAAATCGTGATCGTCAATATCTCTGGGCGCGGCGACAAGGACATTGGAATTTTGCGGGAGAATCTGAGGTTGGATTAGCGGGTGCCCCACTCAAGCCCTCCTTTGGCTTGAGTGGGGCAGTTCCAATGCTCCCCGCACGCTACTTCGTCGCCGTGACTGCCTGCTCCAGAGTTTCCCGAATAAACCGCGTATACGGGATACCGCGCGCCTTTGCGCGTGCTTTCACTGCCGCGAGCAATGGCTTCGGTACGCGCATGTTGATCTGTTCTTCCTTCTTCTCGAACTCAAAGCGTGCCGGCTTAAACTGTGAGAAATCGAGGTTGGAGAGGTCTTGGGCAAGAAACGCCTCGGCCTCCTTATCGCTCCTTAGGCGTGGCACTTTCCTTCTCATAGGCCGCTTTTTCATAAGCTGCAATCTCCCTCGCGTGCATATAGCGAGCGGTCACCGGCCTGATCAGACGGCGTCCACTTGTCGTGCGCATCGTGAAAGCCACAAATAGCGGCCTTCCCGCGCTTGTTTTTCGGACTGCAATTAAACGGTCCTCGTCCGCAGAGTGTTTTGGATCGGGCGCAATGCGAGGGCCGCCCATGAACAGAGCTTCAATCTCCATGATCGACACCCCATGTTTTTGGCACTTGGTCCTATTGCCATCATCCCAATCAAATCCACTGACCTGTAAAGTCATGATAGCAGAAATCTATACAAATGTATATACGCAAGTCGATCTTAAATGTTACAGGTTAGGCAAGATAGAAGCAAAGAAAAGCCGACAGCAATCTCCACCGAAGCAGCTCCTAACTTCTGCAATCTGACTTCTGCAATCTACAATGATCCTTCATGCCCTTCCACTTCGAAAATAAGCCATCGCTCATCGCCTACGTAACCTGCGGCGACCCCAATCTCGCCACCACGCGTGAGGTCGTTCTGGCAGCCATCGACGCGGGTGCGAGCGTGATTGAGCTGGGCGTCCCCTTCAGCGATCCTCTTGCCGATGGCCCAGTCATCCAGCGCGCCAGCGAGCGGGCGCTCAAAAAAGGCACGTCGCTGCAGAACGTGCTCACGCTTGCGGCCGAAATCCGCGAGCATTCCCAATCCGTCGGCCTGGTGATCTTCTCCTACCTCAATCCCATCCTGCGCATGGGCCTGCCAAGGTTCTGCCAAGTGGCGCGGCTTGCCGGAATTGACGGAACGCTCGTCACCGATCTGCCCGTCGAGGAATCCGCCGAGTATCTGCGTGAGGCTCGCAAGCATGACCTCGCAACTATTTTTCTGGCTGCGCCCACCTCGACCGACCAGCGCCTGAAGTTGATCGCCCAGGTTTCAACCGGCTTTATTTACGCGATCTCCCGCACCGGCGTCACCGGCGCGCGCCAGCAGATGACGGGAGACGCCAAAAATCTCGTCAAGCGCATCCGCCGTTTCACCAAGCTTCCTATAGCCGTCGGTTTCGGAATCTCAACCCCGGCGCAATTCGCCGCCGTCGGCAAATTCGCCGACGCCGCAGTCGTCGGCAGTGCCATCGTCCAAGCCATCGAACAAAATCCCGGACGGGAAGCCGCGACTGTGGCAGAATTTGTGAGATCGCTCGTAGCTCGCAGATCGTAGCTCAAAGCTCTATGGACATTTCCGATTGGCGCAAGAAAATCGACGACCTGGACCGCAAACTGGCGGCGCTGCTCAACGAGCGCGCTGCCGCTGTAGTCGAAATTGGACGTTTGAAACGCAATACCAGCCTACCCATTTACGAACCCGACCGCGAGCGCGACGTGATCGCCAATGTGCAGCGCAGCAGCACCGGTCCATTGGCCGAGCGCGATCTCGGGCAGATCTACGAACGAATCTTGGACGTGATGCGCAGCATTCAAAAGCACGAAATCGTTCCCGACTCCGAGCAGGCGACCCGCGAAGGACAGACGGATTCGAAATTTAAGAACTGAGACCTCATGATCGTCGCAATGCAAGATTCGGCCAGTGAAGATCAGATCCAGCAGGTGATCGATCAACTGGTCCGCTTCGGCTTTGAAGTCCACCGCTCCACCGGAGCGCGCCAGACCGTGCTCGGCGGCGTCGGAGTTCCCCACGATTTCGACACCCGCGAAGTCGAAATGATGGCGGGGGTGCAGGAAGTACATCGCATCACTTCACCCTACAAGCTGGCCGGCCGCAGCTTCCGTCCCGAAGGCACCGTGGTCAAGTTCGCGAACGGGGTAGAAATCGGCGGCAAAAAGGTCGTCGTCATGGCCGGGCCCTGCTCGGTCGAATCCCGCGAGCAACTCTTCACCATCAGCGGACTGGTCGCCAAAGCCGGAGCGCGCGTTCTCCGCGGCGGCGCCTTCAAGCCCCGCTCCTCTCCGTATTCATTTCAGGGACTCGGCGTTGACGGTCTGAAATTGTTGCGCGAAGCGGGCGATCATTTCAAACTGCTGGTAATCAGTGAAGTCATGGAGATCTCCCAGATCCCTCTGATGTTGCCTTATGTGGACATCTTCCAGGTGGGCGCGCGCAATATGCAGAACTTCAACCTGCTGCGCGAGCTCGGCAAGATTCGCAAACCCGTGCTGCTCAAGCGCGGCATCGCCGCCACGCTCGAAGAACTCCTGCTCTCCGCCGAATACCTGCTCGCCGGCGGCAACTACGAAATCATTCTCTGTGAGCGAGGCATCCGCACGTTCGAAACTTATACTCGCAACACGATGGACATTTCCGCGATCCCGATCATTCATAAACTTTCGCATCTACCGATGACCGCCGATCCCTCGCACGGCACCGGGCGCCGCGACAAAGTGGCTCCCATGGCGCGCGCCTCGGTTGCCGCTGGCGCCGATGCTATGCTCATCGAGGTTCATCACCAGCCGGACAAAGCGCTCTCCGATGGTGCGCAGTCGCTTTACCCGGAACAGTTTTCCCAGTTGATGGACGAACTCCGCATGATCGCGCCCGCGGTGGGACGCGAGATCGCGTAAACTTTTGACAAACTTCTAGCGAACCCATGGCCTTCAAGCAAGTCACCATCATCGGAACCGGCTTGATCGGAGGCTCGCTCGGCCTCGCCCTGAAGAAGCGCCGGCTCGCCGGACGAATCATCGGGTGCGATCGCGCTCCGGTTTTGGAGCGTGCCCGGGACTGCGGCGCTATCGATGCTGGAACGACCAATCCCGCGGATGCCGTGCGCGGCAGCGATCTGGTGGTGCTGGCAACACCCGTGATTGCGACCCTCGATCTGATCGGCCGGCTCGGTCCAACGCTCGGTCCAACCCTGCCGGCCAAAACACTCGTAACCGACGTCGGCAGCACGAAGGCAGAAATTGTCCAGCGCGCCGCAAAATCTTTCGGACGAAACGCCGGTCAAAGATTCCTCGCCGGGCATCCCATGGCGGGCAAAGAACACGCCGGCGTGGAGTTTGCCGATGCCGATCTTTTCGAAGGCACCGCCTGGCTCTTCACGCCGCTTCCCGGCCAGAACGTCCACGCCGGACTTGGCGGAGAATTTATCCATTGCGCGGAAAAGATGGGCGCCAAAATCGCGGTCCTCGATCCCGCCGATCATGATCGCTTCTGCGCTTGGATCAGCCATCTGCCGCAGATGATCTCCACCGCTCTGGCGGCGGCGCTGGTCGACGAATTCGGCTCCGACGCGCCGGTTCTCGAGATCGGCGGACGAGCTCTGCGCGAGCTGACCCGCATCTCCGGCAGTCCCTATTCGATGTGGCGCGACATCGCCATCACCAATCGCAAGAACCTGAGCGACGCGCTGCAAAAACTCGAGCAGCGCCTCGCGCACATCCGCGAAAATTTGGACTCGCGAGAATTGGCCGCGGAGTTCGAGCGCGCGCACCAGTTAAGAAAGAATCCACTACGGAAACGCTGAGCAACGACAATTTTGTAATTTCGTAATCGGGTAATTTTGTAATATAAAAATCCTTGAACGCCAATATCCGAGGATTTGGTTTTCAAATTACAAAATTAGAGATTACAAAATTACCAATTCTCCCTATAGAATTCTCCTGCTATGCACAAAGTTGTCGCGAGCGCTGAAGAGGCGATCCAGGACGTGTTGGACGGCGCCACCATTATGGTGGGCGGATTCGGTTTGTGCGGGATGCCAGAGAACCTGATCCGCGCTCTCGCCCACAAGGGCGTCAAGAACCTCACCACCATCAGCAACAACGCCGGCGTCGACGGTGCCGGCATGGGACTGCTGCTGGCCAATGGCCAGATCCGGCGGCACATCGGAACCTATGTCGGCGAAAACAAACTGCTCGAACAAATGGTGCTGAACGGCACGGTGCAGCTCGACCTGGTTCCGCAAGGAACGTTCTCCGAGCGAATTCGCGCCGGGGGCGCCGGCATTCCCGCGTTCTTTACGCCCACCGGCGTCGGCACGGTGGTCGCCGAGGGCAAGGAAGTGCGCGAGTTCGACGGCCGCACTTACATCATGGAGCGCGCGCTGCAAGCCGACTTCGCCTTCGTCAAGGCCTGGAAGGGTGACAAGTGGGGTAACCTCGTCTATCGCAAAACCGCGCGCAATTTCAATCCCATGATGGCCACCGCGGCTAAGATCACCATCGCCGAAGTCGAACACCTGGTCGAACCGGGCGAACTGGATCCTGACCTGGTTCATACGCCAAGCGTGTATGTGAATCGAATCTTTCAAGGTCAGCTTTTCGAAAAAAGGATTGAGAAGAGAACAATACGCAAAGCAGTTGCGAGTGGTTAGTCCAATTGAGATTTTCCTGATACCTGATACCTGATACCTGAGACCTAGACTATGCCGACAGACGCGAAACCCTCCAAAGACACCGACAAACGCGAACGCATCGTGAAGCGCGTTGCCCGCGAATTGCGCGACGGATTCTACGTCAACCTCGGCATCGGGCTGCCGACGCTGATAGCCAATTATGTTCCGCCGGGCATGGACGTGATTCTGCAATCCGAGAACGGGATGCTTGGCATCGGGCCGTATCCACTCGAAGGCTCGGAAGACGCGGACCTGATCAACGCGAGCAAAGAAACGGTCAGCGAGCTGCCGGGCACCGCGTACTTTTCGAGCGCCGATTCTTTCGCCATGATTCGCGGCGGCCATGTTGACCTTAGCGTGCTGGGTGCGATGGAAGTCGACGAACTCGGCAATCTCGCGAATTGGATGATTCCGGGCAAAATGGTCAAAGGCATGGGCGGCGCCATGGACCTGGTTGCGGGAGCGCGGCGCACGATCATCGCCATGGAACACGCGACCAAAGATGGACAGCCGAAGATCCTGAAGAAATGCACCCTGCCTCTGACCGGCGTGAAGGTGGTGGACACAATTGTCACCGAGATGGCCTACATCCGAGTCACACCGGAAGGATTGCTGCTGGAAGAGATTGCTCCCGGCCTGACGATCGAGGACGTCCAAAACGCAACCGAAGCAAAGTTGCGGGTGAGTCCCGAACTGAAGACGATGTAAGCAGTGAAACTCAGTTCTCGGCCTTCAGTTCTCGGTTGCCAGCTCTCAAGTGTCCAGTGCCTCAGACCCCTATCAGGCCCATCCATTCCAGGCAAAATGCAGTCGCATCCATCGGAAGCGCCGCGCGCTAGCCAATTGACCGCTCCGCTGGTTGCAAACTAATCGGGAAGATTCTGATCGGTGTCTGGTTCGCCTCTCTTCCTAAATGTGAGCGGTTTGGAACAGACGGCCAGATTCTTACCGGATAGGATTATCGCATTTCCCCTGGATGCTCCAAGTTCTCAGGCCGGAGCCCGAAAGCCGCGAGGGTTCGACATCAGAATCGGAAGCAGAATCAAATCCCAAGCGAAATTTCAGACCGCCGCAAGGCGAGAATCCTCGGAGGATTCCATGAAAAGAGCATTGCTGTTGATCGTTGTACCGGCCCTGCTGGTCGCGCTGGGGTTTGCACAGACTCCCGCGGCGAGCATCAATACAGACCAGAGCAACATTAAGGGTTGCCTGGGTGGCTCGGTTGGTAATTACACAGTTGTGCAAGACAACACCGGCCGCATTTTCAAGATCACCACCAGTAGTGTCGATCTCAAGCCGCATGTGGGCCATGACGTAACCCTGATCGGGCACAGAGCAAGTGGGGCGGGTTCCGCCGCTGCTGATAACAGCATTGCCGTCACCGAACTGAACATGATCTCCGAACACTGCGCTGCCGCCGCCGCTGCTGCACCCACTGCGACTGTCAGCACGCCTTCGCAAACTGCCAGCACACCTCCAGCGGCCGCTACTGCGCCCGCTGCCACTACCAGCACAGTTACGGAGACTACCATCACACCCGCTGCCGCCACCGCGGCACCCACTGCGACTGTCACCACACCTGCGGAGACTGCCGTCACACCCGCCGCCGCTACTCCACCCGCGGAGACTGTCGTCACACCCACTGCCGCTGCTACTCCGCCCGCGGAGACTGTCAGTACGCCTTCGGAGACTGTCAGCACACCGGTTGAAGGCGCCGTTCACCCAACGCGACGGCCAGAACATGCTCGGAGACTGCCAGCAGCACCGGCTGCAGCCACCGCCGCACCCGCTGCAACTGTCACCACACCCGCGGAGACTGTCGTCACGCCCGCTGCAGCCACCACTACACCGGCTGCGACTGCCAGCACTTCCTTGGAGCCTGTCAGCACACCGGCTCCAGTCGCCACTACACCCTCTGCGCCTGCCAGACACGGGTCCTTATGGCTCTTGATTGTGTTTGCCGTGCTGGTAATCGCCATTGGCATACTGACCCCTTCCCTCAGCAGGTGGAGAAAACGGAAAAGTTTGGAGCAGACGGGCGCCCCCAATCTTTCTTTTAACCGAGAAGAGAGCTCCGACAAAGGCAAGAGTGACTCGCAAGGACCACGCAAAGCTGCCTAGGCTGCGTGCAGAGTAATGATTCCGAACTGTGTCGCCGGTGGCAACCGCTGCCGGCGATTTTTTCTCTCCGGGGACGGCGGGGAGTCAAACTCTGTACGGACCGGGGTCGACGATGGCTTGAATCACCGTGAGCCTGCGCTTGGTCCAGGCCGAAGTTATTGCCGCTTCCACCTCGGAAGCGGTCTCGCAGACTTTGCCGTCTGCGCCAAACGCCTCCGCTACCTTTACGATGTCTGGATTCGTGAAGTCCACGGCGTAGTGAGGCAATCCTCGACGCTCCTGCGACATGGCGATAAGCGAGAGGGTGCCGTCGCAGAAGACAACCACGATAAGTGGCAATTCTAGACGCCGGGCGGTTTCCAGTTCCGCCATATACATGGCGAATCCTCCATCGCCCAGGAAGGCCACTACAGGTTTATCCGGCCATGCCAGTTGGGCCGCCATCGCGGCGGGGAATCCGTATCCCATCGATGACAAGCCGTTGGACATAAAGAAAGACTTCGGAGCGTAGGTTGTCCACATCTGGCCCACCAGGAACTTGTGGGCGCCGACATCGCAGGTAGCCACGGTCTCCTTGGGCAGCACCTTTCTGGCTGCGGCGACCACCTGGTGGGCCGCCATCCCCGTGCCGGCATGGGTGATAAGCTCCAACAAGTCCCGGCGATGAGAACTGAGTTCCTGCAGGGTCCACGCGCGACGAGTTGGCAGCTGTTCCGCAAGAGCAGAAAGCGCTGTAGCAGGATGACCGACCAGCTCCACTTCCGCTGGATAAAACTCGTCGCTGTTGGGCAAGGCGTCGACGTGGATGACGGGTGCTTGAAAATTCCAGGGCTTGTCTAACTCCACAACATCCAGCCCGCAAGCAACGATAAGATCCGCTCGCTCCCCCAGTTCAAGCACAAGCTTGTCTCCCAGCATTTCAAAAACGCCGGCAAAGAGCGGATGGTCCTCCGGGATCACGCCTTTGGCCTTGGGCGTTACGATGACCGGAGCACCTAGCTTTTCCGCCAAACCGATCAAGCTGTCGCCGGCATCGGCACGGAGAACGCCCAGGCCGGCAAAAATGACCGGGCGCCCAGCGGCAGCAATCATTCCCTTGGCTTTGGACAATGATTTCTTGCAGGGCGCGCCCATACCAACGTAGGTGCGAACGGGAGAAGTCGTCGGATATTTTCCACCGGCTTCCGCGTTGGCCAAATCACTAGAGAGAGCAAGATGGACGGGACCGGGTCGTTCACTGGTGGCGATCCGGATTGCCCTGTGCAGGGTCTCCGCTGCTGAGCCCGGATGTACCGCCGCACTCCATTTGGTGATGGGCCGGTAGAAAGCCACGGAGTCGAGCACCTGGTGGGTGGCCACGTTGTACCGGGGTGCCGCAATCTGTCCGGTAATTGCGATGACCGGATCGCGGTCCATCCACGCATTGGCAACGCCGGTAGCCATGTTGGTGGCGCCGGGGCCGAGGGTCGCGACCGAGACTCCTGGAATGCCCATGATTTCGCCGGTCACGCCGGCGGCAAATGCGGCCGTGTTTTCATGCTTGGTTAGCAGAAAGGGGATGTCCGCCTCTTTCAGCGCGTTCATGAGATCGACCACTTCGCCGCCCGGCAGGCCGAAAACGTAAGGCGTTCCAACCCGCCGTAGGACTTCAGCCATCGCTTGTACCACTGTAGTCACTTTGGTTTTTGCCACCGTGCTCATTCCTGGATGCCTTCCCTTATCTTTGGCACGCATGAGGAGAACCTAATACTTTCTCAGAACCAGATAGAACCCGCACGCAGCGCCCAGGAATCCGAACCCCACTAGGTACATAAGACCCGCCCTATAAGTACCGGTAGCGCCGATCAGGAAACCGACGATCATGGGCGACAACGAGCCGACGAGTTGAGCGGATCCGTTTTGCAGTCCGGCGGCTTGGCCGATCATGTGGGCAGGTATAAATGTTTGAAGCAGGGTCCAAGCCATCGGTATGGAAACGCCTTTGAAGAAGAGCGCAACACAAAAAAGGCCTGCGCTCAAGTAACTGCTGTGAACCACAGCTGCCAAAAATATGAAGAAGGCGCACCCAGCGAGGCCGACACAATTTATGACAGCTGCTCTTTTCAACCGATCCGCAACAACGCCTGCGCTAATCAATCCCAGAAGACCGAAGCAGTACGGCAGCGAAGAGAAAAATCCCATTTTCGCCCAGGAAAAGCCGCGAGCGACTCTCAGATACTGGGGCAGCCAGGACATGATGCCCCACCATGCTGACCGAAGCCCAAAAAGAGAACGCACAGCAACAAAAATCGGGGTTCTTGATCAGCAAGATGAATTTTCGCCAGGCCGTCCCGGTCTTGATGCGCTCGGTCCCGGTATCGAGCGTCTCATTCCTGGTTATATGTTCGAGTTCGGCTTTATTTACCCACCTGTTTTGTTGGGGTCGGTCGGTGGTGAAAAACCAGATCAAGGGAATGCTGGCCATGCTCAGGAAGGCGCACAACCAATAAATGATACGCCAGCCATAGACGGCGCTGATGGCGGCGAAGGCCGCCATGCCCACGGCAGGCCCGACCATCTGCCCAACCAGCCAGGCCGAGTTCGCCTTTCCTCTTTCTTCCCGAGGGAACCAGTTCTTCACAAATACACTCAGCATTGGGTAGTGCAGGCCTTCGCCGGCTCCTAGGATGAACATTGCGGCATAGAGCAGCGTCACCGTCCTCGCATTTGCCGCTATAAGAAGTGGTACAGTCCAGAAGATCAAGGCAATCGACATCGCTTTGCGCGGTCCTAATCGATCCCCAACCGGGCCCAGCAGAACATTTCCCAGCCCGTAAGCGACAAGGAAGAACGTCATCAGCAATCCCTGTCCAACAGGGTTGTTCTTGAGTCCCATTTCTTGGAGGAAAGGCGGGAATGCGATCAGAATCGAAACGTTTACTCGATCCAGATAAGCTACGAAAACGGTGAACGATAAGATAGCTGCCAGCCAAACCCGCATCCTGGTCGCGGTTTCGGTTTGAATGATCACGCTTGGCGTTTCTCTTTCGGCGAGGATCCGAGGTGTTTTGGTAGCCATTCTCGATTCTCTTCCATAAGTACCGAATGAGGAACGGAGCCTCGTTTTCAACCTTTCCGATTCGACCCGGGTAGTCACGCGTGCCCGTACCCGCTCAAATCAGTACCAGTTGATCACCTTACTGCGAGGCTCCGCTCTTAGCTCTGCTTAAGCGCCGCTTTCACGCGATCCGGCGTCATGGGAAGCTGGAACAACCTGGCCCCTGTCGCATCATAGATCGCGTTGGCAATGGCCGCTCCCATGGTTATGGCCGGTGGTTCGGCGATCCCATCGGGAGCCAGTTCCGGATTGTCGACCAGAACAACCTCGATCTTCGGCATCGTCGAGAAGCGTGGATCTCGTACGTGTCGAAGTTCTTGTCGAGAATCTCTCCATTGCTGAAACGCACCTCCTCGCTGAGCGCGTACCCGAGACCCATGCTGACACAGCCTTCGACCTGCTGGCGCGCGCCTTCCGGATTGACGATGATGCCTGCATCCACCGCGGTAGCAACACGCTCGACCTGCACCTTCCCGGTGCTCTTGTCGACCTTCACCTGCACCACCGTGGCAACACAGGTTTTGTACCAAGTGCCGCACGCGATACCTATGCCCTGGTTACTCGGCGCCCGGGTTGGCTTCCAGTCAAACTGCTTGACCGCCGCCTCGAGCACGCGCCGCATGCGTTTGTCGCTCAAATGCCGCATGCGGAATTCAACTGGATCGACGCCGGCCTTGCTCGCCAGCACGTCCATATGCGACTCGCGAGCGAAGGTGCTCGTGTTAACCCCCGGCATACGCCACGGTCCGACATTGAACGGATGCAGATCCCCGGCTGTGTCCATTTTTTGCCAGGCGATTCCCGTTACCGGCACGGCGGTCGTTCGCTGGTTCGGAATGTCGTAGAAGGTCACCGAACCCCAATCGCCGGCCGCATACACCTTGAAATCCCACGAGACGATCTTGCCGTCGGCGGTCATGCCGGAGCGGATCTTCACCACTGCCGCCGGCCGGAATCTCTCGTATTGGAAATCCTCGGCTCGACTCCATACGAGTTGGACGGGCTTGCCTACTAGTGGCCTGTCGCAGTGAGTTCGTTACTGCGGACGCGGCGGGTAGGGTCGGAGTACTTCCACTGGATGGGCCGAGCATTGGCGGAGTAGGCGTTGATGTAGCGGCGAAGTTTGCGAGC
>JBEKYF010000079.1:0-16690 GCA_049511255.1 Terriglobales bacterium | reverse complement strand
GGCTCGTCGAAATGATTCCAAGAACCCCTAGTGAAAAGACGCAGCCGGAAAACGCCCAGCCTGAAAGGACTCAACCGGAAACGCCGATCAGGCCAGAAGCCGTGTCAGATGTGTCGCGGCCTCCCGCTTCGGAGTCAGGTTTGGTGGAGTCAGGTTCAATCGAGTTAGGTTCAATCCATGCGACTCGCGACGTGTTGTGGGAACAGAAGCCTGAAGTCCCCGAGCAAGTCTCGCAGCAAGTCCCCGGACAAGTCGTGTCAAAGCGAGTCCCAGAGCAAGTCCCCGAACCGGTCCCCGGGCCCGCTCCCACAGCTCTCTCTAACTTGTTTCATTGGGCACTCCTCGGGTTGGCGTATGCAGTGGCGGCGATGGCCGCCGGCTACTTGGTCGGGTCCATGATCAAGAGCCATTGATCCTACTTACCGATCCCCAGCGGGTTTCGGGGGCTTCGCGCGCCAAGCGATGGGTCGCGAACAGGCCCGGCATGCAAACCGACGGTTCACGTGGACGACCCGGAAACTTGCGTTCGCGCTTTCCTCTTGCCAATCACGACGATGCCGTGCGCGTAGTCAACGCTCAATAAGTAGCAGAGGATACGCATCGCCAAGAACCTCAGCCTTGGAAGTCCTTTTGGCCATGCTCCATAGCGCACACGAAACGCTTCGACTTCGTAACCTCGCACGACGAAATCCGCCGCTAGATCTGCAAGTGGAAATTGCTGCACGTGTCCGGGATCGCCGGCCCACATGGGAACGACGCAAAGAGGATTTGGCGTTCCGATAACCAACGTGCCGTCCGGGCCCAACAGCCTCCCGAACTCGTCCATCAGATCCACGTAGTCGTTGAGAGACATGTGTTCAATCACCTCAAGGCACAGGATCGCGTCGAACTTGCCTGTCACTTGAGAGATTGACGAATATTCGTGCTCATCCTCGGCGGACATGTCGAGGGTTTCATAGCGACCCTTAAAACCAGCAGACACAAATTTTCCTTTGAGCCGCTTGTCACCCGCGCCGTAGTCCAAGAGCCGACTTGCATGCTGGGTGTGGTTGAAGATCGCCTGCTCCATTTCGTTGAGCCGTTCGCAATCTTCGCACGAAAGGCACCGCGCTTTGAGGGTTCTATACATTACCTCCCGCGCCTGATGTCTCGCCCAGTAATTGCGGTATCACTTATCCACATCCGACACGGTAAACTCCCCTCGACGACATTGCCTACGCTGGACTGGGCTCTGGTTCTATAGATCCGGCTGCCGTTCGCCAACTCATGATCATTCGTATCAAAAAGAGCGAGCAGATCACGCCCTCCACCGCGAGCAGGATGGCCAGCCGGTAAATCGACGAAATCGCCATCGAACGTATCACCAACAGGTTTCCCAGCACCAGCGCGGCGCTCAATATCAGAGGCTCGCGCAATGGTGCGAAAACGCGCAGCCCTTCCGGCTTCCGGGCGTGAAAGAAAGCCAACAGCCACTTGCTCTGGAGCACCGCTTGGAAAATGGCGAAGCCGAATAGTCCGTAGTGATATACCGCGTAGGTGCCGAGGGTCCAGGTCGGTATGGTCACCCACAGGCAGAGCCTAAGGTTGAACCACGCGTCATCCTGGGCAAAGAACAGCTCCGACAAAGGAACGCCTACGGCATTGAACACAGCGGTAACAGAATAGGCGTAGAGCAGCGGCTGCGCCGGAAACCACTTTTCGGTAAATACCAGGGCGATGATGGGCGTGCTCAAGCTGGCCAGCGCGGCACACGCCGGCCAGGCAATGCTGGCGTTGATCCGCAAAGATTTCTCCACTCGGGACCGAAGCAGCGTGGGATCACTGGCTGCGCTGCTGAACGCGGGCAAGTAGATGCGGGCCATGGCGCCATCATCCAAAGCACAAGGGGTTGCTGCCCCTGCGGCGCACTGCGTCTGGCCCACCCAAGGGTTCAACGCATCTTCTCGCCGATTTGAACCGCGCGTCATTCTTCGCGAAAAACAGCTCTGTGGCCAAGATCCTGAGTTGTGCATTTTTCTGATCTTAGCCACAATGATTCAGGTTTGGAGCAGTCCAGTTCGAAAGGTGGCGAACTTCATTTGTCTCTCCAGGTTCCATCGTTCTTGGGCCAGCGCGTACTAGGGCAAGCATCTTCTTGCGCAATCCTTCTCCGCTTCATCCTCATCTTCCTCGCCGTCGCCTGCCTGAGCAGCGTTCGGTCCTCCGCGCAGTCCGCGTCCGACAACACCTACACCATCCGCGGCATTGTGATTAACAGCGTGACGCGTGAGCCGATCGCCCGCGCCCTGGTTTATTCCCCCGGCAATCGCTTGGCCACCATGACGAACAGTGAAGGGGGCTTTGAATTCACTTTGCCGAGGGCTAGCGAGGCCGGTCCGGGCACAAACGCTCCTCCCAGTCACTCGATTCGGTCTTACTCGCTGATGGCCCGGAAGCCAGGCTTTCTGACCGATCCCAACAGCCAGGGCAACAACATTCAGAACAACGCATCGAAGGACTTGACGCTCGCGCTTACACCCGAAGCGCTGATCGTCGGCACCGTCACTCTGCCGACAGCAGAAGCGCCCGACAGAATCACGCTGCAAATCTTCCGCCGGCAGGTGCAGGATGGTCGCGGCCACTACGTTCCAGCCGGGAACACGCAGTCCACGTCGGACGGTCAATTCCGATTCGCGGACCTTCCGGCCGGCACGTATAAGCTGCTGACCAACGAACTGCTCGACCACGACCCGCTTACGGCCGATCCGTTGGCCTCCGATTCGCGCAGGCCGCTGTTCGGATACCCGCCTCTCTACTATCAGAGCGCATCCGACTTCGAATCTGCGAGCACAATTCAATTGACCGCTGGCCAGACGCAGAATGTCAACCTGTCGCTAGTAAAGCAGCCGTATTACCGCGTCAAAGTGCCGTTCACCGTGCCGGTCACCGATGGACGGGAAACCGGAGTTAGCGTTGAGGTGTACGGATATGGACATAAGGGGCCGGGATTTTCCCTCGGCTACAACAATCGTGACCATGCGATTGAAGGCATGTTGCCCGACGGAATCTACACCATCGAAGCCTCAAGCTCCGGACCCAACCGGGTGATTGGGTTGGAGACGCTCACCGTCAAAGGCGCACCGGGCGATGGTCGGACGATCGATGGTCCGCGTTTGGCGCTAGTGCCCAATGCCTCGATACCCGTCTACGTGAAGGAAGAATTCACATCTGCCGACCACAACGATCGCAACACGGCGTCGAGGAAACCACGTGCTTATCTGAGCGTGTCGCTGGAGTCCGCCGACGACTTTGGAGTGGGACGCGATGTTCCGCTGCGGAACCCCACCGGGCCTGGGGACGAGAGTTTGGTCATCGAGGGTGCGCCGCCGGGGCGCTACTGGGTGCGAGTCCAGTCGTCACGCGGTTACCCCGCCTCGATCCGTTCGGGCAACCTTGACCTGCAGCATCAGCCACTGGTCGTCGGCGCGGGAGGTGGCATGTCTCCCATCGAGATCACGATGCGAGACGATTCGGCGGAGATCAGCGGCACAGTCGAGGGAGTTACACCGCCGGCGCAGGGGCCCGCCAGTGTACCCGGCGCAGGGCAAGCTCGGGCACATGTCTACTGCATTCCTCTTGGGGACAGCAGCGGGCGGTTCACCGAGATCTGGGTGAGACCGGATGGGAATTTCGTTTCGCAGGAACTGGCTCCGGGTACGTATCGCGTGCTTGCTTTCAATCAGGAGCAAAAGGAGATCGAGTATCGGAATCCCGAAGCCATGCGGGCTTACGATTCGAAGGGGCAAGTGGTTCGCGTGGTTGGTGGACAGAAGGAACGCGTGCAATTGCAGCTGATTGCCACGAGCATTTCCGGAAACGAGTAGTGATGCGCATCTTTCGACCATTCCGACGATCATTCCGGCGATCAATCCAACGAAGCCGGTGCCTGGGCGTACTCGCCGCGGCGTGTTTGGTGCTCTTCTGTTCCGCGCAGGCGCAGACGGAGAACTCTCAGCGGACGCCGATTCCTTCCGGCCCGTACCGCATCGCCGGGACGGTCGTGAATGCGAGGAGCGGTAGCCCGCTCGCGCGCTCCCGCGTCACCATCGTCAATGCGAAGAATCGGCAGAGCGTGCGATCCGTCATCACCAGCGACGACGGACGCTTCGAGTTCCATGTTCCAGCGGGCAAGTACTCACTCGGGGGCGCGAAGCGCGGATTCATCACCGCTTCCTACAACCAGCATGACCAGCTCTCGAGCGCGATCGTAACCGGCGCCGATATCGATAGCGAAAACCTTGTTCTCCGGTTGGCGCCGAACGCCGTGCTTACCGGCAAGGTGCTCGATGAATTCGGAGACCCCGTCCGCCATGCGCAAATCATGGTCTATCGTGAGAGCCATTCCCAGGGCGTGAGTCGCTTTTTTCCTTCTGGCAGCGCCTCGACTGACGATCAAGGTCGCTACGAAGTGACGCCACTCGACGAGGGGACATACTTCGTCTCTGCTAAAGCTTCGCCATGGTACGCGGTCCATCCAACATCGAATGGCGCGGGCGCGGAGGAGCCCTCCCAGGTGGATTCATCCCTCGACGTTGCCTACCCCATCACCTACTACGGGGACGCCACCGAGGCCGAGGATGCTGCTCCGATCCCGGTCCGTGGCGGGGATCGCTTGGAAGCTGACATCCACCTGAATCCCGTTCCCTCACTGCATCTCATTGTGCACGTTCCTGAAGGCGGCGCGCCCGGGATCACTTTCCCCATCCTGCAGAAGCCCGCTTTCGGCGGTCTGGAACAGATCCAGAGCAGCAACATTCAGAATGTCGGTCCCGGCGTGTATGAGCTGACCGGAGTTGCGGCGGGCCGGTATACGGTCCGGATGCCTGATTCCAACGGGCAGATGAGAGAGTCCACCGAAGTCGATCTCAACAGTGGTGGAGAACTCGATGTTTCTTCGGGCAACTCGCCGAGCAAGATCAAGGCGATGGCTAAGATCGAGGGCGCGGCGAGCCTTCCATCTCAACTCCAGATTGAACTACGCAACAGCAAGGGCAGAGTAAACGCTGCGCCCGTGGACGCGAAGGGCGAGGCCAATTTTTCGGACGTCATTCCTGGCAAATATGACGTCGCCGCTGGCTCCCCGACGCAATCGTATTCGGTGGATCGCATGGCGTCGGAGACCGGAACCATTTCCGGCCATTCGTTGAACGTGCCTCCGGGCGCGTCACTCACCATTGCACTCTCGCTGGTGGGAGGCTCGGTCACCGTCGAAGGCTTCGCGAAGCGAGCTGCAAAAGGGGTTTCCGGCGCGATGATCGTTCTGGTGCCCAGGAATCCGGAAGAGAATCGCGATCGCATTCGCCGGGCCGAGAGCGATCTCGACGGAAGTTTCAGCCTGCCCAATGTCATTCCGGGCTCGTACACCATCCTCGCCATTGAAAACGGCTGGGATCTGGACTGGGCCGAGCCTGCTGTGCTCGCGGGGTATCTCAAGCACGGGCAAACATTCGAGGTCGGAGATCGCTCACGAACGACCATGCACCGGGACGATGCAATCGAAGTGCAGCCGAGGTAGAAACAGATCAACTATGCTGATTCTGGTTCCACGGCCCCGGTTGTCGTTCGCCGACTTACTACCATGCGCATCCAGAGGAACGCGCAGATCATGCCTTGCACCGCGAGACGTTCCGTCATCGTTTGTCAGTTGCGGGTTGCAGGTTTCGCGGCATAGCTCGTTGCACGCCGAGCTGGGTTTCAGCCAGCGGGGAAAAACGCGGCAGAGGTTGCTTGAAACTCGCCGTCGGCGCTGCGTGAGTAAAGTTTCAGGTCGGACTCGACCATATCGCGCACCAGCTCGCTAAACTTAATCTTTGCCGACCAGCCTAGGCGCTGGCGGGCCTTGCTCGAATCTCCCAGCAAGACATCGACTTCGGCAGGTCGGATAAAACGGTCGTCCAACACCAGATATTTGTATGGATCGAGGTCGAGCAAGCCAAACGCGCATTCGAGAAATTCTCGCACCGAGTGGGTCTTTCCCGTAGCGATGACGTAGTCGTCTGGTTGTTCCTGCTGCAGCATCAGCCACATGGCTTCCACGTATTCTCGCGCGTGTCCCCAATCGCGCTTGGCATCGGTGTTGCCCAGGCGGATTTCAGTGGCCAGACCGAGCTTGATCTGCGCCGCCAAGGAAGAAATTTTGCGGGTGACAAACTCCATGCCGCGCCGGGGCGACTCATGGTTGTAAAGCATGCCGCAGGATGCATGCAGGCGATAGGCCTCCCGATAGTTCCGGGTAAGATGATAGCCGGCGACTTTTGAGATCCCATAAGCGGACCGCGGACGAAACGCGGTAAACTCGTTTTGGGGAGCCGGCGCGGAACCAAACATTTCGCTCGATCCGGCGAAATAGAATCTCGCCTGGGGCGCAACGTCGCGACAGGTGGATAGCAAATAGTGAGTGCCGTTGACATTGACTTCGAAGGTCGAGAACTCGTCTTCGAACGAATAGCTAACGTAGCTTTGAGCCGCCAGATGGTAAACCTCGTCCGGCTGCACGGCAGCCACCACCTTCATTAGACTGGGATAGCTCTCGAGGGACGCGCCGTGCAGCTGAATCCTGTCCAGTAGGTGCTGGATCCGTGATAGCCGGTGCTGGGGGTCTTCAATCGCCACGCGGCGGACGATGCCGTGGACCTCATAGCCTTTTTCCAAAAGCAATTCCGACAGATAGCTTCCATCTTGTCCTGATATCCCAGTAATGAGCGCACGTTTTTGATTAGCCACGATTGATCTCTATGATTGGAGTGGGACGTAAGATCCCACAGCCTCAAATTGAGGACCTCAAAACTATTCCCTTCCTCGAAAACACGCTCATATGGCCCTGGCCATGCGTTCGCAATGGGGTATCGCGAGTATCCAAGGCGCTGCGGCAGAACCGAAGTAGTGTAGCACAGTACAAAGGTTTCCCAATACCTCGACAGCGCTGGTGCTGGCTCACCGTAAAAGGCCAACAAACTTGGGCAATTAGTTTTCGAAATCTCTCCCACACCCTGCCCCACGTCCCGCCAGGGCTTCAAAAATTTCCTTGAAGAAAGTATTCATAAAAAATCTCTCTGGCCACTCCGAACGTTGTACAATCAATTGCACTTTTTGATCGCGTGTCCCCCGGATGAGCTCTGTGGTTTGGCCTGTCTTTTCGCGCGAAGCCATCGGTTTGCATGGAGTGGTGAATGGAGCCTCAAAACACGTTTCGAACGTTGATGCCTCGCAAAGACGAACTGCAGGCCTCGCATCCCACCGAGGGCGGCGTTTTGCCTGCAGCGTACCACCGAACCGTCAGCCATGTTCCCAGTCTCTGGGATTATTGGCCGATCGTGCTCCGGCACAAGTGGATGATTTTGTCTGCCATGCTGGTGGCGTTGCTGGTAGGCGGGGTGGTTTCCTTCTCAACCACGCCCATTTACGAGGCGGTCGGCCGCGTCGTAATCAATCGCGAGGGAGCCGACACCGCAGGCCTGAAAAACTCCGACGCCAGCGGAAGCGATTCCTTTGACGACTACATGGTCGCGATGGATACGCAGACCCACGTTCTCCAAAGCGATGCCATCGCCAAACTTGTCATCCGGAGGTTGAACCTCGATTCCGATCCGGCATTCGCCGGTAAAGGAGCAGCGCCCGCGAGCTCTACGCCTGTTGCCGCCCAGGCCGAGTCCCGGGAGATCGAACCTCATCAGGAAGCGGGCTTGGTCGCGAAGTTCCATAGAGCGCTGCAGATCAGCTCAATTCCTCGGACACGGCTGCTGGAGATTCGGTTCTCCAGCCCGGACCCAAATCTGGCCGCTAAAGCGGTCAACACTTTGATCGACACTTACATCGAGCAGAATTACAAAACCCGCCTGGACGCTACCATGCGCACATCCAACTGGCTCGCGCAGCAATTGTCCGAACTGCAGATGAAAGTTGAGGAATCCCAGGAGAAGCTGGTTCTCTATCAAAAGGAGCACGGTATCCTAGGCATCGACGAGAAGGAAAACATAATCACCTCCAAGCTCGACGAACTAAACAAGGAGCTGACGGCTGCGGAAGGTGACCGCATGCAGAAGGAGTCCGTCTATCGATTGGCCAGTTCGGGTGAGCCTGATCTGTTGTCCAATCTCGATCCATCCAGCCCGTTAGTCAAGCTGAGAAGCCAGGAAGAGGATTTGCATCGCCAACTGGCGCAGGCGAGTGTTCATTTCCAGCCGACATATCCGAAGGTAGAGGAAATCAATCAGCAACTGGAGGCCGTTCAGGCGGACATCAAAGCAGAAATCAAGCGCCTAGCTACTAAGTACGAGAAAGACTACCTGGCGGCGCTGGGGCGTGAAAAGCTGCTTCGAGCCTCCCTGGAGAATCAAAAAACCGAAGAAAACCGGCTCAATGAAAGCAGCATCGAATACAGCATTCTGAAGAGGGATGTGGAGAGTAATCGGCAGCTCTCTGAAGGCCTCCTGCAAAAGCTGAAGGAGGCGGGAGTCATGACCGGGTTGCGGTCGAGCAACGTACGGATCGTGGATCCGGCATCTGCTCCGACTATGCCCGCGACGCCGAACATCCCCCGGAACCTTCTGCTATCACTGGTGGTGGGCTTAGCCGGCGGACTGTCGCTCGCGTTTATTCTTGAGTCGCGTGACAACGCCGTGCACTCTTTGGAACAGGTACGGATGATCACCGCTTTACCATCCCTCGCGGTCATCCCCTTCTCGTCTCATCCCCGCAGTCGGTCGCTATCGCTGACGCAGGCCAAGCGTCTTCCGCACACAGCGACCGCGGTGGCCTCCGCTACGCGTCCGAAATCGGAGATTGCCGAAGCTTACCGTGCGTTGCGGACTTCCATTCTGCTTTCCAAGACCGGCAGATCGGCCAAGGTCTTGATGGTAACAAGCGCGTTACCGCAGGAGGGCAAGACCACGACCTGTGTGAATCTGGCCATTGTCCTAGCACAGCAGGGCGCGCGTGTGCTCCTCATCGAAGCAGACATGCGGCGCGCCGGTATCTCAAAGATACTTCACCTTAAATCCGATATTGGACTCAGCACGATATTGGGGCAAAACACCGTCCCGGATCCGGAAGAAGCGATCCATCCAGTGGCGGACGTCCCGAATCTCAGAGTGCTGCCCGCGGGTCCGGTCGCACTTCACCCGTCCGAAATGCTGGCCTCGCCCCGCATGAGAGACCTGATACAGAGCTTGGAACCGGAATTCGATCACATCATCATCGATACGCCCCCGGTGCTCAGCGTTACGGATGCTGCGCTGCTGTCCGCGTTGGCCGACTCCACTCTCCTGGTGATACGTGCTGGCATGACGAGCCGAGCTGCGCTACGTCGCGCCCACGACGTGCTGGCGCACGTCGATGCCCGCATTATGGGCGTAATTCTCAATGCAGCGGACTTTACCGAACCCGACCTGTATTACTACGGCAGCCGGTATGGCAACTACTATCACGACTCCGCGCCGGGTAAGACCGCTCGCCGGGAGTAGCCCGTGAGACTGCCGCTACGCCCTCTTGTCAGGAACGTTTTATTGGTCCTGATGTGCCTGGGGATACTATCGATCTACATTGGCAGGGTGATACGAGTCTATCTCGCGCGCCGATCCGCGGACTCTTCTCAAGTCGAGGGTGTCGAGCGTGCCATCCGTTTGGTGCCCGACAATGCCGAATTCCCCCACCTGCTGGGCCTCCGGCTTTCCGCCATCGACCAGGATGATAATGGCGCGATCGCCAACCTCCGCAAAGCTGTCAACCTGAACTCGAATAGTGGACGATATTGGCTTGATTTGGCGTCGCTGTACCAGGTAACGGGCAACGCTGAGAAACAAAATGAGGCTGTGCAGTCTGCGCTGAACGCCGAACCGGGCAATCCGGAAATAGCTTCGGAAGCAGCACAATATTTCTTGGTCGCCGGCGACGCGGACCGTGCTTGGCCTCTGTTCCGGCAAGCTCTCGTGCAGAACCCGCAAGCTGCAAAGGCCATTCTCCCGGTGTGCTGGCGCGAGACGCGAGACGCGAATCTTCTTCTTGCCAAGGTGGTTCCCGGTAGTCCAGAACTTCAGTTGGCGTTCTTGCGGATGCTGACCGAGCAGAAGGAAACAACGGCTGCGAAACAGGTGTGGCAACACCTTGTCGCCTCCCGCAGGTCCTTCCAGGCACAGCTCAGTTTCTTTTACTTTGATTACCTATTGAACGAACATGAAGTCGCAAGCTTCGACCGGGCCTGGCACGAGCTCGCTGGTCTCTCACCCAATCTGCAGGTTTACCTGCCGAGCGACAATTTGATGGTGAATGCCGGCTTTGAGCAGCCGCTTCTGAACTCCGGTTTCGATTGGAGATATGAACCTGCGGACCATATTGCCGCTGGTATCGACGACAAGGTGGCGCACTCCGGAGCCCATTCGCTCTCTTTGTCCTACGACGGTAACCCGGCGTACGATGCCGGCTGGAAGCAGTTCGTTCCGGTGCAATCAAACACGGATTACGAATTCAGCGCCTGGGTCAGAAGCGAAAACGTGACAAGTTCGAGCGGACCGAGGATCGCGATCGTGGATGCCTACAGTGGCGCCAATTTCCTTTTAACCGACGATGTACTGGACACTCATCCCTGGCAGGAAATCAAGGGCAGGTTGCGAGTGCCGGCCAACTCCGACCTGTTAGCAGTAAAGATCGTCAGAGCTCCGGCCAACACGAGGATCCGTGGACGGGTCTGGATCGATGACTTGCGGTTGGTGAAGAGGTAATTGATGCCGCGTGGACAAGTCATCGATGGGGAGGCCCCGCTCGTAACGGAAGTCAGTATTCGTCTTCGGCTGGAACGTGGACTGCAAATCTTCCTGTTTGTGGCGCTCTGCACCTTGCTGATGTTCGGGCCGCTGGCTCTAGGCATAGTTCAGGGCTGGTCCACTGCACTGTTTGAAGCTGGTGCCGCCGTCGTTTTGTTGATCGGGATGGCATGGCAACTGACTGCCTGCGAAGTGAGAGTCCAGTGGAATCCGTTGTTTGCACCGATGCTTGTTTTTTTCGGACTCGTCCTGCTGCAGATCGCTTTTCATCACTCGGCCTATTTGTACGATTCTCTTTCTGAGCTTTGGCTCTATATTGCCTATGGAATTCTGGTATTTGTCGCGGTGCAGCTGGTCCGGTCTGACGACGACTTCATTCTGCGCTTCGGGAAAACCATGGCCGTGTTCGGGTCAATCTATGCGGTTGTCGCGGTCTTTCAGGGGTTTACCTCGGGAGGCCGGATCTATTGGCTGATAAAACCGCGATCCGGAAATGTGTACGGCAGCTACGTAAACCACAACCACTATGCCGGATTAATGGAGCTACTGCTTCCCATCGCGCTGGTGCTTGCGTTCAGCGGGTTAGTTCGTGAAGGGAAACGTGTTTTGCTTGTGTTTGCGACTATGCTGATGGCTACCTCAGTGTTCTTGTGCCAATCACGCGGAGGGATGTTCGCGGTTATCGTGGAAACGGTGTTCCTCGCAATCTTTTGGATGCGTCAATTCTCTCCAAGGAGATCAGCGGCGGTGTTCGTGGCGTTCTGCCTAGTAACAGCATTGTTCTTGGCATGGATCGCTCCGCAGCAAGTCGGCGGCCGCATCGCCGACATCCACGATCCCGCGCGGTGGTTAATCCACCGCGACTCCATTCGTATGTTTGCCGCTCATCCATTTCTGGGCAGTGGTTTCGGAAGTTTTGCCACCGCGTTTCCGCGCTATCGCGCGTTCTACGATGGTTTTTTTATCAATCACGCACACGATGACTATCTTGAACTTTTGCTGGAGACGGGGCTGGCCGGGTTCGGCGTGGGCGTGTGGTTTATCGTCGTGTTGTATCGCGAGGGGCTCCGCAACCTTCGCCCGGCAAAGCGTTCGCCGGCGGCGTTGATGAGCACCGCAGCTCTGGCGGGATGCACGGGCCTCCTGGCGCACAGTTTCATCGACTTCAATCTTCATATCCCGGCGAACGCGGCGTTGTTTTATGTTTTGTGTGCTATCGCCACCGCTCCTCCAGTCAGTAGAAGTAGGAGCGACTCCAACAGCTACCAGGAGAGAAGTGATTGTTCCGCCAGTAATTTCGGGTGATTAATCCTGCTGCACGGTCGCTGCCCCTCTCCATCCCTAGACCGCGCTGCATGAAAAGGAATCAATACTGGCGCATAGCTGGAACGAGAACGCGGTCGTGTAGGACAGATGGTAAGGTGACCTCGGCAGAATGGCCGCCGGTCTCCTCCAGTTCGAGTTCAACCGCAGAGACGAATCGGCGGATAAGCAACCGGACGCCATTCACGTATAGCGTCCGGTTCGAGCAGAAGACTGTGTTGCGAAAGGCGGGGGGCTCATTTCTATTGATCAAAACCTCAAAGGCTAAGTTGCTGGGTTGGGAACCATCCATAGGTTGGAGCAAGGATTGACCGTGATCTTTGAGTGGATCGCAGCTCAGGTTCTTTCTAAGGCTCCCGTATCCGTAGTGGTTTCCGCTGCGGCGGATTGACAAGGATGACTTCGAACGATCTCGAAGGGAACACGTCAGCCTTGGCGGAGACATACGCTGCTGCTGGGACCGCGCGAGTTGTGTTTTGAATTAGCCGTTGACATTTTTTCACAGGGGTATCGAAAAAGAATGTTGCAACTCTGCATCGTGAGTTGTTAAAGTTCTCCCGACGCATAACACTTCGCGAAGATTCTTGAGGTGCAACGGTTGTGGGATCGGATTTGTGTCCACGCAGTTTACTCGGGGCAAGACCGCTAGTGTGCTTGTCGCCGCTGCTAGAACATTTGCCCACTGCAAGCCGGGCAGATGCATAGTTCCTGCAACCAAATATTACAAATCTCCTACGTTGGGGAGGAAAACTTCGTCTGAAAGAAGAGACGGAGAATCCGTTTTACCAGCTTGGCCTGAAATGCCGGATGTTTCAGTCGGAAGGGAACTCTGATTTTGACGCTCCTGTTCTTTGGGCTCTTTGCATTTTCGCTGGTTGTGTCGTTTATCGCTACTCGTGAAGTGCGAGACCTAGCGATCCGCAGAGGCTGGGTTTCGCTCCCGCAAGGCGGCCGGCATGTCCACCAGGCCCCACTTCCCCGGCTGGGGGGCGTGGCGATTTTCCTGGCTTTCTCGGTCAGCTTGGCCCTCTGGCTGGGACTCTCCCTAAGATTTCCCCGATTGGTGGAGGGCTTCGCTCCCACCACGATTCTTCGCATCTATGTTCCGGCCTGCCTGATTTTTTGTCTTGGCATCTACGATGATCTGCACGGTGCAGGCCCGTATTTGAAGTTTGCCGTGCAGGCGATCGCCGCGGCCATGCTGTTCGCCGGCGGAATGCGCGTTCTCGATCTGCCAGTGATCTTCGGTTCCCATTCGCTGCCCTGGTTCGTCGGGTTGCCACTCACGGTGCTGTGGGTAGTTGCGGTTACCAACGCCTTTAATCTCATCGATGGCCTGGATGGTTTGGCCGCCGGATCAGCCTTGTTTTCGACGATGGTGTTTTTTGTCATCGCGCTGGTCAATCATTCCTGGCAGGGTTCCCTGATGAGCGTGACACTCGCCGGTGCCATTCTGGGATTCCTTCGCTTCAACTTCAATCCGGCCACGATTTTCCTGGGGGACTCGGGCAGCCTGTTCATCGGCTTCGTGCTTAGCGCGCTGGCTCTCGCCGGAGCGCAGAAAGCGCCAACCTTCGTGGCCGTGGCCATCCCGGTGGTCTCGTTCGGATTGCCGATTCTGGAGACGTTGCTATCCATCCTGCGGCGGCTGATTAGTGGGCGCCCGATTTTCACCGCCGATCGCGAGCATATTCACCACAAGTTGTTGCAGATGGGTTTTTCGCATCGCCAGGTGGTGATCGTTCTCTACGCCGTCTCCGCGATCTTTGCCATGCTCAGCCTATTCCTGCTTTGGCCGACGGGCAGCACCCTGGGACTGGTGCTGGCGGTGGTGGGCACCGGCATCTGGCTGGGAGTCCAGCACCTGAACTACCTCGAGTTTGGCGAACTGCGGCGCGTGGCGCAGCGCACCATCGACCAGCGGCAGATCGTCATTAACAATCTCTCGTTGCGCCGCGCCGTCGAGGAACTCAAAGTGGCCGGCGATTTCGATCAGGTCTGCAGGGTTCTGGTGGCCGCCTTCGAGAAAAATGATTTCGATGCGTTCGAATTGCAGCTTAAATCGCTTCCCGGTGATCAGTCGCTGCCCAGCGAAACCAACCGCCATTTCCACTGGAGCAAGTTTCCTCACATGGTGGCAATTTCCAGCCAGCCTTCGTGGAAGCTGACGCTGGACCTGGTCACAACTTCGAAGCGGCACCGCGGCTTGCTCGTCGTCTACCGCATCTATAGCCACCGCGATCTGCAACTGGATGTCAACCTCCTGACTTCCCAATTTCCCGCTACCCTGGCAGGCGCGCTCGATCGAGTGTTGACCATGCCGGAGGTTCTCGTGCCGGCTGCGCCAGGCAACACCCCCCGCCTGGCCGTGAACCTATAACGGCTTCTTGAAGAACTCTGAGAATTGTTCAACAAAACCACACTTTCCTTCCCCGGTTGATCCTGCTTCTTGACAAAGCAGGCGTGGTTGCTTCGGTCGAGTTTGACTCATGACGCCTTCTGATGTACTTGTGCGAGGAATGCCTGCCGCTGTTCGCCGGCTAGGAACTTGAAGAACTGCTGGATCGAAGGATCGAATGCAGCAAGGCTTCAGGTGCCGATTTCAAAGATGGGAGCGGGTATCATATCGGTTTGCGAGCCAGCCACTCACTCGGCATGTCTTCGCTTGGTCATAGAAGTCAACCGCGGAAAGTCAACCGAAGGAGCCAGAAAAAGCGTTGGATCGCGCGTCTGGCAGGCGTGCGCTCGCGCCCTGATGATCGTCGTCTGATCCACGCTTTCCGTCTGCCCCGCCACTGTAGACCACAATTCCATGGGTATTGCTGACCGTGTTGCCATTGAGGCTGAGGCCGCCGGATGCATACACGAGAATTCCGCTGGCGGAATACGAAACACCTGAATAGATGTCGTTCAATACCGTTCCCTTCGCCCCGTCGCTGATCTGAATACCTTTCCGGGCAACGTAGGCGGTGGGTCCCTGTCCAGAGACAGTGTAATGTGGGCAAGGCGGTGGCCACTAAAACACGGCTAACCTAAAACGGTTGACGGGCAAGGAAACAAGGGATAATATTGGCGAGTTGCTTTTGGCTTTGGAGCCAACCAAGATGAACATTGTGCGCGACGTTTTTTTTTGCTGGACGATGATGGTTTGGTTGCCCGCCTCTCTCATGGCCACTGATTCGGGAGTAGGCATGGTTCGCCCTTATGGCACGGCTTGGCTGAACGGCACTGCGGTAGAGCAGTCTTCCACAATTTTTCCTGGCGACTTGGTCCAGACGAGTTCCAGTTCTGCTCTGAAGATCAGATCTTCTGGCTCCAGCGTGACCGTTTTTCCGGATTCTTTGGTGAACTTCGAAGGCGGCGCAGTGGGGGTTGAGCACGGGGGCGTGAAGCTTGTCACCTCGAAAGGCATGTTTGCCCGCGCCGGTATTGTTACCGCAACTCCCGCTTCGAACACCTGGACCGAATTTGAGCTGACCGATGTGAATGGTACGGTTCAGATCGTGGCTCTTAAAGGCGATCTTCAGATCAGCGACGGCTCGCAGACCACGACTCTTTCCCAAGGTCAGCAGGCCACGCAAAAAGATTCGGACGAAACTCAAAGTAAGCAGGACAAATCCGGTACGGTTGCGCGAGACGAAAAGAAGAAAAAGAAGAAAAAAGGCGTTATCATTTTCGTAGCCGCTAGTGCCGCTGCCGCAACCGCGGGAGCAGTGGCTTTGGCTGTACAATCCCCTCCCGCTCCCCCACCCATCAGTACCATAACACCGTAGCGCTTGCCCCTCGGCCTGCAAGGTTCTGTTCGTCGTCAGAAGTTCTGAGACCTGCTTGGCCCAGGGGCCAAGCTACACATCCGGATTCAGTTCACTCATGAGTTCTTGGCTTCAGCGGCCCAGATTGCAGCGCAGCCGCTGCCCTATCAGCGCCGCATCTGCTACAAGGCCGAGCACACCGCCGCCGGAACCAACCTGCGCTTCGTGGTCACCAACTGCGCCGGCCGTGCCTCCCAGGTCTTCGCTTCCTATAACGATCGCGGGCGAGTGTGAGAACCGCATCGAGGAGTTCAAGAACGGCTTCCTTGCCGACCGCTTGAGCTGTCACCGCTTCCTCGCCAACGCCTTCCGCTTGCTCCTGCACGCCGCTGCGATTAAGCAGGCTAAGGTAAAGGCATTCTGGGTTTTTCTTTCTTGCGTTTTCAATCCCTCTTAGTACAATCCCTCGATACGAAACAATTAAGGTTGCGACACGTTTCAAGGGAAGATTCGCGATCCGCAGGATATGGCGCGCGGCCTCCCGCTTAGGTTTGATGGAGTCAGGTTCAATCGAGTTAGGTTCAATCCCTGCGACTCGCGACGCGTTGTGGGAACAGAAGCCTGAAGTCCCCGAGCAAGTCTCGCAGCAAGTCCCCGGACAAGTCTTGTCAGAGCGAGTCCCGGAGCAAGTCCCCGAACCGGTCTCCGGGCCCGCGCCCACAGCTCTATCTAACTTCTTGTCTCAGTGGGCACTGCTCGGGCTGGTTGTTGCAGTGCTGGTGATGGTCGTCGGCTACTTGGTCGGGTCCATGATCGAGA
>JBEKYF010000078.1:0-16848 GCA_049511255.1 Terriglobales bacterium | reverse complement strand
CAAAGCACTTGTGCGAATCGACGAAGCTCCCGTCTTCCGCCACAGCGCCGATGCGGTCGGCATCGCCGTCGGTTGCCAGGCCGGCGTGGCATTTTTCGTTCACCACGGTTTCCTGCAGCAGCTTGACGTGCGGCAGAATTGGCTCAGGATTAATGCCCGGGAATAGCGGGTTCACTTCCTGGCGGATCGCCACGTAGCGGATGCCGTGCGCATCAAATATTTTCGGAAGAATGCCGCGGCCGGAACCGTACATGGAGTCGATGGCAAATTTGAAATTTGCACGCCCGATAAGGTCGAGATCCGCGAACTGGGTGACGGCTTCGACATAGGCGGGCTTCAGATCCACCTCTTCGATTTTCGCCGCGCGGCCGCTGGGCATGGCGCCGGCGGCCAGTTCGTCTTCGATGAACTTCATGATGGCGGGCGTGGCCGAGCCTCCAAACTTGGCTTTGAACTTCACCCCATTCCAGTTCCACGGATTGTGGCTGGACGTGACCATGACTCCGCCCGCTGCGCCCAGCTTCTTGACGTTGTAGGAAACCGCGGGCGTGGGCACGTAGTCGTTGGCCAGCAGCACGGGAACACCTGCGCCAGCGATTACTTGAGCGATGGCGCGAGCGGCGCGGTCGGAGAGGAAACGCGTGTCGTAGCCGATGATGACACCACGAGCGGGATCTTCATACTTGAGGACGTAGCTGGCAATCGCGCCAGCCACGCGGCGCACGTTGTCGAAAGTGAAATCGTCGGCAATTAGGCCGCGCCAGCCATCAGTACCGAATTTGATTTGGGTCATGAGTTCGTCGTTGGTCGTTAGTCGTTGGTCGTTTGCGGTTCGTCGTGCGCTTCGGCAGCCTGTTAGCAATCGCGAGTCAAAAGCTTGCTAACGACTAACGACCAGCGACCAACGACTGCCTCTTCACACCAATTTCTTCAGCTTCTTCTCATCCAGATGCTTCACCACTTTGCCAACATCCTGCGACTGGTCGAGCGTGGTGATGAGCAGGGCGTCTTCGGTCTCGACAATCACCAGGTTGCTCACGCCGACCACGGCGACAAATTTGCCGGGCGCGTGAACGTAATTATTTTTCGCATTCAGGGCAAAACTTCCGGACGCTGAGACCAGGCTTCCGTCGCCCGGTTTCGCCTTCGCCACATGGTGCTCATGGAGAGCGGTCCAGGAGCCGAGGTCGTTCCATCCGAAGTCGGAGGGCACACAGAAGATGCGCGATTGGCCTTCTCCCTTGGCGGAACGCGGCTCCAGCACCGCATAGTCGATGCTGATGTTTTCGCACTTCGGGTAGAGCTTCCGAAAAGTGTCCGCGAACTTGCGCGTGCCATAGGCGGCGGCAATTTTTTCGAGGAGCGGAGCGGTGCTGGGAAGATGCTCACGCAGCGCGTTCGCGAGCGTGTCGGCGCGCCAGAGAAACATACCGCTGTTCCAGAAGTAATTGCCGGCGTCGAGAAACTGCCGGGCCGTGGCGAGATCCGGCTTTTCGGTAAAGCGGCGCACGCGCAAGGACAATGCCCCCTCGCGATCGGGTGCGCCAGCCTCGATATAGCCGTAGCCGGTTTCGGGGCGAGTCGGGCGGATGCCGAGGACAACGATGTTTTCTCCCGCGGCGGCGATCTCGATCCCTGTGTTAAGAGTAGCGCGGTATTGGGCCGCGTCGGCGATTACGTGATCAGAGGGAAACAGGCCGAGCACGGCATCGGGATCGTGACGAAGCAAGAGAAAGGCGGCCAATCCTATGGCGGGCGCTGTGTTGCGTCCGGCGGGCTCGGCGACGATCTGCTTCGGATGAAGCTTCGGAAGCTGACGGAGGATGGCGGGACGCAGGTCGTCATTGGTGATGATCCAGAAACGGCTCGGCGTGGTCATGGGCGCGAGGCGCGCGACGGTCTGCTGAATCATAGTCTGCTTGCCGTCGAGCGCGAGCAGTTGCTTGGCGCGACGCTTGCGGCTCAGCGGCCAGAAGCGAGTGCCTCGGCCGCCGGCCAGGATCACGGGATAGAAGTGCGGGTTCGCTTTCACGGTCGTAGAAAGCCTACCATTTACGCGCGGGCGTGAGAAATCTCACAGGCGCGTGGCAGGCTCCGGCACGGTCCCACTGGGCACGCATGCCTTCAGGAACTCCAACTGCCACTGCGGGCGCACCGTGAAACTTTGCAGAGCGGCCGGAATCACGACCGCGTCGCCTTTGGCCAGCGTGACCGGATCGCGGCCCTGCGCCTCTACCACCCCGCAGCCTTCAACGGCGACCAGTATCTGCACCGAAGTTTTCCCGGACTCGTCAGTTTTTCCGGGCTCATCTTTTCCGGACACGGCGGTCGAGAAATCCTGAGACGTTTTCAATTCGAACAGGTCCACCGTGAAGTAAGGCGCGGCGATCATGGAAGAGCGACGGTTCTTGCCGCCGTTGATGCCAACGGGCGCAGGGCGGATCACTTTGCCGGAGGCATTGCGCTCCTTGATCGAGGCGAGACCGCGCTCCAGTTGCAGCGGGCGCCCGCGTCCGTAGTCATAGAGGCGATACGTGGTATCGGACTGCTGCTGCGTCTCCACGATGACGGACCCTGGTCCCAGCGTGTGCACGGTGCCGCCAGCCACGTAGATCATTTCGCCTTGATAGATGTTGATCCAGTTGAGCAGGTCTTCCGCGCGCTTTTCATGGATGGATTGGTCGAATTGAGCCACGGTAACGTCGGGCTTCAGTCCGAGCGCAATCTGCGATCCGGGCTTGGCATGGGCCACGTACCAGCATTCGGTTTTGCCCCAGGGCTCGCCAAAGCGCTGCGCGGTGGCGTCGTCGGGGTGCACCTGGACAGAAAGTTTTTCCTCGGGAAACAAAAACTTCAGAAGCAACGGAAAGCGCTGTGGGTCGCGCGCGGTCGCGCCCACGAGTTCGGCACCGAATTCTTTGCTCAAGTCTCGGAGCGATCGTTTTGCGAGCGGGCCGTTCGCGACCACGCAGTCGTCGCCGGTGAGCCAGGCTTCCCCGATTCTTTCGTTGAATTTGTGATTTGGGTAGATCGCCGAAAGATCGAGCGTGCCCCATGGGCGCGGGTCGAAGGCAGGCGACATCAGGAATGGGTAGAGTTGGGTCATGCGATCGACAAGCGCAATTAGAAGCTTAAATCAAAGGCACGCGCGCATGGAATTGCGGACGCTGTCGGGCTTTGCCCGGATGGACGGATGCGTTTGTTCCTACGTGGTTCTTGGGGCGCAAACACCTTACAGGCCGCCAAAGAACCTGTGCATACGCTCCAGGCCACGGTCGAGTTCGGCGATCGAGGTGGCATAGGAGACGCGGATGTGTTCCTTGGTGCCGAAGCCTTCTCCAGGAACTGTGGCGACGTGCACCTCGCGCAGGAGTTTGCCGGCGATCTCGGAGGCCGAGTTTATCCCGCTACGCCCGAAAAATGCTGAAACATTGGGGTAAGCATAGAACGCGCCTTCCGGCAGGGTGCATTTCACGCCGGGTATGGAGCGCAGTCCCTTCACCACGTGATCGCGCAGCTTGATGTACTCAGCGCGCATGTCTTCCACGCATTGTTGTGGACCTTTGAGCGCCACGACCGCCGCTTTTTGCACGATCGAGGTTGGGTTCGAAGTGGACTGGCTCTGCAGCTTCTGCACGGCCGTGATGATGGGCGCCGGGCCGAGCGTGAAACCGAGACGCCAACCTGTCATGGCATAGGTCTTCGAAAGCGAACCTACGACCAGAAAGCGGTCGCGGAACTCGCGCAACGAACCGACCGAGAAACGCTCGCCCGTGTAGCTCAGATAGACGTAGCACTCATCGGAAATCACCCAGATGCCGCGCTGGTGGGCCAGCCGAACGACTGCGGTCATGTCTTCCGCGCTCATCACGGCTCCAGAAGGATTGGAGGGTGAATTCAGGATGATGAGCCTGGTTTTCGCCGTCACCAGGCGCGCCACCATATCCGCGGTAACACGAAACCCCTGGGACTCGTCGCTCTGGAGGAGCACGCAGTTGCCGCCGGCATAGCGCACCATGTCCTTGAACGAGACCCAGTAGGGGACGGGCAGAATGACCTCGTCGCCATGGTCCACGAGCACGGAAATGACGTTGAACAGCGCGTGTTTCCCGCCCACCGAAGCTGCGGTTTCTTCACGCCGGTAATCGGAGTCGAAGTCCACGGCGTGACGATGCACGATGGCGTCCTTCAGCTCGGTGGTGCCGCCGACGGGGGTATATTTCGAAAAATTCGCCTGGATCGCGGCGATGGCGGCATCCTTGATGTGCTGCGGCGTGGAGAAGTGGGGCTCGCCGGCGCCGAAATCCACGACATCAATACCCTGCTGGCGCAGCTTGTCAGCCTCGGCCACCACGGCCAAGGTCGCGGAGGGCTCAATGCGATGGATGCGTTCCGTCAGGCGGATGGGGTGAGTGACGAGTGACACCACTGTGCTCATGATTTCCTTTTCCTGGGCCCCTTGCCTTCGGAATGCGTCTTGCCCGCGGGCTGCTCGCTGTTCTCGAATTTGTGAGCCACGTCCATTTTCTCACGAAGCTTGTGCTCGACGAGTTCAGGCACCAGGCATTCAATGGATCCGCCCAACTGCGCGACTTCGCGCACCAGACGCGAACTCAAGTACGAATACTTTTCCGCGGGCATCATGAACACGGTCTCCAGACCGGGCTGGAGTTTGCGATTCATCAGCGCCATCTGGAGTTCGTACTCGTAGTCGCTGATGGCGCGAATGCCGCGCAGGACAACCCTGGCCTCGACCCGCAACGCGTAGTCCACCGTGAGGCCGGCGAAAGTGTCCACCGAGACGTTATCAAAGACCGAGGTCATCGCCTCCAGCATCTTGCGCCGGTCGGCCACGCTGAACAGCGGGTCTTTTTCGGGATTTTGAAGAATGGCAACGACGAGTTCGTCGAAGATCTTGCTGCCGCGCTCGATCAGGTCAAGATGTCCGTTGGTAGGAGGATCGAACGATCCAGGATAGATGGCTTTGATGCGTTTCACAGGGCCTCGGTCGGAGAAAGAAGATTGTATGCGGGGGAAAGCAGGGATAGCAATCGGAGGGTGATCCAGGCGGGGTGATGGAGAGCCGGGCGTCCCGGCCCGGCCGACCCTTCGGCTTCGCTCAGGGCAGGCTCGCGAGACGCCCGGCTCTCCATCGATTAAATCAGCTGTGTTCGCGGCAGCTACCGCCTCGCCGCTGGCACTTTCCCCGCTTCCGCCGCCGTCGGCATCGTCGTGACGCGTCCCTGGGTACCTGTAGCTTGCGCCGGAGCGACTGCTGGAGTTGGCGATGTTGCGGAGGGGGTCAGGCCCAGAGCTTTGCGCACTTCGGCATCGAGTTTGGCCATCGTGTCTTTGTTTTCTTTCAAAAAGGTGCGAGCGTTCTCGCGTCCCTGGCCGATGCGCTCGCCTTTATAGCTGAACCACGAGCCCGACTTCTCCAGGATATTGTTGTTGACCGCCAGATCGATGAGGTCGCCTTCGCGCGAGATCCCTTCGCCATAAAGTATGTCGAACTCCGCTTCGCGGAAGGGCGCCGCCACCTTGTTCTTCACGATCTTGACTCGGGTGCGCGAGCCGGTGACCACGTCTCCTTCTTTAATGGCGGCAATGCGGCGGATGTCAATGCGCACCGACGAATAGAACTTCAGCGCGCGCCCGCCGGTCGTGGTTTCCGGATTGCCGAACATCACGCCAATCTTCTCGCGGATCTGGTTAATAAAGATCAAGCTGGTGCGCGACTTGGCAACCGTCCCCGTCAGTTTGCGCAGCGCTTGCGACATCAAGCGCGCCTGCAGGCCCATGTGGCTGTCGCCCATTTCGCCGTCGAGTTCGGCCTTGGGGACGAGCGCCGCCACCGAGTCCACCACCAGCACGTCGATGGCGTTCGAGCGCACCAGCGCTTCCGTGATTTCGAGTGCCTGCTCGCCGTAGTCCGGTTGCGAGACCAGCAGGTTGTCGACGTCCACACCCAGCTTCTTGGCATAGGCCGGATCGAGCGCATGTTCGGCATCGACGAACGCCGCCATGCCTCCGGCCTTTTGCGCCTCGGCAATCACCTGCAAGGCAATGGTAGTTTTTCCGGAAGACTCCGGACCGAAAATTTCCACGACCCGTCCGCGCGGCACACCACCCACGCCCAGGGCGGCATCGAACGAAATCGCGCCCGTAGAAATCACCGCGATGGGGACGATGGCTTCCTTCGATCCCAGCCGCATAATGGAACCTTTGCCAAACTGCTTTTCAATCTGTGCGAATGCGAGATCGATTGCCTTGACGCGCTCGTTGCTGCGATCATTGTTGCGATCTTCTGCTCTGCTACGCTCTTCGGCCATGATGGCTGCTCCTCATTCTGAATCTGGTTTCTTATTCAGGAATTCCGGGTACGAATCCCCCGTAGCCTACACCCGCGGGCTGGGGCGTGAAGTGTTGGCTATCACATCCGTTTTGGTCAGTTTAGCACGAAGCGAATAAAAGGCGAAGCACGAAGTTGATCGACGTGATTCGGGAGCCAACTCGGGTCCCAGCTGAGACCTGACTCAAGCGAAGAGTGCAGGTTCCTTGCTAGACTCTCGGCATGGGGCAACACGTACAGAATGGCGGCAGCTCAGAACGAGGCACAGCGATTGGAGGTCCGTCGCTATACCTCGTCGCCACGCCTATCGGCAACCTCGAAGACATCACGCTGCGCGCCCTGCGCGTGCTCAAAGAAGTTGACCTGATCGCCTGCGAGGACACACGCCAGACCCTGAAGTTGCTCAGCCATTACGGCATCCACACGCGCACCGTCAGCTATCACGAGCACAACGAGATGACCAAAGCCGCCGAGCTTGTCGTGGACCTCGAAGGCGGCGCCAAGATCGCTCTCGTCACCGATGCGGGCATGCCCGGCATCTCCGACCCGGGATTCCACCTGATCGCGCTCGCCATCCGGCATCGCGTGCCGGTGGTGCCGATTCCCGGGGCGTCGGCGTTTCTGGCGGCGCTTGTAGCCAGCGGCCTGCCCACCGATTCGTTCCGCTTCAGCGGCTTCCTCCCGGCGAAGGCTGGGCAGCGCCGCAAGCTGCTGGAGAGCATCAAAGACTCTCCGCGAACGCAGGTGTTCTACGAAGCTCCCCACCGACTGCTGGAGACGCTGGCGGATGTTTCCCACGTTCTAGGAGAAGACCGGCACGTAGTCGTAGCCCGCGAGGTGACGAAGATCCACGAAGAGTTCCTGCGCGGGCGCGCGCGCGAGATTCTCGAACAACTCAAAGCCCGAGGAGACGTCAAGGGCGAAATCACGCTTCTGATCGCGAAAGCCGAAGAGGGAGCGGCTCCGTCCGCATCCGAGACCGTTAGCGTCGCCCAACGCGTGCGTGAAATCATGTCGGAAGGGAAGGCAGACGAAAAGGCCGCGCTGAAAAAAGTGGCAAAAGAGCGCGGGATGGGCAAAAGCGAAGCGTATCGGGAGTGGCAGAGGGGCAAGTAGCAGCACGAGCTTCCGCATCGCCACGAACCGCGTAGGGACGGCCGCCCTGGGCCGTCCAGCCGAGCGAATGCTCGGTTACTTTCCCGCCAATTCCTTCCTCACCGCCTCGCTAACCACCTTGCCATCCACCCGCATCCCTGCGGCGGCGAAGCGGGCCATGGCGGCTTTCATTACTGTTCCCATGTCTTTCATGGCGGGAGCGGGCGTTATCTCGGCAATCGCCGCGCGGACTCCGGCCACGATCTCTTCTTCTCCTGCGGCCTTGGGCAGATAGGTTTCGATCAGCTTGATTTCGGCGGCTTCTTTGTCGGCCATCTCCTGGCGTCCGCCTTTGGTGAACTGCTCGACTGAGTCCTTGCGCTGCTTGATCAGCGTGGAGAGCACTTGCTGCGATTCCTTGTCGTCGAGCGGAGCCATCTTGTCGATCTCTTTGTTCTTGAGCGCGGTCTTGACCATGCGCAGGGTCGAGAGTCGCTGCTCTTCGCGGGCCTTCATGGCCGCGACAATGTCTTTCTGGATCTGGTCGATGAGGGGCATGGGAGGATTATAGAACGAGGCCAGATTGCAGAAGTCAGAAGTCAAATTGCAGAAGTAAGATCAAAAGCTTTCGATGCCCACAGTACCTGAGAGGGTCACTTCTTCAATCTGACTTCTGACTTCTGCAATCGCTTCCCGAATTTCTTCTCATCGCATATTCTGATAGTTCCCATGCTCAAAAAGAACAGGCTCTTTACTCCCGGACCGACGCCACCGCTGCCGCAAGCCCAGATGGCGATGGCTTCCTATAGCGCGCACCATCGCACCGCCGATTTCCGCGGTCTGTTCACCCGTGTTCTGGCCGACGTGAAGGAGTTCATCGGCACGAACAATGACGTGCTCGTGCTGACCTCGTCGGGCACGGGCTTCATGGAAGCCTCGGTCGCGAACCTGACTTCGCCGGGCGACCGCGTGCTGGTGTTGACCGCCGGCAAGTTCGGCGAGCGCTGGACCGCGCTGGCAAAGGCGTTTGGCTGCGTCGTGGAGACGGTCACCGCCCCTTATGGCGAAACATTTTCTTTGGATGAAGTGCGCCGCAAGCTGACGCCGGAGATTCGCTGCGTTTATGTGCAAGCGACCGAAAGTTCCACGGGCGCGCGGCATGACGTCGAGGCGATCGCTAAGCTGGTGCGCGCTTTGCCCGACAAGTTGCCGGGCACTCTGCTTGTTGTTGACGCGATCACTGGGTTGGGCACAACCCATCTCGACGTGGACGGTTGGGGAATCGACATCATCCTGGGCGGTTCGCAGAAGGCGCTGATGATCCCGCCTGGATTGGCCTATGGCGCCATTAGTGCGCGGGCGTGGCAACGCATGGAGACGGCGAAGTCTCCGCGGTATTACTTCGATCTGCGGAAGGAACGCAAAGCGGCGGCCAAGGCGGAAACGGCATCCACGCCCGCGACCGCTCTGTTTGCCGGACTGGCCGCGGCGCTCGATTATGTGCGTCAAATGGGCGACGGGAATCTCGCGGCGGGGCGCGACGCGCTGATCGCGAACGCGGAGTTGTGTGCGGCGATGACGCGCGCCGGCGTCGAAGCACTGGGACTGAAGTTATTCGCGCCGGGTTCTCCAGCGGCCGCGCTGACTGCCGTTGCCGCGCCGTCTGGTACCGATTCCACGGTTATTTGCAGACTCTTCCGCGAGCAGTTTGGCGCGGTCGTGGCCAACGGAAATGCGGAGATGAAAGGACAGCTTTTCCGCATCGCCCACATTGGCTACTACGATTATCTGGACACGGTGGGAGTGCTGGGCGCACTCGAACATGTAATCGCGGAAGCCACGGGGAAGGCGGTCGAGTTTGGATGCGCGGTGGGCGCGGCGCAGGAAGTTTACGCCCGGGCGACCAGTTTGCAATTGCCGAAAAATGCAGATCCCTCGCTCCCCCACCCCATCGCGCCAAAAGCGGGCGCGCTGGGGGCCCCGGTTCGCGAGGGATGACAATTTCTTAAGAGTCCAGCGCTTCTCTGCGCAATTTGCGGCTTTCGGCCAAGAGCGACATGGAATGCATCAGGTTCTGGAGGGTGACGATCCCGACCAGATGCTGTTCGTCGACAATCGGGATGATGCTGAGATTGTGGGCAGAGAGCTTGCGGAAGGCGGAGGCGAGCGACTCCTGCTTGGCGGCAACGTCGAAAATGCGGTTCATGACAGCCTGCACGTAGCCGTTTCCTTCGGCGCGCAGGGCTTCGAGAATCTTTTGCCTGGAGACGACGCCAACCATGTCGCTGCCCCGTACTACCGGAAAATCGTCCTGCAGCGTGTGCACCGCTTTCTCGAGCGCGTCCTCCAGAGTGTCGGCGGGCGAGAGTGTGGCGAAGTCGGTGAGCATGACTTCTTCCAGGCGGACGCTTTGCAGGACGGATTGAAATACCGCCGAACGCTCTTCAAGTTGTGCGCCCACGAAGAGGAAGAATCCGATCATCACCAGCCACCAGTCGCTCGTGAGCATTCCGATCATCATGAACAGAATGGAGAAGACGTGGCCGATGCGGACGGCGCGCTGGGTGGCTTGAACCATATCTCCACGCCGCGAAAATAGAGCGCGCAGAACGCGCCCGCCATCCATAGGATAGGCCGGCAGCAGGTTGAACAATCCGAGGTAGAGATTCGACCAGACGATGCTCCGCAGCAGAGCGCTCGAATGGAGAAGCGGCCTCGTGGTCAGCGAAAAACCGGGTATGACCGCGAGCAGGATGAGCGCGGATAAACCGGCGATGAAGAGATTCACCAGCGGTCCGGCAACCGCGATTCGGATGTCACGCTTCCAGTCGTTGATCGGGTCCGGAATGGCGTGCGCCTCGTCGAGGATGGTGATTCCGCCGATCGGCAGCAGGATGATGCCCTTCGCCGGAATGCCGGAGCCGCGGGCCACCAGAGCGTGGCCTAATTCGTGCAGGATCACGCTGCCGAAAATGATTCCGACCAGGCCCAGACCGCGGAGAGCCGCGGTGCTGTCCTGAGTTCCCTTTTCAAGGCTCCACACGAAGACGAGCAGAAACAGGAACGTCAGATGAATGCGGATTTCGATTCCAAAGAGACGTCCGACCGGGATGGACCAACTACGCATCGACATGCCTACCAGTATTCTATCTACTTAGACACCGATTGATGCCGCGGAGATGCGAAAAGGCGAATCGGAAGGGCTGGGCCGGAAGGGGCGAAGCCTAGCCTGTAGAGACGCGGCTGGCCGCGTCTCAGCAGCGGAGAAGACGGGGCAAGCCCCGTCTCTACACGAGATTATGAGAGTGATTGCTGGACAGTACCGGCGCCGGACGCTGCGGTCGTTGCCCGGGCTCGAGATCCGTCCGACGGCGGACCGGCTGCGCGAGACGCTGTTCAACGTGCTGTGCGCGGGCAATCCGGCTGCACTGGCAGAATCGACGTGGCTCGATTTGTATGCGGGGACAGGCGCGGTGGGCATTGAGGCGCTGAGCCGGGGCGCGCGGATGGTGTACTTCGTCGAGTCGTTCAAAGCAGCGGCGGAGTTGATTGCCGGGAACTTGAAGTCGTTGGGGATTGCGAGCGGGTTCCAGATCGTGAAAGTCGAGGCGGGGAAAGCCTTGCGGCAATTGGAGGCGGCGGGAAGCGTTGCCGATTTTGTGTTTCTGGATCCGCCATACTCGATGCAGGACGAGTACGCGAAGACGCTGGCGGCTTTGGCGGAATCGAAATTGTTGCGCGAGCGGAGCACGGTGATCGCGGAGCATGAGAAGAGGTTTGATCCGGGAGAGCTGTTTGGGGAATTGCGGCGATACCGGAAGCTGGTGCAGGGAGACGCGGCGCTGAGCTTTTATCGGCGGCAATAGCGCTGCGGGCTGCGATCGATGGAGCGACGGGCATCTCGCCCGTCCAGCAGTTCAGTGGCCGGGCGGGGACGCCCGGCTCTCCATTAGCGAGATCGCTATAATCACTACGACATGTCTAACTTCCCACCAGTTGACGAACAACTGGCATACCTCAAGAAGGGCGCGGCGGAGATCATCAAGGAATCCGAACTGCGCTCGAAGCTCGAACGCTCGCGAGCTTCGGGCAAGCCGCTGCGCGTTAAGGCGGGCTTTGATCCGACCGCACCCGATCTGCACCTGGGGCACACGGTCCTGTTGCGGAAGCTCAAGCATTTTCAGGATCTCGGACACACGGTCATCTTTCTTATTGGAGATTTCACCGGGATGATCGGCGATCCGACGGGGCGTTCGGCGACGCGGCCCCCGCTGTCGCCGGACCAGATTGCCGAAAATGCCGAGACCTACAAGGCGCAGGTTTTCAAAATTCTCAGCCCCGAAAAGACAGTGGTGGATTTCAACAGCCGGTGGTTCTCGAAGTTCTCGGCCGAGGATTTTATACGTCTGGCGGCGAAGTGCACGGTCTCGCAGATGCTCGAGCGCGAGGACTTCCACAAGCGCTTTCATGAAGAGAAGCCGATTGCCATGCATGAGCTGCTGTATCCGCTGGCGCAGGGATACGACTCGGTGGCGCTGGAAGCGGATGTGGAACTGGGCGGCACGGACCAGAAATTCAATCTGTTGGTGGGGCGCGAATTGCAGCGAGCCTACGGACAAGAGTCGCAGGTGGTACTGACCACGCCCATCCTCGAAGGCCTGGATGGCGTGAACAAGATGTCGAAATCGCTGGGCAACGCGATTGGAATTCACGAGCCGCCGCTGGAGATGTACGGCAAAGTGATGTCCATTTCCGACGAGATGATGTGGCGGTATTACGAGCTGGTGACGGATGTGCAGACAGAGCAGATCGCGGCGATGAAAGCGGATGCTGCGAGCGGGAAGGCGCATCCGATGGCGCTGAAGAAAGAGCTGGCGCGGGGGATCGTGGCGGACTTTCACTCGGCGGAGGCGGCGGCGAAAGCTGGGGAGGATTGGGCGAAGCAGTTTCAGAAGGATCAGGTGCCCGAAGATCTGGATTTTGTTGAGATCCAGCTGAAGGATGTAATTCCCCTGGGAAGCGGGGGCGGAGCGGTCCGCCCCATCGGAGGAATTGAACAACCAGCGGAATTGGAAGTGGTTGAGGTAGACAGGTTGATTCGGATGGCCGGACTTCGGATAGACAAGTTGATTCGGATGGCCGGACTTGCAACCTCGAACACGGAGGCCGCTGGAAAGCAAAAACAGGGGGCTGTCAGCTTAGTTAGCATCGACGGCGAGAAGATCGACACAAAGCGAGAACTGGTAGTGATGGTGCCCGTTAATCAGGACTTGGTGCTGCGCGTGGGGCGGAGAATGAAGAAAATTCGCGTGATCTCCGACCTCGGCCCATGGTTTTGACCGTCGTCGTCGAAGCCCCAATCCTGCTCCGCAGCTTGTCAAGAGTTGAGGAGCGCTGGCCTCTCCTTGTGCCAGCCTGTCGCTTGCTCGTAGACATTTGCCGCCTGCAGCAAGACGATCCCATGCCAGGGAGCGGCGGCTAGTTGCAGGCCGATCGGCAAGCCATCTTTTGTGAATCCGCAGGGAAGGGAAGCCGTGGGAATTCCCCATACGTTGAAGGGGCGCGTGTTCCTGAGCATCATCAACTCTTGCGAACGCAGGTTGTCGGGATGCTCGCGAAGCTCGGCGATCAGCGGCGGCGGAATCGGAACGGTGGGCGTTAGCAGCACGTCCACTTCATGAAATATTTCCTGGATGGCATGACGGCTGGCCTGGAGGTCGCGGCTGGCACGGAGAGCATCGGGTGCGGAAATGTTGGCTCCGGACTGGATGCGCGCCAGCGTCGCGGGCTGGTAAAGCTCGGGTGAGCGATCGACGAATTCCTTGTGATAGGCATAGGCTTCGGCGTTCGCCAGCGTGCGGTCGGTCGGAACCTCGAGTTTGATGTCGCGAATCTCGGCCGGGAGGCCGGCGAAGATCTGGATCGCTTTTTCGATTGCGCCGGCAATTTCGGGATGAAGATCGTCGAAGAAAAACGCCCGTGGCACACCGATGCGCAATTTCTTTGGAGGGTCGTCGAACGCGGAGACGAGGCTGGGCACCGGTTTGTCAGCGCAGGGATTCGGTGAGTCGCGGTTCGACAGCACCTGCAGCATCAAGGCCGCGTCATAGACTGAGGTGGTGAGTGGGCCGACGTGATCATAGGACGATGACAACGGCACGACTCCGCGGGTGCTGACGCGACCGTAGGTCGGCTTGACTCCGATGACACCGCAGTAGGCAGCAGGCAGGCGAATGGAACCGGCGGTGTCGGTGCCGACGGCGGCGAATCCGAGACCAGCGGCGACGCTGGCGGCGGAGCCTCCCGAGGAGCCACCGGCGATACGCGTTGGATCCCATGGGTTGCGGACCTCTCCGAAAAAACCGATCATCGAGCTGCCGCCGTAGGCGAATTCGTGCAGATTCTGCTTGCCTAAGATGATTGCGCCTCCGGCGCGAAGGCGACGGACAACCTGGGCGTCCTCGGTGGGGACGCGATCTTTTTGCGGAGTGCTGAAGAGGGCGCTGGCGGCGGTGGTACGGACTCCGGCGACATCGATGTTGTCTTTAAGTCCGATAGGGATGCCGTGAAGAGGTCCGAGATAGGTTCCGTGATAGATTTCCCACTCGGCATGACGGGCTCGGTCGAGAGCGGATTCGGCGGTGACGGTGATGAAGGCGTTGAGCGTCGGGTTGAGTTTTTCGATGCGATCGAGGCAATCGTGAGTGAGTTCGACGGGAGAGATGGAGCGATCGCGGATTTTTTGGCTCAGTTCGCTGATGGTAAAGAGCATAAGATCCTCGCTCGACCAGAATGATTCATGCAGACGCAGCGCCTGAAAGCGCAATTCTCGCCGGGCTTACGGTATTGCTAAAGCGATACCCTGATACGAATCTAGCGTGCCTGTTGCGCGGCGCGCTTGGCGAACCATTTCACCACAAAATAAACCATGGGACCGGCGACCAGCGCGCACGGGCCCCAGAGCTTCGCAATCTTAGGGCTGTTGGCCAGGGCAACGCAGGTCATCGCCAACGGCAGGACGATCACGTAGATCAGCCCGAGGTTGCCGCCGGGAATGCGGAAAGCTCGCGGCAAATCGGGCTGTTTGCGGCGCAGTCCCCAGGCGGAGAGGACGGTCAGCATGGTGGTGGCGCCCCGCAGCCAGCCATAGATGCTGATCAAATCGCCGAGCGAGTGCAGCGCCAGGGATGCGTAGATGGCGGCGGAGATCAGGATCGCGATCCAGGGCGTGCCGTAACGCGGATGCCGGCGAGTGAGGAATGGCGGCAGGTATCCGTCTTCGGCGAGCGTGAAGGGCATGGGGGTAGCGGTGAGCATGGTGCTGTTGAGTAGCGCAACGGTGCTGACCATGGCGGCAATCGCCATCAGATGGCCGAGCCAGGGGCCACCGATGAGCAGAGCGGCAGTGGAGAAGTATCCGTCGTTCCACTGTTGCCAGTTTCCGAGCGCGGCCAACCCGGCGAGCACCGGCAGAAAGTACGTTGCCATGGAAAGTGGAATGACCAGGGCGAGCGCTCTCGGATAAGTCTGCTGCGGGTTCTCAACCTCCCCGGCCACGCTCGAGACTTGCTCGTATCCGGCGTAACCCCAAATGGCCAGGGCCAAGCCAACTCCGAATGCTTTGAAAAAAGGCTGATCCGGCGGGACCAACGGCACAAACGGGTTGTGATGCCACTTGGCGAAACCAATAACGACCATGGCGATCACGGGAATGAACATAAACAATTCGAGAACAGTGGCCGCTTTGCCCACCATCTGGATGCCACGGACATTGAGCCAGGTGATGACGACGATCAGCGCGAAAGAAACCAGCCAATGCTTCCACCCGCTGATCCCGGGAAAATAGAAAGTCAGATAGTCGGTGAACATCACGGCATAGGAGCTGCCGAGGATGAATGAGGCGGACCAGTTCCACCATCCGGCGAGAAATCCCCAGAAGTCTCCGAAGGCGGCGCGGGTCCAGCGATAGAATCCGCCTTCGACGGGCATAGCCGTGGTGAGTTCGGCGGCGACGAACGACACCGGGATGCTCAACAAGAACGGGATGACCAGCAGAAAGATCAGGCCCATGCCCGGGCCGCTCAAGCTGACCATCCCTTCCAGTCCGAACGGACCTCCGGTGGTGTAGGAAAACATCACGAAGACGAAATAAAAAAGGCTGGCCTTGCGGACGGTGGAAGTCGTGGATGAGCTTGGGGCGTTCACGATACTTTTCAGGATTACGCGGGTTTCAGCGAGGCAAGCCGCCGCTGAACAGGCGGCTAGTGTACAGGAATTCTCGTCGAACATCGCCTTATGCGCCGATTCCCAGTGGAAGGCAAGGACGAACGTGCTCCTGCTCAAGGTCGAGCAATTTGCGCTTGATGTCGAGACCGCCGCCGTAACCGCATAGTGAGCCGCTCGATGCGATCACCCGGTGGCAGGGGACGACGATGGCGACTGAATTCCGGTTGTTCGACATGCCGACGGCACGGTAGGCGTGGGGGTGGCCGATGGCTTGAGCGATGTCGCGGTAGCTGCGGGTCTCGCCGTAGGGAATTTCGAGCAGGGCATGCCAGCACGCGAGTTGGAACCCGGTTCCGCGAAGATCGAGCGGCAGGGAGAACTCGCGACGCTCGCCCGCGAAGTATTCGCTGAGTTCACGGAGATAGAGTGCGAGGGCTGGCTTGGACTCACGCAACTGATTCGTATCTGGATTTAATTTCTGCATGCGACTCTCGAATTCGAGTCGCACCAAGCCTTTTGTGGAAGCGGCGAGGAAGAGTGGGCCGACGGGCGAAGGCGTGCGGACGTAGAACAGAGTTTCCATGACGAGTTGGAGAATAACATGAATGACGTCTGACTCTGGAACTCAGGCGAAATTGCGCAAAAAAGCCTCCCGTTTACACGGGAGGCTTTCCAGGGGGAAGGTACTGCTATTTCGGTTGCTGTTGATCCTGCGTCGACACCGGGGTGGCGCTCGTCGAAGCAAGCTGTTCGAGATTGTTCTTCAGGAGGCTGATTTCAACGCGGCCACCGGTGATGCGCTTCGGCTTGGCTTCGCCCTCGGAGGCGGCAGCCGGAACCGGTGCATTGCCCATGCCGACGAGGTAAATCCGGTAGACCGGAATGTCGTGGTTCAGCACCAGATAGCGGACGACCGACTCGGCCATCTTCTGCGAGTTGGAGATCGCTACCTGTCCATGACCGGAGGAGAAGCCCTGGACTTCGACGACATAGCCACGCTGGCTCTTCAGCGGGGTGGCCATTTCATCGAGAGCGGTCTTGGCGTTCTGGCTCAGCACCGTCTGTCCGGGCTTGAAAAGGATTTCGGTTTGGGTCGTGGGCTGGTACTGATCGATGTTGGTGACCACCTGCTCGACCGTGTTCAGACGGGTGTGAGCCTGTTGCGCGGTCTGCTG
>JBEKYF010000077.1:0-17577 GCA_049511255.1 Terriglobales bacterium | reverse complement strand
GCGCAAGCAGAAGACGGATCGCCAAGATGCGCAGCTGATTCTGCGCTTATTGCTGGAAGATCGTTTTCCGAAGGTGTGGGTACCGAACTGGGAGAATCGCGATCTGCGGCAACTGTTGTGGCGCCGACTAATATCACACTGGTGCCGGGCACGCCGCAGCAGGTAACGTTTAACGCCGCTGCCAACGCAGCGAGCGCCAGCGCCACCGTCACCTTTACTGGAACCGCTGGGTCCTTGAGGTACACGAGAGGATTAAGCCTCGCCGTGAGCGCCCTGTCAAATGGATTGCCCGTTCGTACGCGCTACCTGCGAACGGATGCGACTACGGAATACGATCTTTGGCTAAATCAGCATTGGATTATCTATCATGCGAGCACTGGGCGTTATTTTGTCACCGATCCGTCTTCTAACCAGATCATTGTTATCGATGCTGCCTCCCGGACCGAGATAGGGACCATCGGAGTGCCGGGGGCTTTTGGAATCGACGAAACGCCCGATGGGACGACCCTCTATGTCGGAACGCTGATCGGGGATGTCTACGCGATTGATCCGGTGGCAATGACCGTGACCCAGCGCTACATCGCCTCTGACATTGGACCGTCGGGATTTCCGACACAAACCGCCCTCGTCCTTTCGGACGGCCGGTTGGCGCTATTCGGGCCAGTAAACAGCGGTTTGCAGCCTCTTGGAATTTGGAACCTGACTGACAACTCCATCACAATCTACGGTGCATACCAAGGCACTCCGATTCCGTGTGGTGCCGGTTCAGGCTATAGCGGCTTCACGCTCAGCGTGGACCGCACCCAGATCATCCTCGGAGCGGGAACTCTGTGCGAAATGAACGCAGCCACCGGAACAGGTATCTCCGCAGTTGGGGCTTCATTGGATGGGGTCTCCCTAGAACACATTCTTACCACTCCGGATGGTAAGTACATCATTCTGGCCAATAATCAGCTTACAGACCCCCGATCGGTCGCGGTTGTGTTTGATGCGCAAACGCTAGCTACGGTGGCCCAATTCGGCGTCTTGGGCGACACCTCGTCCGGGTCCGGCTTTTTTGTTAGCGCGGATTCGACAACGCTCTACACTCCCGACGACCCTGAGGCCGCAATCATTTACGCCTATAACCTGGCGACGCAGGGGCTTGTCGGCTGGGTTCCCGACATGTTTGTCCCGCCAATAAGCGGAGGGGTGGTGCTCGGTCCCATCGATAGCCCCTATCTCCTGGCGACCGACGGAACCGGACTTTTTGCAGGCCCTATGGAAGAGGGCATCGGCTTCGTCGACCTTTCCACTTTGCAAACTGGTGCTGTGGGCACGGAGTTCACCAATGGATACTTGAACCCGGCCACGGGGCCGCCGTCGGGCGGAACGGCGACGCAATGGTCCACGCCAGGTTCAGTGGGTAAATTGAAAAGCGTCTACTTCGATTCCCGGCAAGCCGCGGCCATTTCGGCGCAATCGGGATACATCAACGCCACGAGCCCTTCGGGGAGTCCTGGGCCAGCCGACGTCTATGCATTCACAACTGACGGCGGAATGCAGCTTCTTCCCGAAGCCTTTAGCCATGGGCCGACGGTTCTGGAGGTCACGCCAAATATGGCCACTGCCGAGGGTGGTGGTACTGGGTACATCTATGGCTATGGCTTTGGTCTGGTCAATTCGAATTCGATTCCGTCCGGTCTTACAGTGACAGTAGGCGGCGTCGCGGCGCAGGTTACGGCGTTCGCTGCAAACGCCTATGGGACTGGTTCGCCACCGTTCCCTCTGCAAAGTGTCGCATACACCATCCCGCCGGGCGTCAGTGGATCGGCGGTTAATGTAGTGGTTAGCACCAGCGCGGGAAGCGCGACGGCGACGGGAGCAATGACCTACCTCCCATCCACTCAGCAGTTCCCACTGACTGGATCGACGCTCGCTCAGGGCATCTACGATTCGTACACTGGTCTCTACTATTTCACCGACACTACCCAGATCCAGGTCTTCTCGCGAACCCAGGGGAAATGGCTGGCTCCAATCCCGATTACTCCACCTCCGGGCACGACGGAAAGATTATGGGGGATCGCGCTTTCGCCGGACGGCAGCACGATGGCTGTTTCCGACGCCAGCGCGGGAGCTATTTATCTCCTCAATCCCGCGAATTCAACGTCGGTCCAGACTTTTATAGTGGGTTCGCAGAGCCCCTTTATCGTCAACCCCTGCGGACTTGCGGTCAGCGATCAGGGAAATGTGTATTACATGGTTTTCGTGATCGGGCAAGGAGGCGGGGCTGACCAGTTCTTCAAGCTGAACACAAACACGAAGGCCATTACCAATTACGGCATCAATGGTCCGGGACTGGGCCCGAACGACGTTTATCTGCGAAACGCGATCAGTTCCGACAACACCCGTGTTTTTAACAACGAATACGGTGAGGTATTCAGCATCGATACCGCAACCGACACCGTGACAGAAGCGCTTGACGGTTACAGTTGTTGCTATGGCAACTACGAACTAGCGCTTTCCAGCGACCAAACCCAGTTAACGGCGACCTCCTACATTTACGATTCCGATCTGAGCGGAGAATCATACTACGCGTTGAATGATCGCGAGATTCTGAACAGCGCTTATGTTTACCACGCCAAACTCAGTCCAGACGGCCTGCTGCTCTTCCAGCCGTCCACGAATGGCATCGATGTGCTTGACGGCAACCGCGTCAACCTGCGAAATCGTATCTCGCTGCCTGTCGCGCTCTCGCCTAACTACGATGCGCTGGTCGACGACGGCACCGACAACATTCTGATCGCCATAACCGGCACCGGTAATGGAATTGCCATCGTGGAGCTGACATCCATCCCCGAACCGTCTCCCTTACCTAGCGACACCAAGGTTGCTTCCCGGATGCATCATCTTGTAGAACCGGGCGACCGCTGGGGGAGAGGCTCCAAGCTGGCCACGCACGTGGATAGACAGAATCTTCGACCGGCGACGCCACATCGCACTGTCCCGCATGTCACTAGAACACTCCTTCCGCATCCAAAATAGCGGCTCAACTGGTCGTCAAGCGGAAAACGATGCTGTTGTTGTTGCAAAATCCCCATAGCGCTCACTGAGGGTTCTGAGCGTAAATGCCTTCCATGAGAAGGCCGGTCGGAGTCAAGTGGGTTCTTTCGTTTTTTCGTTGGACAAGGTTTTTCTCCCGCCGAGTTGCCTGCTGTCGCCACCCTTCCATCCGCACTCTCGATGAGCGATTGGTTCGCTTAATTTGGGAGCGTACAGCATCCCGTCGGAGGCCGGCCTTCTCATCCCATCTGATTACGACAGTTATGCGCGGTCATGCGAATTAAACCAGTTCAGAACTCGGGTGTCGAACTCCTGGCCAGCAACATTCACGGCACCGCAGTGACCAGCATTCGGTACGTTCCACAGAACTATTTCAGCCGGGTTGTGCGCACGAATCCATTCGGACTGTTGTGGCGGAATATTGTCGTCTGCCAATCCATGTATCAGAAGAATTGGAACGCGGTTTCCAACCACCGACCTTTCGGGGGAGGCATCTGCCAAGTTGACACCACGTGTAAGTCTGCCATAGAGAAATGCCGTTTCGACTGCGGGGCGCAGAGCCACTCTGCCCAACCATGTTCCCGTGTGAAATACCTGCCCCACGCGCACGTATGCAATCTGGCGGAAGCTGGCGAACGACGATTCGGCAACCACTGCACAGAAGCGATTCTCCTTTTCTATGGCCTGAAGCAAAACGGCGGCGCCCATCGATTCACCCATTCCAAAAACACATTTGGGATGCTGCGCGCTCTCCAACCAGTTAAACCACTGGTGCACGTCACCGCTCTCCCTGATGCCGTAGGTTGGGAAATCGCCACCACTTTCACCCTGAGCACGCGAGTCGGGTAGTAGGACCGCAAATTGTTTCGAAAGGAATAACTCTGCGAATCCCATCATCCCTTGCCGATTGTCTCCGACGCCGTGGAACAGTATTACGACATCGCCGTTCGCATTCGCTGGACGTGCAAACCAGCCTTGGAGATGACTATCGTCGCTGACAGTGATCGAAACGTTTTGCAAAGTCGCGCCGAATCGGGTAGCAGTAGCTTCGAACGATTGGCGCTGTGTAACACGCACCCGTTGTGGTCGAAATGCCAATTCGCCAAGGAAGATGGCTAGGGTCGCGCAGAATAGCGCATAACAGAACACCGCTATGCTAATGACACGCCGTGCCCGCATTTTCATTCCTCGTACAATGTTACGCAAGTTGACCTGATGAAGTTCCACAGCAACACGTAGGAATCGGTGCGGGTTGGTTGTAATTGTCGAAAGATCTCTATTACACTCAAAACCCCGGTCACCGGTCAATGAGTGTAATCGGGATTTTGCAACAATTGGCTTTCAGCGTCCAGTGGCCTAGACTCGCCGAATGCACCAATCTTCAAAACATCGCCGGTACTAAGAAGCGCGGCGACCCTTTCGGCGATTCGAACCGAGGTCCGGAGGAACAATGCAAAAGCGCAAGTTGGGTAAGAGCGGCCTCGAGGTCTCCGCTCTCGGCTATGGTTGCATGGGATTGTCGTCAGCTTATGGTCCACCGGTATCCCGTGAAGACGGCATCAGGATAATTCGTGCGGCATTCGATAGGGGCGTCACTTTTTTCGATACAGCCGAGGCTTATGGTCCCTTTTTAAACGAAGAACTCCTGGGTGAAGCAGTAGCGCCGTTCCGCCAACAGGTGGTGATTGCCACCAAGTTCGGCTTTGACATCGATTCGAAAACGGGGGAGCGACGGGGAGGCCTGAACAGCCGTCCCGAACACATCCGAAAAGTCGTGGGAGAGATGCTGAAGCGGCTAAAGGTCGAGAGCATTGACCTGCTTTACCAGCATCGCGTAGACCCAGCAGTTCCTATCGAGGACGTCGCGGCTACGTTGAAGGAGCTTATCGGGCAAGGCAAGGTGAAATATCTCGGACTATCCGAGGCGTCAGCAAAAACGATCTGTCGCGCCGATGCCGTGCATCCGGTTACCGCAATCCAAAGTGAATACTCGCTCTGGACACGAGACGTCGAAAACAATGGCGTGCTGGCAACGTGCGAAGAACGGGGCATCGGCTTCGTTGCCTTTACTCCGCTCGGCGCGGGTTTCCTGACGGGCAAAATCGATACGAAAACTACGTTCGATCAGACGGACTTCCGCAACATCTCCCCACGCTTCAGCGGCGAAGCACGCGCTGCGAACCAAGCTGTCGTTGAGCTGCTGAAGAGGATCGCGGAGAACAAAAGCGGCACACCGGCGCAGATTGCGCTCGCCTGGCTACTCGCACAGAGACCGTGGATTGTACCGATTCCGGGGACAACAAAACTACACCGCCTCGAAGAGAACCTCGGTGCAGTGAACATCCAGCTCACGACCGACGATCTCCGCGAAATCGATGGTGCGGTTGCGAAGATCGAGGTCCAAGGGGAACGGTTACCAGCAGCCGTGCTGAAAATGATTGATCGCTGATGGGTAAGCACTCCAACATAATCATCACCCACTTTACACGCAGAAACCAGCAGATTGGAACATAAGTGTTGTAACCAGGCGTTAGCACTTATTGACAATTGGCCGGTCCCGGCCGATGAGTGTAATCGGGATTTAACGACAACCACAAGAATCATTCACCCGCACCGATGGAATTCAACAAGCGCATCTCCGTTTCCATTATCCCGAGATACGCGGAGTATACGACGACCAGATCAACAACGTCAGAGTTGCAACTCCGCCAAGTTCCGCGCGCCGGTTCGCCCGGGATGAAGAACGGGCCTCTCCTGAAACACTCGGGCTGGCTATCGGAGCCTATCCGCGAGTGCTTTGTCCCACGATGAGCGTGTGTTGCTGGCATTTTCCCCTGTCGCCTATTGGCAGAACGAACCGTCCGCTCCGGCCGTGCATGCGAATCCAGAGCAACAGCCGGGAAGTGTTCCGCCACACTGCTGACCTTGAACCGAGCAGCTAACGACAGCATTCGTCGCTTGGCAGTTAGCGAGGGGCAAGCCATGGTAGTCTCCCTCGACGTAGCAGTGTGTCGAGGTATCGAGGATAAAGGACTTCCCGTGAAAGCACTCGCTGTCGTTGACGGACGGGGTTACAGCTGGCTGCCCAACGGGACATGAGGTGGGCTTAGAAGTCGAGAGATCACAACCCTCACCACCTTGACCAATAACTCCAGTGGGTACTCCGCCAACGCATAAGCCGGTCAATGTGCTGGGCGTCACCGCCGTGCCACTGAGGGAGACCGTCTGCGGGCTGTCGGCCGCGTTGTCGGTAAACGTGACCGTGCCCTTCACGCTGCCCGTAGTGTCAGGCGCAAGAGTCGCATTGATAGCGCAGTTCGCTCCGGCGGCGAGCGATGAGCCGCAGTTATTGGTCTCGGAAAAGTTCGCGCTGGCCGCAATGCTCGTAATCGTCAGCGGAGCCGTGCCGGTATTGGTAAGCGTGATGAGCAGGGGTTCGCTGGTTGAGCCTTCCTCCTCGTTGCCAAAGGTCAGGCTATTCGCTGAGAACGAGACGCTTGGTGATCCGCTGCTGCCTGCGCAACCGCTGAGTGCGCAGGACCCGATAAGTATCGCCGCAATCAAGACAACGAATCTGCATTTCATGCTCTCCTCCGCCTATGGTTGCATCCCTGCATGGCTCGCTTCCGCTCTACCTGGCCCGTCGATCGTGTGGCCAACAGGGTGATACCGATTGCTCCGGCGCGGCTGAGGCGGGCCGGTCGCCGGCCGGGGGCATGAACTTTGACCCCACCGGGTTTTGGCGTCAATGGCATGGGCGTGACTTCTACGTGACTTTTTTGTCCGCCCGGCAAGTGAATGCTTGTCAGTCGCTTAGGAGGAATTCGCGACCTCAGTCGGATAGATCCGTGCTATGCTTTCGGGGATTTGCTTTCCCATCGAAGGAGTACGCGATGGAGAATCGAACCGAATCCACCAGAATCGTCCGGTTTGGCGATTTCGCCCTCGATCTGCGCACTGGCGAGCTTCGCACCAACGGCCACCACACTATCCTTCCGGAAAAACCCTTCCAGATCCTCAGCGCATTGCTGGAGCGGCCGGGCGAGATGGTCACCCGGGAAGAACTGATCAAGCGGCTCTGGCCTGCCGGCACTTTCGTGGACTTCAATCTCGGCCTAAATAAAGCCGTCAATCGGCTTAGGGATGCGCTGGACGATACGGCAGAGCAACCACGGTTCATCGAGACCTTCCCCAAGCGCGGATACCGCTTGATTGCGATGCCAGAATTTGAGACCTCCACGGAGGACGGCTCGACCGCAAGCCAACGGGTCACAACGCCTTTACCGGAGCGCCACTCCCGGTTTCTTGCCGCAATCACTCTTAGTCTGGTTTGCCTGTTAGCCGCGTGGTTGTGGATTCGCCATCACGATGCCAAGCGGCCCGAACCGGCGTTTCAGCGGCTCAGCTTCGGCCGGGGAATGATTCTGACGGCGCGCTTTACCCCTGACGGACAGAGTCTTGTGTACAGCGCTGCCTGGGATGGAAAGCCCTCCCAACTTTTTTGGTCAAGGGCTGGCAGTTTCGAGGCTCGCCCTCTCGGAGTGGAAGCCGATATCCTTGCCATCTCTCCTTCCGGCGAGATGGCTGTGTCGATGAATCAGCGTCTCGGCAGCTTTAACCGTCCGGGCGTTCTGGCACTCATGTCACTCACCGGTGGCGCGCCCCGGAAACTGCTCGACAATGTTCAGAGTGCCGACTGGTCTCCGGATGGTTCGAAACTGGTGGTTACGCATAACACCGCCGGTGGCTGCGCCCTTGAGTATCCGCCTGGCAAGGTTTTGTATCAGACCACGGGGAGAGCGTGGCTGGATCACGCCCGTATCTCTCCCCGCGGGGATCAGATCGCATTTCTCGAACATCCCCTGGAAGACGATAATGCCGGCTTTGTGGCGGTGATCGACCTGGCAGGAAACCGAAAGAAACTATCCGGGGAGTTTGGAGGCATTGTGGGTCTGGCCTGGGACCCTTCTGGCGATGCAATCTGGTTCTCCGGCCGCGAAGTCACCCCGACTGGTCCGCAGGCGCTGTTTAAAGTCACGACGGAGGGACAACAGTTCTTAGTCCGCCGAGAGTCCGGCATCATGAGCTTGCATGATGTGTCCCGGGATGGACATATGCTCGTGACCCGAAACAGCCTTCGCGGTGAGGTGTTCGGGCGCATTTATCCAGACAACAAAGAGCGCGAGCTCGGCTGGCTCGATAATTCTGAGGCCCCTGATCTCAGTCCCGACGGCGCTACTATTTTGCTCTCCGTGCAAGAAGAAGCGTCCGGTTCTGGTTATGATGTGTTCCTCCGGAAGACAGATGGCTCAGCGGCTGTCCGCCTGGGCGAAGGTCTCCCACTACAGCTTTCGCGGGATGGCAACTGGGCGCTGACGAGCTATCCCTCGGGTATAAAGCCGACATTGCCACCGCAATTGCTTCTACTGCCAACCGGAGCGGGACAGCCTGTCACGCTCACCCACGATTCGATCTACCACGGTTCTGCAATGCTGCTTCCCGACGGAAAGAGATTCTTATTTGAAGGCAGCGAACCCGGACGGGAACGACGGACTTGGGTGCAGGACCTAATTGGTGGCAAGCCGCTGCCCATCACTCCGGAGGGTACGGCAGGGCACTGGGTGTCGCCAGACGGTAAGCTGCTGGCTGCGTTTGATCCGCAGCGGAAATTCTGGCTTTACCCGATGGATGGCGGCCAGCCCACGGCGCTCTCCGGCATTGAGCCCGGAGAAAGCGTAGTCCGCTGGAGTGCAGACGGCAAGTATCTGTTCGCTACGAACGAGGGCGTTATTCCTGTCGAGGTTTATCGCGTCGAAGTGGCAACCGGTCACCGGCAACTCGTCTATACGCTGTCCCCGAGCGATGCTGCTGGGCTGTGGGGGATGTACTCCGTTCTGGTTACGCCCGACGGCAAATCCTATATTTATTCCGATGTCCGGATTCTCTCTGACCTGTATCTCGCAACCGGACTGAGATAGATATCGTCGCGTCGGTGGAGTGGTTGCAACCAGGCCATTTCACTGATTGACCTGATGCTGACTGCGGCCCCGTTCAGATTCTAAATTTTTCGTCCGGGCGCTTTCCCTTGTGGCACGCTGAGGCTGGTCGCACAAGCGCCCCCCGTTGATTGCGCGGATGATAAACGGAGAGAAAACCAACGTACAAGCCCAGTTCGGCGAAGGCTCGCTGCGAGTGTACTCCATGAAAGGGGGGCGCTACTTCGCGAGGGACTCATCGGTCAGAAACGGGAGACACTCCAATTTCAGGATAGCTACATCGCCCCTCTCCGCAAGTTCCACTGGCAGTTCATTGACACCAAGGGACCCCTTTCGCTACTAGGGGAGGCTGGATAGTTTGTATCGCTTCGATGCCCGAACCCTGGCCCGGCTGGCGCGAATCGACCCGGAGTTGCTGGGGCCGGTACGACACCGCAGTCGAAAAGCGCAGGCGGATCTGACGGTGATTCGAGCACGGGCAGGACTGGTCCGAGCCCGCACGTCGCTGATCAACACGGCCCGCGGATTGACGAAGTCGTATGGCGAACGGCTGCGCGGCTGCAGCCCGCGGAAGATGAACCGAGAACTGGCCGAGGGACTGAGCCCGGAGTTACAGAGTGCCCTCCAGCCATTGTTGGAAGAGATCGAATCGCTCAGCGAGCGCATCCGGGAATACAACGAGCGCGTGCAACAGATCGCCCAAGAGAGTTACCCCGAGGTGGCTCGGCTGGAACGGGTGCAAGGAGTCGGAACGTTGATTGCTCTGACCTACGTGTTGACGCTGGAAGACGCACGGCGATTCCGCAAGAGCCGCGACGTGGGTTGTTATCTGGGACTACGACCCGGGCGGAGGAACTCGGGGCAGAGCGAGCCACAGCTACACATCAGCAAGGAAGGAGACCCCTATCTAAGAACGATGATGGTACAAAGCGCGCACCATATTCTGGGTCCCTTCGGAGCCGATAGCGATTTGCGACGCTGGGGTCTGAAACTGGCCGAGCGCGGCGGCAAGAATGCAAAGAAACGAGCAGTGGTGGCAGTGGCGCGGAAGTTGTCCATACTGCTGCATCGACTGTGGGTGAGTGGTGAGGTCTACGAACCGCTCCGCAACCAGCGTGTGCTGACCGCGGCGGCGTAGGCCCAGATCCGAACTGCCGAGTTACGACCGCCGAGTTCCGGTGACTGCGACAAACGCCTGGCCCAACCCCCTTTTTCAAGGAGGCGAGGTCGATAATCAGGTGGCAGCACCGACTGAAACGAGAACGCCCAACTGGCACCGAGCGAACAATCGTTCACCCAAGAGTGCGGATGGAAGGATGGCGGCAGAGGCGGCCCGCTCCGGCATAGTAAGAACGGAACGAAAACTGTTCTTGACACTGACCGGCTTTCTCATGGAAGGCGTTTACACTCAGAACCCCCGTCGTGAGTATGTTTCAATCACCCGCGAAAGGTCGGCCCAAAGTTGTAGAGTACAAGAACGCAGCAGTGTTCCTTGAATTCTTTGAATTTGTCACGCCCCTGCCAGGCTGTGCCCCGGTGGCACAAAGGGCGTGTTATGGTTGGGCGGATGCGCCGTGCCGATTAGCCGTGGCGGCGGCTGATCGTTGGCGGCGGAATCGGCCACACCCCAAGGAGAACTATGTCTCGCCACCTTTCCACTTTCGCGCTGCTCCTTTTTGTCTTTTCGCTGCTGCCTGTGCAAGCGCTCGATGAAGTGCCGCTTGACGGCTATTCGGCGCAGAACGCGAAGAACGAGCGTTCGTGGGAGAGCAAATTCCGGGCGTTGCCGGAGCCCGACAAGCTGCGGGCCTACATGCAGCGGCTGAGCGCACGGCCACACCATGTGGGCTCGGCCTACGATCAGGACAATGCGCAGTGGATCCTTGCGCAATTCAAGAGCTGGGGTCTGGACGCGCATATCGAAAGCTTCGACGTACTATTCCCGACTCCCAAGAAGCGCCTGGTGGAGTTGATTGCGCCCACGCACTTCGTTGCCAAGCTGCAGGAGCCTGCGCTTGCGGTTGACCCAACTTCCTCGCAACAAAGCGAGCAGTTGCCCACCTACAACGCTTACTCGATTGACGGCGACGTCACCGCGCCGCTGGTTTACGTGAATTATGGCCTGCCCGAGGATTACGAAAAGCTGGAAAGCCTGGGCATTTCCGTGAAGGGCGCGATTGTGATTGCGCGGTATTACCATTCGTGGCGCGGTATTAAGCCCAAGGTGGCCGCCGAGCATGGCGCGATTGGATGCATCATTTATTCCGAGCCGCGCGACGACGGCTATTTCTATGACGACACGTTTCCCAACGGCCCGATGCGGCCGCCTGACGGAGTGCAGCGCGGCAGCGTGATGGATTTTGCCTCGAACTTTCCGGGCGACCCGCGCAACTTCGACCGGGGCGATCCCAATGCGCCGCGCTACACGGCGCAGAACGCGCCCAGCCTCACCAAAATTCCGGTGTTGCCTATTTCGTATGGTGACGCGCAGCCGCTACTGGCCGCGCTGGGCGGGCCGATGGCGCCGGAGGGATGGCGCGGCTCGCTGCCGATTCCTTATCACGTGGGCCCCGGACCCGCGAAGGTGCATCTGGTGGTCGAGTCGAATTGGGACGTGAAGAATGTGAACGACGTGATTGCTACCATCCCCGGAACGGTCGAAGCGGACGAATGGATCGTGCGCGGAAACCATCACGATGGTTGGGTGAATGGAGCGATGGATCCGATATCGGGCCAGGTCTCGCTGCTCGAAGAAGCGCGCTCGTTTGGCGAACTGCTCAAGCAAGGCTGGAAACCGAAGCGCACCATCATCTATTGCGCGTGGGACGGCGAAGAACCTATGCTGCTCGGCTCAACAGCCTGGGCGGAGGCGCACGAAAAGGATCTGATCCAGCACGCGGCCATGTACATCAACACCGACAGCAACGACCGGGGCTATTTGAACCTGGAAGGCTCGCATTCGTTGGAGCACTTTTTGAACGGGGTGGTGCGCGATATTGAGGATCCGGAGAGCAAGACGTCGGTGTGGCAGCGCAAACATCTGACCGACATCCGGCACGCCAAGGACGACGAGGAGCGCAAAGAGTTGCGCTCGCGCGCCGATCAACGCATTGGAGCGCTGGGATCGGGCACGGACTACACGGCGTTTATCGACCATCTCGGGATCGCGTCCGTGAATGCCGGATATTTCAGCGAAGACTCAGAGGGCATCTACCACTCCATCTATGACGACTTCTACTGGTACACGCATTTTGGCGATCGCGATTTCGTCTACGGGCGCGCGCTGGCGCAGACCATAGGAACGGCGGTGATGCGAATGGCCGATGCCGACGTTTTGCCGTATCAGTTCAGCAATCTGGCAGACACAGTGCATGAATACCTAAAGCAGCTTCAGGATTTGCTCAAGAAAAAACAGAGTGAGATCAAGGAACGCAACACGGAACTCGACGAGGGGGTGTTCCAAGCGGTGTACGATCCGCGGCATCCCACGGTGGCGCCGCCTAAGGAAGAAGTGCCGCCGTTCTTGAACTTCGCGCCGCTGGCAAACGCTGCCGATGCGCTGATGCAGGCTGCTGAGCGATATGAAAAAGCACTGGCTGCGGCCTGGAAGGACGGCAAGTTTGCTGCGACGGATGCGCAGCTTCACGATCTAAACCTTAAACTGCTCGAGAGTGAGCGCAAGCTCACCGACCCTGCGGGCTTGCCTCGGCGGCCGTGGTACAAACACGTGCTCACCGCGCCCGGAGTCTATACCGGCTACGAACCCAAAACCGTTCCTGGGGTGCGCGAGGCGATCGAACAAAAGCACTGGCAGGAAGCGGACCAGCAGATCGAGGAAGTGGCGAAGGTGCTGCGGGGGGAAGTGGAGTTGGTTGATTCGGCTACGAAAGAGCTGGCGAGCTGGGCTACGGCGCCGTAGTGCAGCATCGAGAGGACAAACTGGTAGTGGTGCTTTAGTGTTTTATGGATTTTCTACTTGTCCTGAACGATTCCCCATACGGAAGTCAGCGAATCCGCGGTGGAAAAGCCGTTGAATGCCGCTCACTACCTTCAAAACTGATTTCGGAAATCAGTTCATTGCCCACCATAGACTTACAATGCCTGAGATTGCCAACTGTGCTCGGTTAAGTGCTTTGTTTGCGTGTATGCCGACGATTGGTATGGAACCATCACCGTCCGGCAGGACGGAGATCATCTCGTGATGACCTTTGACCACACCCCGACCATGATCGGCGACCTTCAGCACTGGCAGTACGAAACGTTCAAAGCGCATTGGCGCGACCGCAGAATCGAAGATGCGTACATCACCTTCGCCCACAATCCGGACGGCAGCATTGACCACGCAAGAATGGAAGCCGTGTCGCCTTTGGCGGACTTCAGTTTCGACTATCAGGATTTGCTGCTGAAGCCGGTGCTTGCGAAGTAGCACCATGGGAGACTTCGGAAAAGACGCGGCCAACTGACGTAACCAGGCGATTACACTCATTGAGAATTGGCCGATCCGGGTCAATGAGTATAATCGCGATTTCACTCAATTACGGTTTAGCTGCCAGGTGCTAGCTGCCAGGTGCGAGCCGCTGTAAAGTAAGTTAATGACCGTTACCTTCACGTTTAGGGATGTCCGCACTTTGGTCTCTCTTCTCGCGGTTCTCACTGTTCTGGGTTCTGCAGCGGATGAGCCGGCGCCGAAGCCATTCAGCCGGGCTAAAGCGACCCTGATCATAGCCGATGCGCGCAAGATTGTGGCGCCCAATGGTGTCGAGCGCCTGGATAAGGTTCGGATCGGCGGGATAGAGCAGTGGGTCTCGATACGAGGAGCGGACAAGCGCAACCCCGTGCTGCTGCTGATCCACGGCGGACCCGGTTATGTCTCCATGCCCATGAGCTGGTGGTTCACCCGTGGATGGGAAGAATACTTCACGGTCGTGCAATGGGACCAGCGGGGAGCGGGAAAAACGTATTTGCTCAATGACCCAGCCACGATCGGCCCGACCATGACCCTCGAGCGCATGGTTTCTGATGCTGAAGAGATGACGACATGGATTCGTAAGGAACTGGGCAAACAAAAGATCTTCGTGATTGGCCATTCTTGGGGCAGTTATCTGGGTCTGGAATTAGCCAAGCTCCATCCCGAATCGTTGTACGCATACATTGGAGTGGGCCAAGTGACCGACGGACCGGAGAGCGAACGCCGCGGTTGGGCTTTCGCCATCGATGCCGCCCGCCAAGCGGGAAACTCCGAGGCTGTGCAGCAACTCGAATCGATTGCCCCTTACTTTGCGCCTGGTCGCCCAGCCCCTCTCAAAAACATCTACACGCAGCGCAGGTGGGTGGATTTCTACGGTGGCGTTATGGCCCACCGGCGGAGTAACTCCAGTGAGAGTGATGTGGCCTTACTGTCCCCCGACTACACGGACCATGAGATACGTCATATCTGGGAGGGCAACGATTTTTCCGAGTCTTACCTACTCGCGAAGCTTCTCAGCCTCGATCTCACGGAAATTAAGGAACTGAGATGCCCTCTGATCATCTTCGCTGGACGCTACGACTTCGACGTCAACGCGCAGGTTGCGGCCGAATGGTTTAAGAAGGTGAAAGCGCCATCGAAGCATTTTGTTTGGTTCGAGAACTCGGCGCATCTGCCGATGACGGAGGAACCAGGAAAATTCTTGATGTCTCTGGTACGCTACGCCCGGCCACTCGCAGAGAGAGCCGACGATTCACCTCCTCTCAAGCCCTGACCAAGACAGGAGATTTCGGTTACTCAAAATCCAGAAGTGAAGAGCAACCGGAGGCTAACGTCAACTGACGCTATCAGGCGTTTACACTCGTTGACCGTTGCCAGCCCGAGGAAGGGGATTTTGAGTGTAATCGGGATTTTGCAACAGTTAACGGTTTGGCGTGGCTTTCCGCTGTCGCTCTTGGCGATCACAGCACATCAAGATGTGACCTTTCTCACTGACAGGAGGCGCTCATTTGTGTTTACATTAATCCGTCTTGCCTCTCCGAAGAGCAGTTCCCGCCCGTTGAGATGCAGCACCCCCTGAGGCGAATGGCCCGAATTCTCGGGAAACGCACTTCCATCAGACAGATTGTTAGGGAGAGGAGAAAGCCACATCTCCTACATGAACTGCCGAGTGAAACGTATCGGCCCGTGTGGACACACGCTGCGCGAATCAGGGGCAGCCCTGTTTTGGGATTCAGCAACTGGATGGAGGTGGCTGAGCTAATGGAGAAGACAAGAGTGCGCGCAGGAACGAGTCGCGCATACATCCACACTTCTGTGCCCAGGTGGCCCTGGGCAGGAATCAGCACCCGGAGGTAAAACACAATGAAAACCACTCTGACTGTTATCAAGGCCGATATCGGGTCGATCGGTGGCCACCTCAGACCGTCGCGGCGACTCTTGGAGCACGTCGCGCAGGTAGTGGCGTCGTGCAACAACACCCTGATCGATCATCATATTGGGTATACGGGCGACGATATTGCCATCTTGATGACCCACACACATGGCATCGGTGACGAAGAAGTCCACAAGCTGGCCTGGGATGCGTTTGTCTCCGGCACCGCAGTGGCCAAGGAAGAAGGCCTTTACGGGGCAGGCCAGGATCTGCTCAAAGATTCGTTCTCCGGCAACGTACGCGGACTGGGTCCCGCGGTTGCTGAAATGGAAATCGAGGAGCGGCCAAACGAGCCATTCTTGCTCTTTGCTGCCGATAAGACAGATCCGGGAGCTTACAATCTTCCACTTTTCCTGACCTTCGCGGACGTAATGAACACCCCTGGACTAATCCTTTCCCCTAACCTGAGCCAGGGTTTTCGCTGGATTGTAATGGACGTCAACTATGCTGAGGGTGACCGCGTAATCGATTTGCACACGCCGGAAGAAATCTATGACCTTGCGGCGCTGCTGCGCGACAACCAGCGCTTCGTGGTGGAGTCGGTGTGGTCACGGGCTACCGGCGAGCAGTGCGTCGCCGTCGCAACCTCGCGCCTGCACAACATCGCGGGCAAATATACCGGGAAGGACGATCCCGTCATGCTGGTGCGCACGCAGATGAACTTCCCGGCTACCGGGGAAGTTCTGTCACCCTACGCCGTCGGGCACTACGTGGGAGGAGGGATGCGCGGCTCGCACCAGATGCCGCTGATGCCGGTGCCGCTCTTCACATCAACCTCGTACTTTGACGGGCCGCCCCTAGTTTCATGCGCCGCTTTTTGCGTCCATAATGCCGCCTTGACCGAACCTTGCGACGCCTTCGCCCATCCCTTCTGGGATGAGGTGCGAGCCACTGTGAGCCGCAAAGCGATCGACATGCGGCGCCAAGGCTTCAGCGGTGCGGCCATGCTCCCCATGGCCGAACTCGAATACACCGGGGTTATGGACAAACTGGCACGGCTCGAAAAACGCTTTGTCGTTCGCACGAAAGAGCTAGTTGCGGCTTGAACGCTTGATGAAACGAGGCTGGCCATTGCCAGCCTCGTATCGTTACCGGGCTAAGCTGGGCCTAGAATTCGGAGCCAGCAGTCGAGCAGATATAGACCGGAGATGAGCGGAGGCAATGATAACAATCCGAAAACTACCGTGAGTGCCACTCTGGCGACAAGTTTCCAGTAATGGTTTATTTCTACCGTCGCTCCTCCGTCTATTGAACATACGTCAGAACGATCATCGAGACAAATCTTGCACTTCGTTGTTCGTTAGGGACAGGATTACGTCGCATCCGCCGACACGGCCAATTTACGAAAACAGGCGATAGCGCTCATTGAAGTTTTCGAGTTTGTGATTTGGGCTTGCAGATAGGACAGTCCTGCAGTCGGTGTATGAGCCTTTTCCAGAACGGCCAGCCTTGCTTTTCGATCTCGTGTTCCCATCTCGGTCCGAACACCTTCTTTTGAATCTCGGGATTGCTGATGCCCATGGTCTTACTCCGACGTTTGCTGGCCTAGGAACCCCAAAAAATGCGGTTCCGTCCCGGTGTGATTCGAGCTCCGAGCTTACCGTATTCCGACTGCTGCGGCACTGGAGGCCGTCGTCATGGGCAAACCGAGAGTCAAGCCGAACTATCGTCGCCGAGTGCTCCGCCTGCCAGACCTGGATCATTGTAAAACGGCAGTTCTCAATAGCCTCGGCTCGCCAGCTTCGCGCCGAGTATACGAGTACGCCATCGACCAGTTCATCGCCTGGTACTGCTCCGAGCCTCGGCTGGCCTTCAACCGCATCGTCGTCGTGCGCTATCGCATGTACCTGGAATCGCGGCATCTGGCCGCCAACACCATCAACCAACAGCTTGCAGCCGTGCGTCACCTGGCTCACGAAGCCGCCGACGCTGGCTTGCTGAGTCCCGAGTTGGCCGCCGGGATTAGCCGCGTCAAGGGAGTCAAGCAGCTCGGATTCCGGTCCGGGAATTGGTTGAGCGCGGAGCAGAGTTCGGAAGTGCTCAAGCATGCGGGGGGAGACACTATGCGCGCCAAGCGCGATTATGCGATGTTGGCCATGCTGTTCGGTTGTGGCTTTCGCAGGTCGGAACTGGTCGGT
>JBEKYF010000076.1:0-18029 GCA_049511255.1 Terriglobales bacterium | reverse complement strand
ACCGGCGCGTCCAGAATGGTGTCGTCGGGGCTGCCGCCCTGGTCGATCACCGCGGTATAGACGTACGGCTTGAAAGACGACCCGACCTGGCGCAGCGCCTGCGTGGCGCGGTTGAACTTGGAGAGCTTGAAGTCACGGCCGCCGACCATGGCCTTGATTTCTCCGGTCGCGTTATCGATAGCAACGAGCGCTCCTTCGGCGCCTGAATCCTGCTCCAGACTGACGCGTGATTTTCCGGCCGCATCCAGGGAGAGCACTTTGATGTACACGACGTCACCCACCCGGAGAATGTCGGGAAGCTTGAGCTTAGGCTTCGGCTTGGTCCAAGCCACATCCGCCTGCCCGAGCGTGGCTGTGTGCTGGCCGAAGCGCACTTCGGCGGCGACCGGCGAGACTTGTGTGACCAGCGCGTGCATGTATCCGTTTACTTCGGGCTCCTCATCCCAATCCGGATCCGCATATTTGTCGAGCTTTTGACCCTGGGCAATTACATTCAGGAGTTTGCCTTGCCACCCATGCCGGCGCTCGTAGGCAGCGAGGCCGTCGAGCAGCGCCTGGTGCGCGGACTTCTGCAGGTCCATGTCGAGCGAGGTGTAAACGCGCAACCCGCCTTCGTGAACCTGGTCACTGCCATACTTGGCTTCGAGGTAGCGCCGGATTTCTTCCACATAGTGCGGAGCCAGCGAATTCGGATCTTTCTGCAGGTCGAGCACGATCGGCTTGCTCTTGGCATCCTCCGCTTGGACCTTGGTGATCTTGCCATCCTCAAGCATGGCATTGAGCACGAGGTTGCGGCGCTTGAGGGCGCGTTCCGGGTGGTTGATGGGCGAGTAATATTGCGGCGCCTTGGGAAGTCCCGCAAGGAGCGCGGCTTCTTCGAGTTTCAGTTGCTTCGCCGGTTTGCTGAAATAGAATTCCGAGGCAGCCTCATAGCCGTAAACGCCGTGGCCGAGGAATATCTGGTTGGCATAGAGCGTGAAGATCTGCGGCTTGGTGAAGCGGCGCTCGATCTGAATGGCGAGCAGCGCCTCCTGCACCTTGCGATAAAACGAGCGGTCGGGAGAGAGAAACAGGTTGCGGGCGAGTTGCATGGTGAGCGTGGACGCTCCCTGCACTTTCCCGCCGGATGCGATATCGCGATAGGCCGCGCCTACGATGCGCCAGATGTTGACGCCTGAGTGCCGGTAGAAATCTTTGTCTTCGATCGAGATCAGCGCGTTGCGTAGAACTTCCGGATAATCGTCATAGGCAGCGATGACGCGGCGCTGCAGCGCAAAAGTGCCTATGACTCTTCCCTGTCCATCATAGAGTTCGGTGACCGAGATGGGACGGTAACGTTCGAGTTCTTCGACCTGGGGCAGGTCCGTCGAGTAGACCAGAAGCAGCCCAGCGAACGCGCCCACCACGGCGGAGACCAGGACGAGCAATCCGAACAGGACGAGTCCGACCAACTTCCGTCCGCCAATTTCTACACTCGGAAGATGTTGGTAGATGATTTTCATTGGAGAGCATACTCAGGATAGCGTAAAAAAGAAGGTTCAGAGTTTCAAGGTTCCGATGTCACCGGAAGCGGCAGGTGTTGACGCTTTATCTGTAATAGTTCGAACTCGACCTTGCGGACAGGGTTGGCAAGGCTCCACGTATCGGACGCAGACTGGTATCCGATCCGGGGATTTTGAGTGTAATCGGGATTTTTCGCCAACTATCGCGAATACGTTCTCTTCGATCTATGCCAAGCTTGGGCGTCCGGGCTTTCTGCGCGGAACAAATCCGTAGTATGCTCATCGCGTTCGCGGCCGAAACACTCAGGAGGACTGTTTGGCCCTCAAATCGAGTCGCCCGACCTACGCGATCATACTGCTGGCACTTTCTAGCCTGTGGATGTGTGCCGTTTTTCTACCGCTTTTATATTCCGTTGTGCTTCCTAACGCTGATCTCCACGCGATTGTCTCCGCTTTGGAGGGGCGCGGAACAGCACCTCCAGAAGCGGCAGGCATAGTTCAGGAGACCATAGCCGCAGTTGGGCCATTAACAAGGGCTATAAAAGTTGGATACTATTCCGGGGTCACAGCTACGGTTCGAGTCAGCGGGTCCAATACATCCGAAAAGGTCAAGCAGGCCTCTTACATCGCGTGGTTTCAGAAGCCTCCAAAACCCATGATCGTCGCAATCACGCGTTACGAACGCGATGGAGGCCAAAGGGCGTATGGGATCAGCGAAGTCGATCCCGTTAGCTTGGTGCGTGGTTATGCGCTTCCGGTATTGCTATTTGGAGTTTCGCTCTTTCTAGTGCGCAGACGGAAATCTCCCTCTCCCGCTTCGTGACGGAGTTCCTCGCCGCCACGTGTTTGCCGGAGGCATTTTTTCGCGATTCCTGATGTAAACAGGCTTTTGACACAACTTTGCGCCGTTTGTTCGCCCTTCAGCCATTACCCTCAAGAACCTTCTTACGGCCTGACGGTAGCGACCCCATCCGAGACCATGGTGTGCAAGATCAAGTCTTGGCTATCGCATCTGAGCGAAAAAATCGCCCGCCGAGGCGAGCGATCTTGACTTTGAAACCTTGAAACGTTTAACCCTTCGATTCCCGGTTCTTCAACACTTCCAACGCCTTGTTCAATTGGTCGTCCTGCAGGTTCTTCGGTTTCTCCTCTTTCTTTTCGCCGGGCTTTTCACCGGGAGCGGCCTGCTCGTCTACGTCGGGCAATCCGCCGTCGTCTTCAATAGCGTCAGCGACCACGACGTTCGGCGTGACGGATGCATCCTGAATTGCCTTTCCGCCCGGCGAGTAGTACTTCGCGACCGAAAGAATCAGGGCAGAGTTGTCCGGCATCTCGATCAGTTTTTGCACCGAGCCGTCGCCGAAGGTTTTGTCTCCGACCACGTCGCCACGAGCGTTCTCGAGGATCGCGGCAGCCACAATCTCGGCTGGGCCCGCCGTGCCACGATTCACCAGCACGGCCACGGGCAGCCTGGTGATGTCCTTGGCGGGATCGGCATTGAAAGCCTGGCGCGGATACTTCTGCCCCTGCAGATAAGTGATGGTGCCATGGTCAAGGAAAAGATTGGCGGTGGCGACGCCCTCAGACTCCGCGCCACTGGCGGAGTTGCGCAGATCGAGTACGAGCTTCTTCGCTCCCTGCTTCTGCAGGTCGCGAATCTTCGCGGCAATCTCCTGCGTCTTGCCTTCGGGGAACGCGTCCACCTTGATGTAGCCAACATTGTCTGCGAGCATCTTGTCGCTAACCGGCGGGATGGTCACCACGTCGCGCGTGATCACAATCTTCTCCGGTTCGGCTCGCCGCGGCCGCACCACCGCCACCGTGATCGTAGATCCGACCTCGCCGGACAGCATGCCGCGAATCTCAGCCAGCGACATGTCGTGCGTGCTCTTGCCCTCGATGGACTCGATGATGTCGGAGTTCTCGACCCCGGCCTTGTCCGCCGGGCCTCCAGGAATCACCGCGACTACGGCAGCGTATCCGAAGCGCTTCGAGACGGCGGCGCCGATATCCGCCTTGCCGTCGGTCTTCATCGTTGTCTTGTAGCGCTTGTACTCGGCCGCCGACAGGTAGCTGGAATTGGCGTCGAGCGACTCCAGCAGACCATGCAGCGCGCCGTTGGTGACGACAGGGATATTGGGCTCTTCCACGTATTCGAGGCGGATGCGGGACAGCACTTCGCTGTACACCGACAACTGGCGATATGCGCCCTCATTCGAAGACGCGCGAACGTTGACGAAACCGCCAACGATGGTGAACAGCAGAATGGCGAGCGAACTGGCGAGAATTGTGACCTTCAACTTCGTCGACATAATTTTTTGGACTTCGCTTTTTTGAATCGGGCTTCCCCGAGGAACTGGCACTTGATTATAAACGGTTTGATGCATAGATCGGGGAGCAAGATTGCAGGGGCAAAGTCGCGAGTAACGTGAAGAGAATGGACTACAAGTAGGCCTGTTCCCCGTCTATTAAAATCATGAACTTAGCAGTCCTCGGCTTGGACAGCCGGAGCGGCTGTCCCTACGCGACCTGGGACGGGCGGGGCGCCCGTCTCTCCCTAGTTCGCGTCTCTTCACTAGCTATGGGTACTTTTCCAATAAAGTGGCTATCTCCTCGTTGCCCTTTTCTCTGGCTACCACGGCTGGGGTTTTGCCGTCGTCGTTGGCGACCTTGGGATCGGCGCGGTGCTTGAGCAATAGTTCCACCATGGAGCGGTCTCCGCTCTGGGCAGCGGCGTGAATTGGAACCCAGCCTCCTTGCTGACGAGCATTAACAATGCCGGGCGCTCCGTGTTCGAGGAGCAAGCGAGCGGCTTCCAGATTGCGGGCTGAGGCGGCGGAGTGCAGCGGCATGACCTGCGTCGGATTCGCGGCCACGGCATCGACCGCCGCTCCGCTTTCGATCAGCAGACGCGCGGCTTCGGGCTGTCCGAAAAAACAGGCGAAGTGCAGGGCGGTGAATCCGTCTTTTGAGCGGGAATCGATCGAGCGGGAGTCGATGGCGGAAGCATCGCGAATGCACTGCTTGAGGCGATCGAGATGGCCGAGCGAGGTCGCTTCAAAAATATCGAGTGCCTTCTTCTTGCTCGCGATCAGTTCCGCGAGGTCGCGGCGGCCACGATAGAGGGAATGCATGAGCAGGCTTACGCCGGTCGAATCGTGGGCTTCAGAAGCGGCGGGATCTTGTTCCAGAATTTGGCGGAGTCCGTCGGCATCGCCGGCCTGCAAGAGTTCGAAACAACGGTCGAAAACCCGTCGGGAGTTTTCCATGGGTGGTTCCTCCTATAGCGAATCCACAGTTGCTGTGACCACAGGCAGCTGCCGAGCTGCGCTCGGCTTGGACGGGCGAGGGCGCCCGTCCCTACACGGACCTATGGTTGGTCGGCTACGGGATTGCGCAGCACGCCGATGCCTTCGATCGAGACTTCAATGGCATCGCCGGCGATTACGGGTCCGACGCCCTTGGGCGTGCCGGTCGCGATCAGGTCTCCGGGTTCGAGGGTCATGATCTGCGAAATGTAACGGATGAGGACGTCTAGCGGGAAAATAAAATCCCGCGTGTTGCCGGACTGCCGCACGTCGCCATTCACTCGCGTTTCGACCTGAACGCCGGCCCAGGGATCAATATTAATGCCGTCATTAATGCCGTCGGCGACCACGGGTCCGACCGGGCAGAAGGTATCGAAGCCTTTGCCGCGCACCCACTGAGGTTCTTTGTTCTGCAGATCGCGGGCGGTGAAATCGTTGACGCAAGTGTAGCCGAGGATGTAGGGGCGTACGTCGTCGCTGTCGGTGAGCTGGTGGCAGCGCCGGGCGATCACGACGCCCAGTTCGCCCTCGTAGTCAGTGCGCGTGGAAACTTTGGGCCGAAGAATCGTTCCACCCGGCGAAAGCACGGAAGAGGGCGGCTTGAAAAATAAGAGCGGCTCCTGCGGAACTTCGTGGCCGAGTTCGGCAGCGTGCTCACGATAGTTGCGGCCGACGCAGACGATTTTCGAAGGCTGCACCGGCGGCAGCAGAGATGCCTGTCGGAGCGGGATGCGGTCCATGCGGCGGCTGGGAAGGCCTTCGACGTCGCCATCGCTATGGTGCGGAGACTGGAGGAGCAGGCGAGTGATTTCGTCTTCGCCACTGCCCGCAACAGACTCGACCAGGCCGTAGTGGGCGGAACCGTTGAGATCAAATCGGCAGTATTTCATCAGAGCAATATTCAAACACATAGGGAGGGAGATCACGAAGGAAAAATCTGCGACTGAGGCCGAGCTGCGCTGGGCTTGGACCCTTCGGCTGCGCTCAGGGCAGGCTCGCGAGGCGCCCGTCCCCACACAACCTCTTACGGGACGGGCTCGCTGGTTTCCTCGGAGCGCTGGCTTTCGTTTCCACGCACGTCCACGGCGGAAACTGTGTAGGTATAGGTTTTGCCGGAGGCGACCGCGCTATCGCGATACGCCGGCGATTTCACCAGCTCGGAATTCAGCTTGATTGGGGAGCCATTGGCTTCGCTGCGATAGACGTTGTATCCGGCGAGATCGGTATTTGTGACCGGCGCCCAAACGAGATCGATAAATGGTTTTTGTCCCTCGCCGGAATACGCGGCCTGCAACCCGGCTGGCACGGAGGGTGGGAAGATGTCATGGGCGATCACGCGTACTGGCGGAGTGTCGTCTCCTTCAACCTGTATCTCAGTGTCGGGCCTTTTAATGATGCTTACAGCCGTGATTCGGTAGAGGTAGGTCTGTTCCCATTCGAAGCCTGAGTCTGTGAAGTGGGCAGCGCCAGGATCGCCCACAGGGACTTCGCCCGCAATCGCGTCTTTGCCGGAGCTTTCGTCGCGCCGATAGATTCGATAACGATGTTGGACGCTGGGGGAGTTGGTGGGTGATTTGCCGGGAAGGTTAGCGGAGAGGTTCTGCGATTCGCCTGCGCTCGTCCATGTGAGCACGACGCCATTGCCGGTGAGTTCGGCGGCTAGATCGCTCGGCGGAGGCAGGGTCACGATGGCGGGAACGTGCACGCGATTCGATAATCCCGCGCTGCGGGCGCTGCGGTTCAAGACCTCGACGGCGTAGGTGACTTCGGCGGCCGGGTCCTGCTGTTGCATGGCCGAGGGTAATGCGTCGGTGTAGGTCTGCGGCGCGGGGCGAGGGGAGCTTGACTTCTGCGGAGCGGAAGGTGGTGCGGGCAACATCGCGGCTGGATTCCCGCATTCTGCCAATTCAGATTCGGGGCTGCGGCAAACGAGGGTCGGACCGAGGTAGCGCACGCTCTGGCGGTCGGTGGTAAGCGTGGGCTCGCTCCAGCTGAGCGTGACGCGATTGCCTTTGCGGCTGGCGCGCAGATCTGTGGGCGGCTTGGGGAGTTCGAGCGACGGCGGCAGCGGCGGCCCGGTCTGGGCGCAACTGGCCAGCAGCAGGCAGAGCGCGGTCGACGCGATGAAGTTTTTTGGAATTACTTTCATGCGGAACAAGAAAGAGTATCAGAGGCAGAGTGGGCGCGGGCGAGTAGTCGCTATAGGATGTAGCGCGATAGATCCTGGTCTTTCACGATCTCGCTCAGCATCTTCTGCACGTAGGCCGCGTCCACCACGAACTGCTGGCCTTTCTTCTCGGGCGCCTCGAAGCTGATCTCGTCTAGCACTCGCTCCATGATGGTATGCAGACGGCGGGCTCCGATGTTTTCCGTGCCTTCATTCACGCGAAACGCGAAGCGCGCGACTTCTTCGAGCGCGTCGGGCGTGAACTCCAGCTTTACGCCTTCGGTTTCGAGCAGCGCGATGTATTGCCGAGTCAGCGAAGATTTCGGTTCGGTCAGGATACGGACGAAGTCTTCCATGGTGAGCGACTGCAGTTCCACGCGGATGGGGAAGCGCCCCTGCAGCTCGGGGATCAGGTCGCTCGGCTTCGAAACGTGGAACGCGCCCGCGGCTATGAACAGGATGTGGTCGGTGCGGACCATGCCGTAGCGCGTGTTGACCGTGGTGCCTTCGACGATGGGAAGGATGTCGCGCTGCACGCCTTCTCGCGAGACGTCCGGACCATGGCCGCTTTCGCGGCCGGCGATCTTGTCGATTTCATCGAGGAAAATGATGCCGGAGTTTTCGACGCGATCGATGGCGACGCGCGTGACCTGCTCCATGTCGATCAAGCGCTGCTCTTCTTCCTGGATCAGGTACTCGAAGGCCTCGTTGACCTTCATCTTCCGTTTTTTGGTGCGCTGGCCGAAGATGTTGGGCAACATGTCCTTGAGATTGACGTCCATTTCCTCGACGCCCTGGTTGGAGATGATTTCGAAGGACGGGAAATTGCGCTCACGAGTTTCGATTTCGACGGTGCGGTCGTCGAGTTTGCCTTCGCGCAACTGCTGACGCAGTTTCTCGCGGGTGCGGCTGGAGGATTCGGTCAGGCTGGTGGTGGCATCGATGACCACGCCGCCGGTTGAGCTGGAATCCGATGGGCGCGGCGAGATCGGGGGCAGAAGAATATCGAGCAGCCGCTCTTCTGCGTTGAGCTCTGCTTTGTCCGCAACGTCTTCCAGCTTTTCTTCGCGGATCATTTCGATGGCGATCTCAACCAGGTCGCGGATCATGGATTCGACATCGCGGCCGACGTAGCCGACTTCCGTGAACTTGGAAGCTTCGACCTTGAGGAATGGCGAGTTGGCGAGCTTGGCGAGGCGGCGGGCGATTTCGGTTTTGCCGACGCCGGTGGGGCCGATCATGATGATGTTCTTGGGGATGACCTCTTCGGCCATTTCGGGCCCAAGCTTCTGCCGGCGCATGCGGTTGCGCAGGGCGATGGCGACGGCGCGTTTCGCGTCTTTTTGACCGACAACGTACTTGTCGAGTTCGGTGACGATTTCGCGCGGCGTCAGTTCGTCAAGCGTGACTTGCTCTTCTTCGGCGGTTCCGGGTAGATAGATGGCCATAAATGCGTCGTTGGTCGTTAGTCGTTGGTCGTTAGGAAAAGCCGAGAGCATTCGCAATCCGCGAACGACTAACGACCATCGGACTACAATTCCTCAATCGTTACCTTGTCATTGGTATAGATGCACATCCGGCCGGCAATCTTCATTGCTTCTTCGGCAATTTCGCGCGGCGAGAGCTTGGTGTGATCGGCGAGGGCTTGCGCTGCTGCCTGGGCAAACGGGCCGCCGGAGCCGATCGCCGCAATGCCGGTATCGGGCTCGATCACATCTCCCTGGCCGCTCAGCAGGAACGTAGCCTCCTTGTCGGAAACCAGCAGCAGCGCTTCCAGATGCCGCAGAAATTTGTCGGTGCGCCAGTCTTTCGCGAGTTCGACAGCGGCGCGGCCGATGTTGCCGTGATACTGCTCCAGCTTGGCCTCGAAGCGGCTGAACAGCGTGAAGGCGTCGGCGGTCGAGCCGGCAAATCCGGCGAGAATCTTGTCCTGATAGAGGCGGCGAATCTTCTTTGCCCCGTGCTTGATGATGGATTCACCGAGCGTGACCTGGCCGTCGCCAGCCATGACAACCTTGTTATCGCGGCGGACACAGAGGACCGTGGTGGAGCGGATTCTGCGGGGAGCCGGGGTCTCGGCGCCGCGTTCGGCGGACGTGGCTACTGGTCTGTTCTTCTTCATGAGCGCAATTTTTTATTATACAGCCCATTGCATTGGAGAGACGGGCGCCCCGCCCGTCCAGCGCGACTCCGTACCTTCGATCCATATCCAACGGTACTTGGCCGGAGTACTCACCAGTCCCGCGCGTACAGGATTGTTGAACATGTATTGAATCTTAGCGTGCAAGTCGTCTTCTCTTCGAAGAGCCCTGTCAAATGACTCGTCTTGCCAAACACGTCCAACATGCCTTGTTTCTTTGCTAATTCGGTGTGCCGAGACGCTTTTGATCTCCTGCATGATCTCCGGAATGCTGAAAGTCCCGCGCTCGTCCCATCTTGGCGTGAGGGCGAGGTGAACGTGGTCCGGCATTACGACGAGAGCATGTAGTTCAAAGCGGTGGCCGTCCCCGCGAAGGCATGTCTCCACCACTATGTCGCGGGCACGGTCAGGAAGGATCCAGCGTCTCGAAGTACCGAAAGTTATGAAGAAAATCTTGCGGTCGGGCTGGAGGTGCGGAAGTTTGCGGCGGTAGTTGTAGCGGCGTTGCATGCATCTGTCCTATCAGGCAGAGCGGAACAGCGCAGTGATTCAGAGCATAGGTGCTTTGTGATAAATCCGCTGTGGACGGGCGGGGGCGCCCGTCTCTCCACTGTCATAGTTTGTGTAGAATTCAAGTATCGGAGCCATTCTCTTTTGTCGTTTCTGGACGAGTTAAATCCGCAACAACGCGAAGCAGTCGAGACTACCGAGGGGCCCGTGCTGATCCTCGCGGGCGCGGGCAGCGGGAAGACTCGCGTCATCACGTTTCGTATCGCTTACCTGATCGAGAAGATGGGCGTGATGCCGGAAGCGATCCTCGCTATGACTTTTACTAACAAGGCTGCAGCGGAGATGGCGGAGCGGGTGGAAAAGCTGGTGGGCGGGCTTAGCGTTGCCAAGCCGGTGATTTCGACGTTTCATTCATTTTGCGTTCGCGTGCTGCGGCGGGACATTGAGGCTTTGCGGATTCCTTCGACTGTGCCGGGAAAGCCGCCGCTCGGGCTCACGAAGAATTTCGTCATCTACGATGAGAGCGACCAGCAGCAGGTGGTCAAGGGAGTCATGCGGCGGCTGGGGCTGGACGACAAGCAACTAACGCCGCGCAACGTCCTTTCGCGGATTTCCTGGGCCAAGAATCACATGCTGGATCCGCAGGAAATCTACCTGCAATCCGGGGATCCGAAGACCGAGCGCATCGCGCACATTTTCGAGGAGTATCGCAAGGAGCTTCTGAAAGCGAATGCCATGGACTTCGATGATCTGTTGCTCGAAGCCATGCGTCTGCTCAAGTCGGTGGCGGCGGTGCGCGAATACTACAACCGGCGATTCCAATATCTTTTGGTGGACGAATATCAGGATACGAACCGTCCGCAGTACGAATTGATGCGGCTGCTGGCGAGCGGCGGGCACAACGTCTGCGCGGTGGGCGACGAAGATCAGTCGATCTACTCGTGGCGCGGGGCCGACATTCGCAACATTCTGGAGTTTGAGCGTGATTTTCCGGAAGCGAAAATCGTTCGGCTGGAGCAGAACTATCGCTCGACGCAAAACATTCTGGAGGCGGCGTCGGCGGTGGTCGGGAACAACGTCCGGCGCAAAGGCAAGAACCTGTGGACGTCGCGGCAGGGTGGCGTGAAGATCGGTTACTACGAGGCTCCGGACGGCGAGAACGAGGCGCTGTTTGCGGCCGACACGATCAACCGCTACGTGCGGCAGGCGGGCGAAAACGGCGAAATGGCGCGAGCGGCCGTCCTCTATCGGACGAACTCGCAATCGCGACTGTTCGAAGAAGCGATGCGCCGCTATCAGTTGAAGTATCACGTGGTGGGCGGCTTCTCATTCTACGAGCGGGCGGAGATCAAGGATCTGATCTCGTACTTGAAGGTCATCCAGAACCCGGATGATTCGGTTTCGCTGCTGCGCGTGATCAATACGCCGGTGCGCGGGATCGGGAAGACGACTATCGAGATGATCGAGCGGCTCGCGCTTGAAACGGGATTGTCGATGTGGGGCGCGGTTGGCGAGGCGATTGGGCGGCAATTGCTGCCGGCGCGGGCAGTGGCCGCTTTGAAGAGCTTCCGCGAGCTGATTGAGGACGGGCGGGCGATGCTGGCGGGGACGTTTGTGGAGCGGGTGGAGGAGACGGCCGGCTTGGCGTCCGACGAGAGCGCTGCCGAGCTTCGCTCGGCTGGACGGCCGGTGGCGGCCGTCTCTACGCAAACTGAAGGGAACGCCACCGATTTCGATCCTGCCAACTTCAGCTTTGATTTTGCTGCTGGCGCTGGGACGGGCGAGGACGCCCGTCACTCCACCGACGGGGTGGTTGAGGGGTTCCGTGCTGCGGGCGCTTCGGCGAATACCGCCGAGATTCTCAAATTCCTGATTGACCGCACTGGATACATCAAACAACTGGAAGAGGAGGACACGCCGGAATCTTACTCACGCATCGAGAACCTGCGCGAACTGGTGAACGCGGCCATGGATTCGCGCGATCGTGGGGAGACGCTCGATCAGTTCCTCGATCACGCCGCGCTGGTGAGCGATGCCGACCAATACGACGAGCACGCACAGATCACACTGATGACGCTGCACGCGGCCAAGGGGTTGGAGTTTCCGCTGGTGGTTCTGGCCGGAATGGAAGAAGGTCTGTTTCCGCATTCGCGCACCATGCTCGAGCCGGATTCGATCGAAGAAGAGCGGCGGCTTTGCTACGTCGGCATGACGCGGGCTATGGATACGCTGATTTTGTCGCGCGCGGTGTATCGGCGACGCTATGGCACGGACATGCCGGAGGCTAGCGTCCCATCGCGATTCCTGGAAGAAGTTCCGCCGCAGTTGGTGGAGGAGATGGGCGGATCGCGGGCGAGTCGCCCGCAGCCACGCGAAGGGAAGCGGGGCCTCGCCCCGCTGGACCCTTCGGCTCCGCTCAGGGCAGGCTTGCGAGAGCGCCCGTCCCCACCCGACCACTCCGAATCTACGCATTATTCCTACGAAGATGAAGACCAGAGCGCTGCCTGGACCCCGGCGCGGGTCAAGCCTAAGGCGGCGACTCCGCTCCGGAACTACAACTCCATCGACAACATTGCCGAATTCTTTGCGTCACGCGGCAAGAAGTTTAAGGTTCCGAAAATACCGTCTGAGGAGCCGAAAGGCAGGCGCGGATTCCGTCCGGGGCAGAAGGTCAAGCACCCGAAATATGGGGAAGGGACGGTGTATCAGCGCGAAGGCGATGGGGAGGACGCCAAGATTACGGTACAATTCCCTCGCTTCGGTTTGAAGAAGCTGGTCGAGAGATACGCGCAACTGGAGAAGGCGTAGAGCAGAAGTGAGTTTCCTCGCGGCGCGAACTGCAGATCCCTGCTTCGCTCGGGATGACAAGCAGTTAAGAAGTTCGAAATAAAACTATTAAGAAGAGAGAAGAGAAACGCACTGATGGCAAATACGAAGAAGCTAACCAAAGAGGAACGCAAGAAAGCCAAGCGAGCCGCCCGAAAGAAGATCAAGGCGGAAAAGCCGAAGAAGCCCCGCGACTACGCGCGCGGATCGAAGAAGCGCAAGGTGAAAAAGCTGGCACGCGGTCAGGCGAAACGGTAAGCCGTTCGCCTGAGCCGTGAGCAGTGCCGGGCATGGGCCACGCGCTCATGCCCGACTCCCGCTGTGAGGAGACAACCAACCCTTGTCGCAATCATCCATGGAGCCAGCCGCCGGCGTCGGCGTTATTCGTACTTCCAACAGCCAGGCCTTCTGTTGTAAGTCCATCGACAAACTGATCTCGGAGTCGGAGAACCCGGAACACCGGCTCAGTAAAACGCTGGGGCCGTGGTCGCTGACGGCGCTCGGGATCGGCGCCATCATCGGTTCGGGAATTTTCGTGCTTACGGGAACGGCAGCGGCCGGAGAATATTTCCAGGCGCCTTCCATCCTGCATGCGCAGGCGCTTGACCTGATCGTAAATTTCCTGCGTACCGGCAGCACGGCCGGAGCGCTCATGCATGGCCGTCCGCCGGCCGGGCCTTCGATTGCCATTTCGTTTTTCCTGGTGGCGATCGCCTGCAGTTTTGCCGGCTTGTGCTACGCCGAGTTGGCGTCGATGATCCCCATTGCCGGCAGCGCCTACACCTACTCATACGCGACGCTCGGCGAAATTTTCGCCTGGATCATCGGCTGGGACCTGATTCTCGAATACGTGGTCAGCAACGTCGCGGTGGCGGTTGGCTTTGCTGGGTATACGAAGGCGCAACTGGCGACGTTCGGTCTCAACTTGCCGGACAAATGGGCGGGTCCGGTCTGGGCGGGCGGGAAATGGACGGGCGCGTATTTCAACCTCCCCGGCTTCCTCATCGTGTTCATTCTCACGCTGCTGCTGGTGCGCGGAGTGAAGGAATCGGCCGAGACCAACAACATCATGGTCGCGGTCAAGATCGGCGCCATCCTGACCTTCCTGGTTGTCGGTGGAATGCTGGTGAAGCCCGCGAACTGGACGCCCTTCGCACCTTCTGGCTTTGCCGGAATCGTCACCGGAGGGGCGATCGTTTTCTTTACCTACATCGGATTCGATTCGGTCTCAACCGCCGCGGAGGAATCGCGCAATCCTCAAAAGGATTTGCCCTTCGGCATTATCACGTCGCTGATTGTCTGCACATTGCTGTATGTCGGCGTCGCCGTGGTGCTGCTCGGCATGATGAAGTACACGACCTTCGTTTCCGGAGATGCCGCCGAAGCCCCGGTCGCCTACGCGTTGAAGTACCTGGGAGCGCGCCCGTTCTTCCGATCGGTGATCGTGATTGGAGCGCTGACCGGGATGATCTCTTCGTTGCTGGTGTTTCAGTACGGGCAGGCGCGTATCTGGTACGCGATGTCTCGCGACGGCCTTTTGCCGAAGCTGTTCTCCGCGGTGCATCCGAAATATAAGACGCCGTACTGGTCGACCTGGATCGCCTGTTTTGCGGTGGGAATTCCCGCCGGGCTCGTGGATATTGGGGACGCCGCCGACCTGGCCAACATTGGGACGCTGTTTGCCTTCGTGCTGGTTTCGCTGGGGGTCATCTTTCTTCGACGGAGGCAACCCGATCGCAAGCGTGCGTTCCGCGTGCCATTTGTGCCGTGGTTTCCGCTGATCTCAGTGATTCTGTGCGGCGGGCTCATGACCGGGCTCACGCTCATTACCTGGCTGCGCTTTGTAATCTGGCTGGCGCTGGGGCTGGTAATTTACATTTTCTACAGCCGCCACCATAGCGAGTTCTGTAAGAGCAAGTCAGAAGTTAGAATGCAGAAGTGAAGATCGTTCGTTGAGGGATATGAGGCCACTTCTTCAATTTGACTTTTAACTTCTGACTTCTAACCTTTGACTAGTTCTGTAAGAGCAAGTCAGAAGTCAGAGGTTAGAATGCAGAAGTGAAGATCGTTCGTTGAGGGATATGAGGTCACTTCTTCAATTTGACTTCTAACTTCTGACTTTTAACCTTTGACTTTTCCGGCTATGAATTCCGGCTCGTCCAGTGCATTCCTTCTCTCGCTTCCTAAGGCCGAACTCCATCTGCATCTTGAAGGATCGATCGAACCAGCTACGTTGCTGGAACTGCGGCAGCGTCATGCCATGGATGGGGCATCGCTTGCCGAGGTGGAGCAACTCTACAACTACAAAGACTTTGCCGGCTTCCTCTCGGCTTTCAAGGATGTGACGGGACACTTGCGCACTCCGGAAGACTACGAGTTGATTACTTACCGGCTGATGGAGCGGCTGAAAGCGCAAAACATACTTCATGCGGAAGTGATTGTCTCGGCCGGCGTCTGCCTGTGGCGGAAGCAGGATTTCGCGGCGATTTTCGAGGGTCTGGAACGTGGGCGCCAATGCGGAGAGAAAGACTTCGGCATTTCCCTTTTGTGGATATTCGATGCCATCCGGCAATTTGGCGCCGAGAAAGCGCAGAGCGTGCTTGACCTTGCCATCCAGTTTCATGATCGCAATGTAGTTGCCTTCGGCATTGGCGGCGACGAACGTGCGGGGCCGCCGGAGTGGTTCGCAGGCGTTTACGCGCGCGCCGCCGAGCACGGTCTGCATCTTACGGCGCACGCCGGTGAAAGCGCCGGGCCGGAGTCCATCTGGGGCGCGCTGAACCTCAAAGCGGAACGCATTGGCCACGGCCTTACCGCCGGGCAGGATCCGGAATTGATCGAAGAACTGGCCGAGCGCCAGGTGCCGATTGAAGTCTGCGTGACCAGCAATCTGCGGACGGGCTGCTGCGCCGAACTGGCGCAACATCCGGTGCGCCGCTACTTCGACCAGGGGCTGATGCTGACCCTCAACAGCGACGATCCCGCCATGTTTCGTACGTCGCTGGTCGAGGAGTACGGGCTGGTGCAAGAGGCGTTCGGCTTCACCGACGAACAGCTGCGAGAATTGGCGCGCAATTCGTTTGAGGCGTCGTTTCTGCCACCAGAGAAGAAAATCGAGTTTCTGAATCTGTTTGACTCCGCGGCCCTGCGGGCGTGATGAGTAAGACAGTGGAGCGACGGGCGTCCCGCCCGTCCTCCTTCGTCTCCGCAAATCAGCGTTGGAAGGATCGTGGCCGGGCGGGGGCGCCCGGCGCTCCACTAAAGCCCTGCTCGCCTATAATGGCTGCCTATGAAACTTGAAGAGAAGATTGCCGAACTCAAAAAACGTGATCAGATGGCCCAGGAAGGCGGCGGGGCACAGCGGCGGGAGCGCCAGCACAAAGAGGGCAAGATGTCGGCCCGCGAACGCGTCGAATTTCTACTCGACGAGGGCACCTTCGAGGAAACCGATAAGCTGGTCACGCACCGCTGCCACGACTTCGGCATGGCCGAGCAGAAGTACTACGGCGACGGTTTCATCACCGGCTACGGTCGCGTGGAAGGACGGCTGGTGTTTGTTTTCGCGCAGGATTTTACTGTGTTCGGCGGCTCGCTTTCCGAGGCCAACGCCGGGAAGATCGTCAAAATCATGGATCTGGCGGCCAAGATGGGCGCGCCGGTCATCGGACTGAATGATTCGGGGGGCGCGCGCATTCAGGAAGGCGTGATGTCGCTGGCCGGCTACGCCGACATCTTTTTGCGCAACACGCTTTACAGCGGAGTGGTGCCGCAGATCTCGGCCATCATGGGCCCGTGCGCCGGCGGCGCCGTGTATTCTCCGGCCATCACCGATTTCATCTTCATGGTGGATCAGACTTCTTACATGTTCATCACCGGGCCGGACGTGATCAAGCTGGTGACGCACGAAGAAGTCACCAAAGACCAGCTCGGCGGAGCGTACACGCACAACGAAACTTCAGGCGTGGCACACTTCATGTGCCGCGATGACGCCGAGTGTTTGTCGATGGTGCGCGAGCTGTTGAGCTTTATTCCGTCGAACAATCTGGAAGACCCGCCACGCAAGCCCTGCACCGACCCGATCGATCGCCTGGACGAGAAGCTCGACACGCTGATCCCCGATCAATCGAACATGCCGTATGACATGAAGGACGTCATTCACACGGTCGTGGATGACGGCTATTTTTTCGAAATTCACGAGCACTATGCCAAGAACATTGTCGTGGGATTTGCGCGCTTCAACGGGAAGCCGGTCGGGATCGTGGCCAATCAGCCCGCGATGCTCGCTGGCACGCTCGATATCAATGCATCGGTGAAGGGCGCGCGCTTCGTGCGCTTCTGCGACTGCTTCAACATTCCCCTGGTGACGTTTGAAGACGTACCCGGCTTCCTGCCCGGCACTAACCAGGAGTATGGCGGCATCATCAAGCATGGCGCCAAGTTGCTGTTTGCGTTTGCGGAAGCTACCGTGCCGAAAGTCACCGTGATCACGCGCAAAGCCTACGGCGGAGCGTATTGCGTCATGGCTTCAAAGCACATCCGCACGGACGTGAATTACGCCTGGCCAAGCGCTGAAATCGCGGTGATGGGGCCGGAAGGGGCGGTGGATATCGTCTACAAGCGCGAACTGGACGGCGCCAAGAATCGCGAAGCGGTTCGCCAAGAAAAGATCGAAGAATTCCGCGAGCGCCTGGCGAACCCCTACGTGGCCGCCGATCGTGGATTCGTAGACGCAGTCATCCAGCCGCGAGAAACGCGCAAAAAGGTGATCCAGGCGCTGGAGATGCTCGAGACCAAGCGGGATAAGAACCCGCCGAAGAAGCATGGGAATATTCCGCTGTAGGTCATTGCGTTCTTCATTGACGGCTGAGGGGTGACGGTGACGCGATGAGTCATGCGAACTTTGGTGTGGAGCTGCCGAGCTTTGCTCGGCTTGGACGGGCGAGGGCGCCCGTCCCCGCACAATCTTAGGGCAAACGTAGAGAGTCCCCCGGGCTCACCGCCAACCGGATAAATCAGTCCAACGCCTCGGGACTCTATCCTGCCTTTAACAGAGGCTCCTGTTCTCCTCGACCAGCGCTTAGCTATAGACCCTTGCTCGCCCTCCCAAACTCACCTCGCGGTTGTCTGAGTGACTACGCTTGAGCCCCGGACGCTGCACCAACCGGAAAAACTTCGGAACGTGTCAAAGAACGATTATGTTTTTACCACGCTCGTTTTCTACGTCAACGAAATTCGTGCACCTGTAACTTCTTATTTATCAATCGAGTGCAGCTAATGCACAGCCCGGTGACACAGAAATGGTGCAATTGCCGGCGCATGGTTCCGAAATCCCCAGTATTTATGCGGTAATGCGCGGATTATCCCCGGAATCCCCTTGTTCTTGGCCTATCCGCACGCCAGACCGCGGCTGTGCAAATCGCCGTTTTATCCGCATGAATACTGCTCCTTCCGCAGACCGTGCTCCGGTCCCCACGCGGACACTTACGTCCTCGAAGTGCTTTCTCTACAATCCCAATGTGAATAGGATTGGTGGTTGGAGGCCTCTTGTGACGCGAAGCCTGCGTTTGGCGACGATC
>JBEKYF010000075.1:0-17980 GCA_049511255.1 Terriglobales bacterium | reverse complement strand
GACGGGTAGTCCGTCTCGAAATACTCGCTCACCCTCTCCGAAAGAATCGACGGACAGAACGGCCGGAACGGCTCGCGATACTTGATGCGGCTGTTGAGAATCTCTTTCATATCCTTGCGCCGCGGGTCCGCAAGAATGCTTCTGTTACCCAGCGCGCGCGGCCCAAACTCCATGCGCCCTTGAAACCACCCCACGATCTTCCCCTGGGCAATCGCCTCCACCGTGCCGCCAATCAGATCCTCCTCCACGAGCTTGTGGTACTTGCATCCGGCGGCCTCCAGGTCAAGGAGGATCTCACTGTCCGAATACTCGGGCCCGTAATATACGTGTCGCATCTCAAAGCACCGCGGTAGCTTCAACTCTTGATGCTGTACATAGAGCGCCGCGCCAATCGAGGTCCCGGCGTCGTGCGCCGCTGGCTGTACGTACACGTCCCTGAAGTTTGTGCGCTCGAGAATCATGCCGTTTGCCACGCAATTCAACGCCACGCCGCCGGCCAGGCAAACGGCGGCCGCGCCGGTCTGCTTCTGGACAAAATTCAACAGCGCGAAGTAATTCTCCTCCAGCACCAGTTGCACGGAAGCTGCCAGGTCCATGTCCCTCTGCCGGATCTCAGATCGCGGCGTGCGTGGGTCGCCGAACTCCTCCGCCATCCTGTGCGAAAACACCGCGCCCAGCACCGGCTCCCCGCCGTACCAAGTCATGTCCACGCCTTTACTGTGATGGGTGAAGTAGTCCAGATCCAGCCGGCACTGATCTCTCTCCGTGCGGACCACGCGCCGCACCTGTTCGGCAAATCCGGGCTCGCCATAGGCGGAAAGACCCATCATCTTGTACTCGTCGCCGTACTTGGGGAAGCCGAGGAATTGCGTGAACGCGGTATAGAAAATGCCCAGCGAATGCGGGAAGGAAACGGAGCCTCGCACTTCTATGTGATTGCCCTTCCCGATTCCCCACATCACGCTGCTGAAATCACCGAAGCCGTCGATGGAGATGACTGCGGCCTCCTCAAAGGGCGATGCGAAGAACGCGCTGGCGAGGTGCGCCCGGTGATGCTCGACGAAGTGTACCTGCCGCGCCTCCCTTGGCACAATTCCCTCTGCCGCAAGCACGTCGCTCACCTGCGCGATGCGCACGCTGTTAGTGGCGCGGGTGGCGAGGTTCAGCCACTGGTGAGGCCGCAGCGCCGCCCGCAACAGTTTGTCCGTCAGATGGGCCCTGGGATCTCGCGAAATCGCGATATGGTCTGGTTGCGCCCCTTCGAGACATGCTTTTGCCGCAAGCACCGGCAACCCCGCCCAGTGCTTGATGCGATTCAGCCGCTCCTCCTCGAGCGCCACCACCAGTAGCCCGTCCCGCAGCACCGCCGCTGACGCATCGCCGTGGAACGCGTTAAGTCCTAGAATGTTCATTCCCGTTCCAATAATCCTCTGCTGCTTTCAGTATAACCAAGCTCATGCTCCCCGAAATATGCACCACGTCCCGTGCCCACGAAGCGTAGATCTCTGGGTCCTTTCGGTAAGCCTGCATGGTGAGCGTTCAGCAAGCGCGATTACCGGATAATAATATAGTCGGCTCACGCGAGCCAGTGTCTTGGATCCTACCGCAGTATCGACTCCCGCTGAATTGCCGGGTGTGCGGCTGCCGTGCTGTAGGCCTCCGAACATCTCAGGAACATAGGTCAGGCAGTAGCCTCAACTCTTGTGCTTTCAACGTAGACGCTATCCGCAACATAGCAAAACCAGGGTAATACCCGACTTGTCTTTCTAAGTAGTTCCGAAGCACGGATCACCACCCTTAGACTGGGCGGCATCAATCGTAGGTCAGCAGCCTGCAGCCCAATACCAAAAAAGCAATCCACTGAAAAGGTAGTCCGGCCGACATGCTTAGTGAAAACCTGGCGCAGGGCAGGAATGCTCCAATATCTGACCTCGAAGTCGCGGGCCTCACGGAACCTTCGCCGAGCCTGGTGATACATACAACGGATGCCGAGGACTGTGGGCATCTGGATAACACTTTTACCGTTCGCTTGCAGTACGCGGCCGACCTCTTTGATTGCCCTGCTAGCGTCGCCTTTGCCGAAATGCTGGAGCACGCTGTACGAAAAAACGACGTCCATGGAACCTGTTCGAAACGGCAAGAACCGAGCGTCGCCAACCACAAACTTGACATTCAATCCCAATTGAGCAGCGACTCGCTTAGCCGCCAGGACAGCCCCCAAACTTGGGTCAATACCAATTGGCGTGTACCCCAAACGAGCAGCCGCAATACACCACCTTCCCCAGTTGCATCCTACATCTAGCAGGACCTGACCATTGGCTGGAGGCAGACGAAGCTCCGGAATCGGGTACTCCTGCAGCTTCCCAATCAAGTGCTTATACGCGATGCCGTTAGTCGCCCCGATCAGGAAACTCACAAGCGGGTCAATGCATCCATCCCATTTACGCAACCGCTCTTTAAGCTCGGCCCTCTCATGCTTCGAGAGGCCTATGGTATCGAGGTAATATGGATCTCCTGCGGCGTCCACATCTCGGTGTTGCGCTTGCTTGAGAGAACTCTCAGCCACCCACAAGGTTTGTGGGCCACCGTCGAGGAGAACCGGAATATCGTCGACGACCGGATATTGATGTCCCGCCTCACAACATAGGCTAGAGCCAGCCTCGGAGAGCCGCGTTGCATGCCGAGGGCAGACCAGGCATTTCAGCAAGCTGGGATCGACAGCCACCGATTGACTTTACACCTCCAAGCCCACTTCGTGGCTATAGTTCCGCCAGGCGACTGGCTGAAAAACTCTTCCTGAATCAGTCATTGCCAGAGGCCCGTTCTAAGACCATTGTCATCCGGATCATCGTCACGTCTGTTGAACCGTCTCTTCACCCAGATGGAGCGAAGTCTCGAAATCAACGCGCTTCGAGAGGTGACGAAAGCAGTTCTGGAAGCGGCTCGGGAAAGCCTGGTGATCGGCGAGGCCTGAGGCTTTCGCCCAGTCGTGGGAAACGCCAGGCACCAGACAACCCTCTACCCTCGCCGACTACCCCGCTAGGAATCCGCAGCGAATCGGGTCCGGACAATCACTTCCACGCATAGCCGACTCTACGGCCAAGTGGAAATGCAGCTCAACAAGGCTTCCCTGGCGGGATTCCAACAATCGAATGAAAGCCGTCAGTGACGGGCTCTTTTAAGGGCGCGCGTTTTTGAGCATAATCCGGCATCGTCCACAATGTGTATCCCGCGCTCATCAGAAGATGCTGCGCCCATCCCTTTCTTCCAGGAAACGCTCTTTCCTCTGCCCAGTCGCAGAACTCAAAGACTATGGGAGGTGGGAAAGGTCCACGCAGTAGGTTCTGTGCCCCCAAAAAGACGTGGGCTTCATAACCTTCCGTATCTATCTTCATCACCGATACACGCGGAGCCGCCTGCTCCACTAGTATTGCGTCCAAAGATTTGGCTCGTACTGCAGTTGGTGCCACATCGAACTGCGGAGCGGGGGAAGCCATGCCGAAATGACTCTCCGGCGGTATGTACAGCGGGACAGAATCGCGATCCGACGTGCTGGCTGCACATGCGACGATCTCCACGTTCGAGAGGCGGTTCAAGGTGACGTTTCTTCTCAGATAGGGCAAAACTTGCGGAGAGGGCTCAATGGCAATCACGCGCTTCGCATATCCGGCCAGTGGAATGGAGAACGCCCCAATGTTGGCACCCACATCCACGAACACGGAATCAGAAGTAATGTGGTTTCGAAGAAACTGCAGCGTTTCGGGTTCGTACACGCCGTCCATCCAGAGAAACAGGCCAACAGGCTCCAGGAGGTTGGGTATCACCATTTTGTTTCCGTCGCAATTGCGGATTAATGCCGGCTTTGATCGCGCCGCCACGGGCAACATCATTCGAGCCAGTCGGGCCCTGCCCCTCGTGCCCGACGGGATCGAACGAAAGAGGCCCAAAAGGATTCGCAAAAAGAGCGGACTAGCGGGTAGAGATTCCATTCCAGATGGTCCCGAGGTTGAGCGTGAGAGATTCTCTGTCCTCGATCAGCTACAGCAGAGACCATAGGACTCAGCTAAACACAACTTCCGAATTATCTGCGTATTCTTTGGGGCAGCGCAGCCGTGCGCAATATTTATGAAGCGGTATTTATATTTGCCGCGCATCGTACAATACAATCGCTCAATAGGCGGCAGTATTCCAGCGTCCTCTCGGAGACAAGGATACCGCCCTGACATCCTTGACTCCGGCCATCCGGAGGATCGTAACGAGTGAATTCTCTAGTTCCCGGGCGGACACCATCTCCGGGGCTACTACGTGCATATTGGCCATCAATTACCGAGGCGTACGAAATGTTCTGCAGCAATGGAGTGTTATTCAATCACGAAAGCCCACGATGGGGACCGGACATTCGTCACCAGAAACATTACGCGCGCGATTGCGCATATTCTGGCGGGCAAGGCTGCGGAAAAATGCAATCTGCCGAGGAACAACGACCACTGGGGCTGAAGCCCACGATGATTTCACGGGGCTTACGCGGCCCTGAAGGGCCGCTCTTCCACGGTGATCCACACATTCGTGAGTTTTTCCGCAGCCTGTAAAGCGCTAGCGGCGGACCGTCATAGTTTTGTCAAAGAAACCTCGCCACAGCCGAGAGCTTTGTCAGACACCTCTGTGTATCCCCTTCGAACACCCTCCATTTTCGATTGGTAGAAATGGGCCTTCGTCGCCCACCGTAATCGCTCTGTAATTGAAATTCGGAGTTGTTAGGAGGAGTGTACTCCCAGGCTTGAGATACAGCACCATATCGACCATCAATTTCTGGTTATCAAGAACATGCTCGATATTTTCACAACATAAGACTACGTCAAACTGGCCATTCGGGTCAGTACACATGTCAAGCTGTCGCACATCCAAGCCCTCGAAGTTGGCCAGCGCCGTTTTGCACATCTTCGCTCGCTGCCGCGCAACGCTTTGATTCCGCTCATCCCAACTGAGGCCCAACGCTTTGTAACCCAAAAGCGCCAAACCAATGGTGAAGGCGCGCTGCCACAGCCAACATCAAGCCAACGCTAAGCCGGCGCACCGAAGTGAGGTGTCTTGAAATCCAAAGCCACCGATCCAACACCAGGGTGTCGCCATGAATCAGTGTGGCCGGGAACCCAAGACTCATACAAGTAGGATTTCATTTAGACCACCTTAGACGGAACCGTTCTCATGAATCCGATTATGTTTTCGATGTCTCAGCCCGCGTCGAGTCGTCGACCGCGCGCTTGGCGGATGTGCTTTCAAGCTCGTTCGCCCAGTGCTATAGCATAGCGCATACCGTAAGCTCTCCAAGATAGAGCTGCCCGGCCAGGACCCAGCAAATCACGGAGACCCTTCACTGATCGAGCCTTATCCAGCGCGATTTGCAGAGCGGAGGCCAGTGCTCTTGGATCGTCGGAAGGAACAACCGAAACCGAATCCGGATTTTCAAGATATTCGCGCAAATCTTCCCCGCCAGTTCGATCAGTACAAACGACTGGCAGCCCGCTGGCAAGCGCTTGTGCCTGAACCAGTGCCAGGCCGTCTTGCCGCGAAGCGAGGCCGAAAACGTGTGAGCGAGCATAAAACCCGGTTAAATGATGTTGCTCAACTGGTGAATAATGCTTGAAGTCAGGTTCACGCGGGAGCGGCGCGTCGCCAACACTGCCCACATGGATCAGCCCGACGTCACGCAGACGCCGCCACGCATCCACCAGAACGTCGCAACCTTTCTGAAGAGACCATGTGCCCGCCATGATGATCTGAGGGCGTACTTCTAGAGAGGGAGCCTGGGTAGCAGGAAACATATTAAGGTCCACGCCGTAGGGATTGCGGAAGATCCGAGACTCCGGTACACCACGCTCCGTGAAGCTCTGGACAACGTGCTTCGCCGGAACGACGATGGTGTCCGCCAACTCATACTCTGCGATTTCGCGGCGGACTGACCACTCGGAGATAGCTGGAGCAGAACCTTGCCTTCCCGGAATATTTTCTAATATTTCTTTTTGAGAAACGATGTGGCGGCTACCGCGCTCCACAAAAATCCTCGTCTGATATTTCCGGCGGACGGCCTGAATGGTGTGAAGGCACATCCCGGACATTCCGATAAACACGTCGCATCGGCTGATTAGTGTGGAGGCAATTCGGTCAAGGGCGTCGATGAGCAACTCATGAGCACGGGCTTCGAATACAGTTCCCTTAGCGGCGCGAGCAGCGGCATACAAAGGCGCCACGTAGGGCGCGAGCCACCGGTTACACCTGTTTGGCAATCCAACTTTCTGAGTTCGCCAAGGGGGAACAAGGGAGTAAAACGCGACATCGTGCCCCAGCGAGTCAAGCTCCCGGGCGAGATCACAAACGTGAAAACGACCGAATGTCAATACGGCAATTCGCATTGCGGTTCAGGACTGGAATGGCTTGCTAGAATTGGAAGCAATTCGTACCCCCGAACTCGTTTGTCCCCGAAAAGCTAGCAGCCAGCGGTTATGTTCGATGGGTCTTTGCTCTGGCACAATCCTGCGCCACCACGCATTCCCGACGATTTGCGACTGGTAGCCAGCATCCCGAACAAACTCCAAGCAACCTATTATAATTCCAGCGCCTTCGAGTGTGTTTCAACAACCCAGCGAACATCACGCGTTCTTGTCAGACTGGCTGCTCCTTGAAGGACGCTGAGTTCGCCTCCATCCACATCTACTTTAATGACACAGGGTGACTCAATCCTGTCAATCAGCGAGTCTAGTTTGATTGTGCTCAACACAGGGATCCCTCCAGGACCGGGATAGCACTGTGGGGCCAAAAAGAGAATTGTAGATTTTCGCGCCTCCAAGACTGAGCTCCACCGCGCGTGCAATTTTCTGGTTGTGAAAGCCGTCTTTCGCGTGCGAGAGTCACATCCGAAGCGGGCCGGACGTGTGTTCCCGCCAGCTCAGATAACCACTCGGTCCTCTCTGGCGTAAAGTTTCTGGCGTCACGCTGCCTGCGAAGCCGCCGCGGAGACGTTCAGTTCCGCTTGCGAAGAAAGGCCATTAATTTTGATCGCAGTAATGCAGCGCCTGTACCCGAAGGCATAAAACCGGAGATGAGTATTATCGATGATTCCACTTGGCTCATATTCGAATTCGCCGCAAAGAAACTTCATGTGCTGTAACAAGAATAGCGCGTTAGGGAGAGCAACCGCCACTGCCCCCTTCGGGAGACAATACCTGCAGTAATTGTTTAAGCAGTGTTGCCGGATACGCGAGATGTTCAAGAATTTGGTTCTTGTAAAGTTTGTCCTCGCATGTCATAGGAGATTGTCTCCATGGCGCGGCGAGATGTCTGCACTTGACACAAGCTCGACCAAGGCTGACGCGGCCTTTCGTATCTCAAATCTGTTAAAGAAGCATTGACGGGCTCGCTCCCCCATTTGCGAACGATCGTCAGCGCTGAGATCAATCCAGCTCCGTATCAGGCCCTCTGTACCTTCCAATGTGTCAGAAGCAACTATGCCTGCTTTGTCTTCTACGATCTCACGCCAGATGTTGACCCGATTAGAAATGAGCACCGGCAAACCGCACGCCAACGCTTCAGCGACCACTATGCCAAAATTCTCGGAATGCGATGGTAAGGCCAACACTTCAGCCGAACGCAGCAGACCCCATTTTAGATCGCCCGTCAGCATGCCTGTCCAACAGACCCGGTCAGCAACACCCAGGGTTCTAGTAAGGTCAATAAGTCTTTTCCGCCACCCAATTTGATCGGGGCCAGCCATCACCACACGCCAATTACTATCGCACCCCAGCACTCGTGCGAAAGCCTTAATTAGTAGGTCACAACCTTTTTTAGGGTGGATTCGGCTCATAAACAGAAGCAACCGCTTCCCGCTCAACTCTGGATGCCTTTCGAGAAAGATTTGCTTTTGCGCTTCGGGATCGCCGGATGGTGCCGCTGTTCCGTAGCTCACGACAGCTTCTCGACACCGGTATAGCCAAAATGATTGGCGGGCAAGCATCCGCTCATCTTCGGAAGTAAACAACACTGCTTGCGCATCTCGGAGAACGCGATATTCTGCCCACGGCCAGTAAAGCCACTTCTTAATGTGTTTTATCGGGTAGCGGCGCTTCGACCAGGGATCAAGCATGCCGTGGGTGAAAACAAAGTATTTAAACTTGCTCCCATGCAACGCACACCAAGTGCCAAAGCTGTGGTACTGCCACAGTCCTCGGACGAAAATGGCATCATAATCTGACGCGTGTTGCCGAAGCCATGGCACGAAACACGGCGAATACCCATAGGATCCTGTACTTGGACCCAATCCGTGGGCGAGTGCGCCAAAGGCTCTGACCCACGGTGCCCTTGGTGAGTCTAGGGTCACGACCTCGGTCTGATGCCCGATTGCGCGCATAGCGCGCGTAAGTTGCCCTAACGCTTCGATCGGCCCTCCTAATCGCGGATCAAGGGACCTAATGATATGCAGAAATTTCATCAACTTGGAGCTATTCGTGACCTCAGGCCACAGCACGAGAGGGCGTAACAAGTGCTCACAATTGACAACGCGATCGAGTTCGTATGCGATCCGTGTTGCATCCGACACGTGCTCGAAGGTCGAATCCGAGACGATGAGGTCGAAGGTGTCCTTGGGGAATGGCAGCGGCGAGGCCACATCGATGGCGACAGCCTCGTCAATGTAAGGATTTGTGGACACAACCGGATCGAGGTCTACGCCGACGACGAGCCTTCCATCGCCTCGCAGGTTCCGGAGGCTTTTCCGTTAAAACGAAGGATCTATAATAGGCCGCGTCTCGGCCGGCGCCAAAATCAAATACAACGTAGCCTGGACGCGGTAAAGCGTGAACCCGTTGATAGAATTGAACGGTGCCATCGCAACGTGAAAAGCCGCCCGCCCCGTTTTCCGGATAGAAAATTGAAAGAATATCACGCATCCTTTTACCGTCATCTTCGGCGTGGAATCGCGACCTGGCTAAACCACCCAGCGAGGCCGCGTAAGGGAAGACGGCGCGTCCAAAGCGTTGGGTCACGGCGTCGTTTAGTGCCTGCCGGATCCTTGCAGAGGAGCGCCATTGCATCGTCCACTCCCATCGAACGTTCCGAACAAGCGAAGATCGAGACTAGCCGGGGACTAATGGACGCTGGAACACATTTCGCGCGTGACAGTCGTAATTCCATTAATCTTCGATCGGAAAATTTCCGCGGCGGTGCACATGTGCATGAGAATATCTCGCTCTCAAGCTGGGTCGATGGGCGACCCACTGGTTCCATGTCCACTTCCAACCATAGGCCGCCACCAGCGCAGCGGCTGAGCCACCGGTGATTTCTACAATTGACCCTTCCGGCTTAATCAGGGCCACGCAGGGGAGAAAGAAAAGAATTAAACGGCCAAGGTCGCCTCGACGTTCCGCAACGACTGCCTTGACATCGAGCGTCCCGATGAGCCACCCAAGTACGAAAAAGCCAATTACCACTCCCGGAATCCCAAAGTTAATCTGAAACTCCATCACGTTGCCCACGCCAAATGACGATGTGGGATCAAGCCGAACGCCGGTCATCTTTGCAACGATTTGTGGACTACCTCCAAATACCGGCTTTTCGGGCCATAAAGCGCGCGGAACCAGAGAGAGCACTCCCTCCCAGATCGACTCCCCCTTGAGGTAATCCACTTGGCCTTGCTGAATTCGCTCAGCCGCCAAGCCGATGAAATAGTTTTGATTGAGCCTTTGATCAAGCGAGATCAGATGCTTCCGGTTGGTTGGGTCAAGCCATTCAAAGTCTCTAACTGTGTCAATGACGCTATCGATTCGGGTCTCAAGAGGTGCTCCGCCCCACACCTGTTTACGGATGCTACCCCTGTGCTCAAAGTAATTTACGAATATGCTCAAACCTAAGAATATAAAGAGGGTCATGCCGACCACCACGCGCCCGAAGCTTCGCGTCGAAATAGTGAGCGCGGAACAGACGATAATGATCGCCGCAGACCCATAGCTCAGGAAGCCTCCAAGCAGAAGCATCAGAACGGGGTAGACCATGAGCGCCCCGAGCCAGATCGCTATTCGTTTGAGATCGCCGCGCTGGCAAGCCGCTCGCAGGCCTAACAGCACGCCTAGCATCCAAATCCCTGCCCCCCTTTCAACTGCCGCGCTGACACTGGGGATGTGGTAGAGGGGACTGAGGCCGTAGATGAGAGACCACCCGCCGAGCAAGCAAAACCACCAAAAGGGATCGCGATCCGCCTCTCGGCGGATTGGCATTTTTGGAGTCGAGGAATGGGCCAGCCACACGCCCGCAACAAAACACATTGACCCGAGCGCTGTGAAACGCATGCCAATCTCAATCAGGTCCGAGTGGCGTAGGAAATCGCGGCCGGCGATATTGGCAAACGCGCCCGGCACGTGGACTAACAGCAACGAACACAAGTAGGCGATCGGAAGCCCTAGCGAAACCCTATCCCTTCGGAGAAGCCATAACAGCCAAAGGAATGCCGTGAGACAAACGAAAATTAGAAATGTCATCGCAGTTGAAAGACCTTGCTACGGGCGCGCTCGATGGGCAACCACATCACTCGGAGTCCGCAACCAGTCACCCGCCTTCTGCCAATTCAGGCGCTTGCCTGCTCTTGAGAACCGATAGCCTCCCTGCTCGAGGGGACGAATGGACTCGGCGGCCGCACATGTGGCTCCGGCACTCTTAGCCCAATTGAGTTCCATAAAGATGATTCCGATATGACCGGACCTGATCAGCCGTTCCGCTCGTTCGTCCCCAGTCCTCCGCGGAAACGCTTTAGAGCAGCCCATCCATTGTTGCTGAAGACCGCTAGCTGCTGGAATGGAGATGATCAAGCCCATTTAGCTTCGCCATTGCACGCAGCCTAGTTGCAATCTCCGGGGTAGGTTCGAAAGCGTGGACGGTAGCATCGCGCTGAATAGCCAGTGCGGCCAAGCTATAGATTCCGGCGTTGGCGCCGACATCAAAGATAAACCTGGCGCCCTTCGCGGCAGTTTCGCAGCATTGAGGATGTTTTCTTCCACAAAATATGTGACCACAAAATAGAACTGCCGCTACAAGATTTCGCTCAGCTCGCATGACATCTTAATCCGCCGTGGTTCAAGGTCGCCACACGTTGCGTGCTCTGTTCACCAACGGCCGCTCGCCAGAACGAGTTGATCGCCCTGAGCTTGCCTCGGCGAACGGGAAAGCGCTGCGCGTATAGCATTAAGAGGTTTTCTAAAGTGGAAGGCGGCATTTGTCGAAGCTCAGATCCGCTTCAGCGCGTCAAGCGCGGTGTTAAGGCGGTGCACATATGCATATTCGCTCAATGCAGCGCTTGTAGGCCCCGCCCGCTATCCGCTTGCTAGGCTACGAGCCCTGACTGCTCTGGTGGTCCTGCGCGAAAAGGTAATCCGGCCACTACTCGCCGCCAGCACTCGACCCGAGCCTCACTCCAAACTATCCAATCCGACGGCCGATAGATGAGCACTACGAATGGCTCCGCGCCTGCATGCGCAGCCTCTTTATCGAACTTGGTGTGGCCGCTTAAAGATCGACAATTTTATTTTCATCCCTTCGGATAAGAGACTAGGCTCCCAATTCGACGTCCGCCGGATTGCCTGACCTCGTGAGATTCATATAGAAGGCGCGGTTGGCTGCGGTCACGGTGCCTCCACCGCCGCAAGGATTCGCGTGAGCCGGTGCTTGTAAGTATTCGAGTCGGTGCGAATACGCGTACGCGCGGCGGCTGCTAGTCGCGCGCGCTCGGCGTGGTTTTCAAGCAGCCACCGCGCTCTCACGATCATTTCGTCGATGGTGCGAAAGTAGAGGACACACTCCCCGTCCGGCCCCAGGATCTCCCGATGCTCGTCGGTTTCCTCAGTCAGCATGCAGCCGCCCGCAGCCGGAACTTCGAATGTCCGCATGCAATGTCCATCTCTGTTTGCGCGTCGCACAAGGCACAATGCGATTCGAGCACCAGCAATCGCCTTAGGCAGTTCAGCAATCGGTAACTGCCCGCGAGTCAACGGGCGCGTCTCTGCGAATCTATCCCAATAAGTACCATATAGAGCCACGCGGAAGCCCGCACGTGCCAGGGCCGCAAAATACGGCACGCGATCCGCGTCGCCTCCCCCGGCAAACACGATGTCAGCTCTGTAGTCTTGGAGCTCGTTTTGAGAGTATTGCCGCTCAGGACAGAGAATCGGATCCCACGCGAAGGCAAGGTACGAAACGCGACGGACCCCTAGGGCCTCTAGATCGCTCATATTGGCACGGCGGGTTGTAAACACATGGTCGTAACCGCGAAGAGCTCGCAGAAACCATCTTGACCGTCGCGAAGGATTCCAGGGGTCATCCGTGAGATAGTTCGCACAGTAACATCCAAGCTTTCTAATCTCCCCAAGGGCTTCGAGGGTTAGTGGAGCCATACCCATGGTCAGAATTATGCCTGGTTGCCGTGCACGACAGAAGTCAACGACCTCTGCACTAAATTTTCCCAATCTGAGCGGGTGGTGATCCCACAGACGCCAGAGCAGTCGGCGGATCATTGCCGGGCCGCGCATAGCTCCGGCAGATTCGATTTGTACCAACGAAGCGCCCAGTTCAGCACCCGCTCTCGCAAAACTTTCGCCAACGTTTGAACCCCCGCGATTTCCGATTATTAACAATCGGAGGTACTCACTGGATCGAGAGTTGTCAACACCGGAATGCTGATTTTGCGAAGGCATAAAACCGCGGACGAAGCGAATCAAATAGACCGATTGGCATAGTCAGACCAGCAATAGTGACTCCTAGATACAGGGCTTTCAAAGATAATGAATGTATCCAGCGCAGTGCCGTAGTCCCAAACACATTCCGGGGACGCATACCGAGACAAATGCCGAGAGAATAATTCCAGGACTGCACGCGCCTATACTCGACGATCCAATACGGATATGTAAAAACCAGAATCTGAAAAAAGATAGAGGCACTTAAAGCCGAAATGCTCTTATCAGCGTACGGCCGGATTGCGTCAATTACTAGGCGGCCCATGTCGATCAGAGGAATTTTGCGCTCTTGAATCGCACAGGGATCCAGCCGAGGTTTTACCGCATAGCTGTCCACGCATTGGCCTGGAATCTGAATGCCCTGAACGACTGAGACGTCTGCGATTTCCATCAATGAGTAACCTTCGCTGATGATACGCGAGCCGAGGTACATTTGGTACATTTCCGCGCCGTCCCATTCGCTAGTAGCATGAGCCACAGCGCGATCGCGGCGAAGGATGATTCCGCTGACAAAGCTGAAGTTGCGGAAACAGCGCTTGGCGATCGAGGGCCCAGCTCCTACGGTGCGCGTGGCAGGCACACGCCGAACAATGGCCCGACTAGCTTGATTCACATAGTTCGTAATGACGACTCCGATGTTGTCTTGTTGCGTAATCAGTTTGTGTAACCGCTCGAGTGTATCAGGATCTGCTAAACAATCGTCGTTTCCCATAAGCAGGCAGTAACTTCCACTAGCCAATCCTATGGCTGCTCGGAGATTTGCGTCATATCTTACATTTCTCGGTTGTCGCCGATACACGTGGTGCAGGTCACACTCTCTTAACGTCTGCTGCAGTTCAGATTGCCGCCCGTCGGGGGAACAGTCGTCGGAAATGCAGACCTCAAAGTCCTTGAATGTCTGTCTTGTAAGGACACGTAAAGCCTCGATGAGGAATGACGTCCGATTGTACTGAGGAATACAAATCGAGAAAAAAGGAGTCGTGCCTTCCATATTTACTCAGAAACAACGCTAGCAGCGCTGTCCTACCCGTTTCAGCCACCCTCCCGGAAAAAACGTCAACAGGTGCCGTTCGCAAGTACGATCCTGAACGAAGTCGGGGTGCGTAACCAGAAACTTCTCCACAGCTTCCCAAGGACCAGGCCCATGATCGAGAGCTGCTGGATGACCATTGACGTTCGTGTCTTCGACGACAAGATAGGAATTCTGTGTCACTAGAGGAGAGTACAGCTCTAGCTCTCTGGTTACGTTATCCTCCGAGTGATCGGAATCTAGTGTCACCATCACAGGTCCAGGCTTATTTTGGAGAATTTCACGAACGACGTTCCTGACCCTCTCAATCACGACGCGATCAGTCGAATACCCAATTATGGACTCGATGCCAAATTGTTCAGGATCAAGGTGCCACTTAGGGTTAATGTCGATTGTGATGACCTTTAATGGTGATCCAAGTAATTTCATCATTTCAGCAAAATAGAGAGCTGACGCGCCATGGTGCGTTCCAGTTTCGACCAGAACCACGGGCTTGATCGTCTGAAGCAACTCCAGCATCGTCCACAAATCGCACGGGTTCTTGATCATTGGGACGCCACGCCAGTTCAAAGTGCCGGCTAATCCTCCCTCATAGTAAAGCTTGTTGAACCGCTCCACTATGTCGAGTGATTCCGATCTTCCAAGCACCTGTTCAATAGACAGTGGAATCTTCTGCGGCATGGGTTTCAGAAAGCGAACCACGCGAGCTATTCTTAGACGGGTTGAGTGATTCATAACAACGAGCTGCTCCGAAGTAAAGCGAATTGTGGTGATTGACTCGGCTGACGAATCTGAGAAAGATGGTTGCCAGATTAAAGTTGAAGGCAGGAAACCGACAACTCCGACCGGGAGATCAGTGGCAACGCCACACTCCACGGTGTTATAGCAACGGTGGCCATCCTTCTCAGTTGCAAAAGAGTGGGCCCCCAGCAGCGCGTCCGTCGCTTACGGGGTTTTAGGTTTACTCCAGCTTAGCGAACTCTAGAAGCCAGAGCACTGACGAACCATTCATTATAATAGTCAGTCTTTCGTTGGCATGAATTACTTGATACAGCATTGAAGACGGCCTGAAGAATACGTCTCCCACGAAATCTCCTACCTTCCACGGTTGCCCCCTCATTCAGGATAACGAAGGAACACTCGGATCCCGATGCAATGCTCGACGAGTCATCCGAATCACGGCACTTTGGCCGCCTCGTATCACAACTGTGACGTAGATCCGGGGGAAGAGAAAGAGGGCCACATGCTAGAACTCAAAAGTCTATTCGAGGCCAACAGCGCTAAGACCTCACAACCGTACCAGCTTTCGGTATTCATTAGTGCTGATTGGCAGAAGAGGGAAGGGCTATGACCGTTCCCCACATACCGTTGGTCTGAGGCCACCCGCTTTCCATGTTCTCAACCACCTTGCCGCTCTCTATTCGAACTGCGGTGTATCCAAAGCTCTTCAGTATCGTACCGACGGCACGGTCCTCCTCGGGGTTGTGCCTCGATCATAAAGATGGGTCGATGTTGCGCTATGACCTCAAAGCCACTGCGCAACGCGGCACTTTCTGCCCCTTCAATATCGATCTTTACGAAACTAGGCGGTGGATTGCCGTCCTGGTACGAACTTGTCCAATGTCGGGGTTCGCACATTAAAGGTTGTTCCTGAAGTGACAGTGGTTGCTGATACCAGATGTCCAGTTCCCAGGTGTTGCGTTCGATCGAAACATGCCGTGCCGACGTGATCAGTTACGGCTGTCGATATCGCTTTCCCTGGACACCACGTGGGTATCCGTTGTAACGCATGGCTGACGACTCGGACCCAGCGCGGCAATCCCTTGCGGTGAATCGCACCCCGGAGTGCATAATGGAGCGCCAGTACGAAACTGTCCAGAAGAGCAGGTCATGAGGTAACGAGCTCTTGTAAAACGGGCTGGAACTGCGTCTCGTAATTCCATTCTGCGAGTATCCGCTTGCGACCCTGCTCGCCCATGAGCATGCGATCTCCGGGATACTCATAAAACCGCCGTAGCGCCGCTGCGATGGTAACCGGCTCTCCTGGGTTGCAGGATAGGCCGTAACCCGGCTCAACGAACATCTCACGCCAGTCCGGGAGATCCGAAACCAGCACGGCGAGCCCACACGCCAGATAGTCGAAGGGCTTGTTAGAGGCCCCTGTCAGCGCCTGGAGATTGACGTTGTCATTAGTTAGTGGGATTAGTGCCAAGCCGACATGGCAAGTAGCGCAGGTCTCCATCAGATCGAAGCGGCTCATTGGGCCCAGGCAGTGAACTCGCCCCTGAACTCCGAGCTGCTCTGCACGCGCCAGCAGGGCTTGTGTGTACCCTTGTATGGTTTCGTATCCTACGACCGTGAGGCTAACATCCTCGGGAAGTAGGGCAAGAGCCTCAATGACGGTAAGGGGAAGCAGCACCGGAGAAATATTCCCGTGGTAAAGCACCCTTAAGCCGGTGCCGGTTTTGCCGTTGGGCGTAGCCGCGACTTCGCGCAGCTCAGGACAGTTCCACACCACTTTCACCGACTTTTTGGGCTGATTGTGCACTTTAAAACGTTCGGCTCTGTGCGCGTTCGGCAGAACACATATAGATGCCCGGCGGGCGCAAGCTCGCCGTGCCCTTATACAGAGCCGCATGAACATACTCGTGGCTCGACCATGGGAATCGTGCTCGTGATAAACGATCCGCAGACGCAGCACCCAGCTCAGGAGCAGTGCAGGCGGACACGCCAGCATATCGGAAGCATACACCCACTGCGGCCGCCACCACAGCGCCCAAGCCAGACACCACATGCAAAACCATGCATAATGCAGCTTCTGCTTCCAGCCAGCCGTACAGAACTGCAACTGCCGCACTTCAATTCGTGGATAGGACCTGAACCGCAGACTGTTGAGGTCGCCGAACTCCCCGATGCCCAGAAACAGCACCTCCCATCCTGCGTCTGCCAGAATGCGAGAGCTGTGCTCGAGAGGTGGATACATGACAGGATTGGTGTATTGAATATAAACTATTCGGCGAGGTCGCATTCTAGTGCCGCCAATCGGCTTCCTTGCGAGTCGGGGCATTGTCGCAGATCACTTCATTGAGCGATTCACAGTCCCACTACTCGACCCAAACACACGGCGAACCTTCAATATTCCTGTAAGCCGCAATTTATTTCTTAGCCCCAGAATGCCCGACAGCATACGACGAGCAAAGCTGCTTTTGTGGCCTTTCAGCCCCAATTGGCGCGCTCGGAACAGCGCCACATGGCCGACATCGTCGATACCATTGGCGAAAGCCTCGTAGGCTATTTGATAAAACACTTGAGCAAGGTTCTTCTGCGTCCAACTTTGACCTTGCGCTTGTGCGAGCGTCCATAAATCTTGAAAACAGGACAATTCAGACGCCAGTATTTCCCGACCGGCGCGTTTGGAAACACGGTCGGGATGCTCGTGCTGCACATAGACGCCGAGGCCGCGATGAGCGACTGCGACGCGAACGCCCTTCAGCAGTCCCTTTATCATTACTTCTCCATCTTGATTCCGCAGTGCACACGGATTCCAGCCTCCGATCGCTCGGAGAAAGGACCGGCGCAATAGGACCGAGCACGTGGGTGTAAACCATCCGTCCAGCCACTGGCAAAGAATGGAACGAGTGCTTACCACTGGACAGGGCACCTTGCCGAAAGTTCGACCTCCGTCCGCCTCGTAGGCGAAGGGACCGAATACCAGGTCTGCGTCAGAGCCGTGTGCCGCCCATTCACCTATAGAATTGGGTTCAATATACTCTAGGTACTCCGGGTGAGGCTTTGGAGCAGGAGCCGGAACTGAGCTCGCTGCCGGTCTATGTCGTGATTCCGGAAAAACACTTCGAGCGCCTTTGCCCGCAGCGCAGCCCCATGACCGGGCGCGAGCAGAACCCTCTCAATGGCGCGTGTTAGCGCATCGGCGCTGCATTCCGTCACGACTTCCGCGAAACCCTCTTCCAACGCATAGTGCACCACCGTCGAGTACGGCGGCCCGAAAACCAGGACCGGCTTGCCAGCCGCAAGGTAGTCGGCGGTTTTGGAAGGGAAACCGGTTTCGACTGCATGCCGCGAACTCTCCAAAAAGGAATAAGGCAGGAAGAGGATGTCAGCGCCCGCCAGCACCCCGGGCATTTCGGACTGCATGACCCAATTTTTTACGACCACATCAGGG
>JBEKYF010000074.1:0-18331 GCA_049511255.1 Terriglobales bacterium | reverse complement strand
TGCAGGCCTCTTTCAACAACACCATCGTGACCATCACGGACATGACCGGCAATGTGCTGGCGTGGAAGAGTTCGGGCTCGCTCGGTTTTCGTGGGTCGCGCAAAGGCACTCCGTTTGCCGCGCAGCAGGCCGCCTCGAACGCAGCCAGCATGGCGCGCGATCACGGCGTGCGCTCGGTGGATGTCCGAGTAAGCGGTCCGGGATCGGGACGGGAGTCGGCGGTGCGCGCGTTGGCCTCGGCGGGAATCGAAGTACGTTCCATCAAAGACACGACGCCGATTCCGCATAATGGTTGCAGGCCGCCGAAACGGCGCAGAGTGTAGACGACAGTTCTCAGTTCCCAGTTCTCGGTTCTCAGTAAGAGCAAGGGAACCGCGGATTCTGGTTTTTCTGAGAACTGAGAACTGAGAACTGATTTTTGTCCGGGACGAAGGGTGAAGCCAAACCTGTAAACCGGTCATCTAACAAAGGAGAATAACTTGGCACGTTATACCGATGCAGTGTGTCGTCTTTGTCGCCGGGAAGGGATCAAGCTCTTCCTCAAAGGCACCAAGTGCTTCAGCGACAAATGTCCCATTGAGAAACGCAACTTCGCTCCCGGACAACACGGGAAAGACAAGAAGACCAAGGTTGTAGGCTACGGTCTGCAGTTGCGCGAAAAACAGAAAGCCAAACGCATCTACTTCACCCAGGAACGGCAGTTCCGGAATTACTTCGAGAACGCGGTCCGGTTCAAGGGTGTGACGGGCGCGAAGCTGCTGGAGCAACTCGAGCGCCGTCTCGACAACGTCGTCTACCGGCTGGGCTTCGGCATTTCTCGCCGCCAGGCGCGCCAGTTGGTGCGTCACGGACATGTACAGGTGAATGGCAAGAAAGTAAACATTCCTTCGTACGAGGTCAGCGTGGGAGAAGAAGTCGCGATTCGCGAGAGCAGCCGCAAGCTGCCGATTCTCGAAACCGCAAAGGATTTTGCCAGCCATCAGCCGGCGCCGGTGTGGTTGGAGATCGATCGCGAGAACCACAAGGGGCGCGTGATTGCGCTGCCGAAACGCGAAGACATCCAGTTGCCGGTGAACGAGCAGCTGATTGTCGAGTTGTATAGCAAGTAGTGGATTTTCGGCCCACTTTTTCGTGCCAGATCAGCCTTTCCTGCTGTGACCTGAGCCGGGCCGCTCAGCGAGCAGGATCGAGCCACATGGCCGAGAGGAGAAACACACGATGTTATGGAGAGGTTTTCAAAAACCGAAGCGGCTGGCAAGCGATACCAGTTCGCTTACTGACAAATACGGGATGTTCTGGGCGCAGCCGTTTGAGCGCGGATTTGGCACCACCATCGGCAACGCGCTGCGGCGCGTGATGCTGAGTTCGATCGAAGGCGCGGCCGTCACCGCGGTGAAAATCGAAGGCGTGCTGCATGAGTTCCAGTCGATTCCGGGTGTGGTCGAGGATGCGACCGACATCATCCTCAACATGAAGCAGGTCCCGTTTAAACTGGCGGGAGACGGTCCGAAGGCGATTTATCTGCGCGCCGATCAGCCAGGCGTGGTGACCAGCGGCATGATCGAGGCCGACGGCGACGTGGAAGTGCTCGACAAGGAGATTTACATCGCGACGGTGAGCGAGGGTGGCAAGCTCGAAATGGAAATGCGCCTGAAACGCGGCCGCGGCTACGTTTCGGCGGACAAGAATTTCGAGGATGATCTGGGCATCGGATTCATTCCAATCGATTCCGTGCACACGCCGGTGCGCAAGTGCAACTACACTGTCGAAGCGGCGCGTTTAGGGCAGATCACCGATTACGACAAGCTGACGGTCGAGGTCTGGACGAACGGTTCGATCACGCCCGGCGATGCGCTTGGACTCTCGGCGAAGCTGATAAAAGATCACATGAATATCTTCATCAACTTCGAAGAGGAGATCGAGACGGCGTCGGCGAGCGAAGAGCGCAGGCCCGAGATCAAGAACGAGAACCTGAACCGTTCGGTCGAGGAACTCGAACTCTCGGTGCGCAGCTATAACTGCCTGAAGAATGCCAACATTCAGTCGATCGGCGAACTGGTGCAGAAGACCGAAGCCGAGATGCTGAAGACGAAAAATTTTGGCCGGAAGTCGCTGAACGAGATCAAGGAGATCCTCAACTCGATGGGTCTGAGCCTGGGTATGAAGATCGACGAGCACGGGAACGCCGTGCCCGGACCGACTTCGAACCAGGTACTGCCCGCTTCGGCATACGGCGATAACGATCTATAGAACTGACGATTTGATGGGGTGACGGGCGAGGGCGCCCGTCGCTCCACCGAAACAAGAACCAGGTGCTGCCCGCTTCGGCGTACGGCGACAACGATCTGTAGAACTGGCGATTTGATGGGGTGACGGGCGAGGACGCCCGTCGCTCCACCGAAACAAGAGGGATCCATGCGTCACAAAGTTGCGGGATACAAGTTAGGACGGACCACTTCTCACCGGCGTGCCATGCTGCGGAACATGGTTACTTCGATCATCATGGAAGAGCGTATTGAGACGACCGTGATCAAGGCGAAGGCGGTGCGTCCGCAGGTCGAGAAGATGATTACGCTCGGAAAGAAGGGCGATCTGGCGGCGCGCCGTCAGGCGGCGTCCTATTTGATGACGGACGAAGCGGTCCGCAAGCTTTTCGATACCGTGGCTCCGCGCTTTGGAGACCGCAAGGGGGGGTATCTGCGGATCGTGCGCACCGCCTGGCGGAAGGGTGACGGCGCCGAAAAGGCGTTCATCGAACTGCTGGGCAGCGAGCAGGTGCTCGATGAGAAGCGCCAGAAGCGCGCCGAAATCCGCGCCAAGCGCGTCGAGGAGAATCGCAAGGCAATGGAACACGCCGACGCCGAAGCGCAAGTGCAGAAAGATATCGCTGCTAATGAGGCTGAGGGCAAGACTGAGGGCAGCGACAAGAAAGAGTAGTCGCCGAGGTCCCAACAGGCACAAAGGCGTCCATAACGGACGCCTTTTTTTCTGGAGATGACACGCTCGTCTTTCATCGGACTTCGTGACAGCAGTAGTCAGCAAGGTTAGTTGCGAAGCTATCCAGCGGCCTAGTTTCCGGTTTGCACGTCACTCGGGCGCAGAGTTCCAAGTTGTGCCGAGCGGACCACGTATCTTTTGGGCCTCCAAACAACCGCGTGAACGGGTACCGAGCTTCCGCACGATTGACTTGGGGTGTGTGCTTATAAGCTGACTCGTCTCTGAAGGTGGTCAGGGTCTTGCGAACCGGGAGTTGGTGCGTAGACCCATCCCTTGATTTGCGCCTATTATGGTCACGAATGTTGGAGGCGGTATGCGCATACTGAGACAAGCTGTCGTTGTCCTGGTGTTCTGCGGATGGTTCGTCGGTCCGGTTGCCGCCCAGGAAAAGTTCACGACGCCCCTGATTCCCCGCGAAGTGCTGTTCGGGAATCCGGAGCGCGCTGATCCCCAGATTTCGCCGGATGGCACACAGATCGGGTATCTCGCGCCCGTCGATGGTGTGCTGAACGTGTGGATTCGCACGCTCGGGAAAACCGATGACCGCGCGGTGACCGCTGACAAACACCGGGGCATTCGAAATTTTCTTTGGCAATACGACAATAAGCACATTCTCTACGTACAGGACGTTGGCGGGGACGAGAACTGGCGGCTATATCAGACCGATCTGGCTACCAAGCAGACGAAGGATATGACACCCTTCGAGAAGGTTCGTGTGGATATCGTCGCCTACGAATGGAGTTTACCGGACACGATCCTAGTGCAGATGAACAAGCGCGATCCAAAGCTTTTTGACGTACATCGAATTGATCTGAAAACGGGGGAAGTCGAACTTGATACCGAGAACCCCGGAGACGTTCAAAGCTGGCAGGCCGACAATGCTCTGCGGATCCGTGCGGCGCAAGTGCAGACTGACGAAGGTGGAACGATCATTCGGATTCGTGATAACAGCAAGTCCCCCTGGCGCGAGTTGATCAGGTGGGGTCCGGACGAGACCTTTGGCGGGGTCAACGGTTTTTCGCCAGACAACCAAGCCCTTTGGATCACGACGAGTCTTGACGTGAACGCTGCTCGCTTGCTCGAGATTGACCTGGGCAGCGGAAAACGCAAAGTCATCACGGAAGATCCGCAGTTCGACGTCAGCAGCACCATTAACAATCCCAAGACCAATGCTCTGGAAGCGGTCAGCTACACCAAGCAGCGCACGGAATATGTGTTCATCGATGCCAGGGCAAAAGCCGATTTCGAGGTTCTGCACAAGGTTCGCAAGGGGGATATCGCTGGGATCTCACAGAGCTTAGATGACAACAGATGGATTGTGGGCTTCGTCAGCGATGACGCGCCGGAGTATTGGTATCTGTACGACCGGTCGAAGCAACAGGCCACGCTCCTGTTCAGCAACCGGCCGCAATTGGAGAAGTACACGCTCTCGGCGATGAAACCTATCGAGTTCACCGCCCGCGATGGCATGAAACTGTATGGTTATCTGACCACGCCGGCGGGCATGGAAGCCAGGAACCTACCCATGGTGGAGTTCGTGCATGGTGGTCCATGGGGGCGTGACGAGTGGGGTTACAACCGTTACGCGCAATGGCTGGCTAACCGCGGATACGCGGTTTTACAGGTTAATTTCCGCGGCTCGACGGGTTACGGTAAGCAGTACGTGAATGCTGGCGACCGCCAGTGGGCGGGTACGATGCATACGGACTTGCTGGATGGCAAAGACCGGGTCGCTAAACAGGGAATCGCCAATCCGGCAAAGGTCTGCATCATGGGCGGCAGCTACGGGGGCTATGCGACTCTTGCCGGAGTGACGTTTTCGCCGGATGCGTTCGCCTGCGGAGTGGACATTGTTGGTCCGTCCAATCTGAACACCCTACTCAAAACCATTCCACCTTACTGGTCAACATTGTTGACGACTTTCCACAAGCGCATGGGCGACTCGGAAGCGGTGCTCAAGGAGGAGTCGCCGCTGTTCAAGGCAGATCAGATCAAGGCACCGCTGCTGATTGGCCAGGGCGCCAACGATCCGCGCGTAAACAAAGCGGAGAGTGACCAGATCGTGGCGGCAATGCGCAAGAACGACAAACCGGTTCAGTATTACGTTTTCCCCGATGAAGGACACGGCTTTGCGCGACCGGCCAACAACATGGCCTTCAATGCCGCCTCGGAGGAATTCCTGGCGAAATACTTGGGAGGGAGATTTGAGCCTGCTACGGCGGACGAACGCAAGTTGCTGGCGAGCGTTAAGCAGTAACTCCTACGGCGCAAAGCCGATTCTGGGCACATGTCCCTAAAACGGGCTGTCCGTGCAAGTGGACGGCCTCGTATTTCGGCAAGCACTATGGGATAGGTTCCGGATCGTCGGCAACCCGGAAACTGACCCACCGGACTGCATTTGCTTGATATTCACGTGCTCCCTACAATAGAGAATTAATCCAAAATCCTATGATCCATTTTCCCGTCCCCGAGGCCCTCACATTCGACGACGTCTTACTCCTCCCGGCACATTCCGGAGTCGTGCCCGCCAACACCAACACGCAGACCCAGATTTCGCGCCATATCCGGCTGAACATTCCGATCATCAGCGCCGCCATGGATACGGTGACCGAATCGCACATGGCGATTGCCATGGCGCAACAGGGAGGCCTTGGGATTATTCATCGCAACCTGACCATTGAGCGGCAAGCCGATGAAGTGGATAAAGTGAAACGGTCGGAGAGTGGCATGATCGTGGATCCGGTCACCATGTCGCCGGATGCGAAGGTTTCCGACGCGCTCGACGTCATGCAGAAATACAAGATTTCCGGCGTGCCAATCACGCTGAAGGATGGAAAACTGGTCGGCATTCTGACCAATCGCGATCTGCGCTTCGAAACACGCTTCGATATTCCGATCAGCAAAGTGATGACCAAGGAGAATCTGATCACGGTGCCGGTGGGAACGACGCTGGAGCAGGCGGAAGAGATTCTGCACGAGCACCGCGTGGAAAAGCTGCTCGTCGTGGACGACAAGTACATCCTGAAGGGTTTGATCACGGTTAAGGACATTCAGAAGAAACTGAAATATCCCGGCGCCGCAAAGGACGATAAGGGGCGGTTGCGGGTGAGTGCGGCGATCGGAGCAACGGGTGATTTCCTGGAGCGCGCGCAGGAACTGGCAAAGGCGAAAGTCGACGTGCTGGCAATTGACAGCGCGCATGGGCATTCCACGCTGGTGATCGAAGCGGTCAAGAAGGTGAAAGCGAAGTTGCCGGAGGTCGAACTGATTGCCGGTAATGTGGCGACCTTTGATGGCGCCTGCGACCTGGTGCGCGCGGGAGCGGACGGGGTGAAAGTCGGCATTGGGCCGGGCTCGATCTGCACGACGCGCATCGTAACCGGCGTGGGGGTTCCACAGATCACGGCGATTGCGGAGGCGGCGCGGGCTACGCGCGACTCGGGCGTTCCAGTGATTGCCGACGGCGGCATCAAGTATTCCGGCGATATCAGCAAGGCGCTGGCGGCGGGCGCTTCCGCGGTGATGATCGGATCAATGTTTGCGGGAACGGATGAAAGCCCGGGTGAACAGATTCTGTATCAGGGCCGCACCTTCAAATCGTATCGCGGCATGGGGTCGCTGGGAGCGATGGCGGCGGGTTCGAGCGAGCGCTATTTCCAGAACTCGGATGGAGATGCGTCGACCGCGATACCGGTGGTGGGCGAAGAGTCGAACCGGCTGGCCAAGTTGGTACCGGAAGGCATTGAAGGCCGCGTGCCGTATCGCGGTTCGGTGGCGATGATCGTCTACCAGATGGTGGGCGGGCTCAAGTCGGGAATGGGATATTGCGGATGCGAAACGGTGGCTGAACTGCAGCAGAAAGCGCGATTCGTGCGCATCAGCGCCGCCGGCCTGCGCGAAAGCCACGTGCACGACGTCATGATCACGCGCGAAGCGCCGAACTACGCGGCTGAGTGAGGGACGAGGCCGAATTGACGACCGATTTGACCCTGTCTCGTCCCAATCTTGTGCGCGCCTGGTGGCCGGCGACCGTCTGGATCGGCCTCATTGCGTTTGAGTCCACTGATTTCTTTTCGGCACAGAATACCGGCAGAGCGCTGTATACAATATTGACTCGTCTGTTCGGCAACATCAATTTCTACCACTTCCTCATCTTCCATCACTATCTGCGCAAGACCGGACACGTCGTCGGGTACGGCATGTTGAGCCTGCTGCTGCTGCGTGGCTGGTGGGCTACGCTCGGTCGAGTTCATACCTTGTTGTTGCGCGCGGTGCTGTTGTCCTGGCTGGGGACGGCTATCGTTGCCGCGCTGGATGAATGGCATCAGAGCTACATTCCGTCGCGCATGGGCTCGCTGTGGGATGTCGCGCTCGATAGCGTGGCGGGCGTAGCTTTTCTGGTGGTCGCGTATTTCTGGTTGCGGCGGTCGGATGAAGGTGCGTCTAATTCCCCGTAGAGACGCGGCTTGCCGCGTCTTCGGCTGCGGAAAAACAGGGTTTCGTATCAGGGTATCGCTTTAGCGATGCCGTAAGCTCTGCGTGGCTGGGATGGATGCCTATAATCGGGAATCTCGAAGTTGAGGATTTGGATCTTTCCGCAGGTACGGGAATAGTCCGGTAGAATAAACATACATGTCCGACCGCACCTTTACCCTCGATGAAGCGCAGATGCTCCTGCCGATTCTGGAATCGCTGCTCCGGCAGGCAATCCACGGCAAGAAGCTGATTGAAGACGTGGATGCCGAGTTGCAGGAGACGGCGCACCGTGTATTTCTTAACGGCGGCATGATGCTGAATGTGGTCCATCTGGCGCGGCGCAAGGCGGAGCGCGAAAGGGCGATTCGGCGCATCAAGGATGCCCTCGCCGAAATTGACGCGACCGGCGTGCAGGTGAAAGATCTCGACGTCGGATTGCTCGATTTCCCCTGCAAGGTGGAGGGCGAGATCCTCCTGTTATGCTGGAAACTGGGCGAGCCCGCGATCGCGCATTGGCACGGGACAAACGACGGCTTCGCCGCACGCAGGCCAATCGACGAGCGGATCGCGAACGCTGGAAAGAAGCGGCCGAAATAGGAAAGAGCCGTCGGCTCCAGTTAATCTCCCTGCAATGCTGCCATTCTGAGCGAAGCGAAGGACCCATGCGCTTGTTTGCGGCCCCGGGAATCTGCAGCCTCCCAGAAAACACTGCAAGTTGAGGATTGCGCGCCGTTCTTTTACTGGAGAACGCTCCGAGCACGCGGTGAGCAAGGCGGGCGAAGGTACGACCCAAGCCATGCACTATCGGGCATCGAGCGAGGCCGGACGTTCTGCTAAAATCATGCTATCTGAGGCGATCATTTATGTTGACTGGGCGCAAACTGGCGTTGACGCTTGCTTTTACGGTTCTGGTTGCGCTGGCTTTTGGCGTCAGCTGCCGCGGGTTCTTCGTCAATCCGACGATCACGAGCTTTACAATCACCCCGACGACTGCGACCGTTTTGCTCGGCGGAACTACTCAGATGAACGCGTGGGGAACCGACAACCAGGGCGATACAAATATCAATATAACCGGCAAAGTTTCCTGGTCAAGCGGCGATCCCACCACGATCGGTATAACGACTGGCGGACAACTGTCGGGAATTGCGCTGAATACAACTCCTGTGACGATCATGGCTAATTACGAGGGGGATCCTCAGCAAACCGCGACCGCTAACGTCTGTGTCAACACCGGTTCCACTCTCACGATTGCTCCTGCGCCCTACACTGATAGCACCGCTGTGACTTCATATCAGTTCACTGCGTCCTTAATCGCGACTGTAAACAACAAGTCGACCACCTTAGACGTGACGGATGTCGTCCAATGGCAATCGACAACTTCGGCGCTCACCATTGCCGAAGGAACTGGACTGGCCACAATTTCTCCGCCCGGTTCGGGCTCGGCGGCGGCGACAGGGACAGTCACTGCGACCTATACCTGTAATGGCAACACAATTACCAGCAACATGTCGAACATCACAATTGATCCCTCTTAGTAGGGGCGAACGAGGAGTGTTGAAGAGCTCGATATCCCAGTTCACCACGGGATCTCTTTGCAGCGCCATCATCGCCGCGCTATAGTAAAAGTTCGAGCCGGTGAAGTTCCTCCTTACATCTCTGCCTCGATCGTCGACACTTCGATCGTCGGCGGTCGCGCTCTGCCTGGCCAGCACGTTATTTTTTGCGGGCTGCAATCGCGGCCGCGGACGCGTGCTCGAGATCGCTTACGTTTCCGGCGTTCAGGCCATCCTGCGCGACCACGTGGCGGCGGTGTATGAGAAAACCGGAGTGGTGAAGAACGGCGAGCGCGTGGAAGTGCTCGACCACGACCGCCGCTTCGTCAAAGTGCGCACCGCAACGGGCGTGACGGGATGGGTGGAGCAACGGTACCTCGTCAGTCAGGAAGTCTTCGATCAGATCCAGAAGCTGACCGCGGACAACCAGAACGATCCCGTGCAGGCGCAGGGCGCGGCGCGCAACGACACGAATCTGCACGTCGAACCGGGGCGTGATACCGAACATCTCTATCAGATTTCTACCGGCGAGAAGCTATCGCTGTTGAAGCGAGGCACGGCGGAGAAGCCGGGAGCGGTTGCTCCGCCATCGCGCTCTGCTACGCCGGGCAGCAATTCGCAGAAAAGCAATTCGCAGAACAGTGATTTGCAGAAAAACGATAAGAAACAGCCCGTGCCGGTGATCCCTGTTCCCGTAATCGAAGATTGGTGGCTGGTGCGCGACTCCCACGACCGTGTCGGCTGGGTGCTAGGACGCATGATCGATCTCGACATCCCGCTCGACGTCGCCCAATACGCGGAAGGCCAGCGTATTGTTGCATTCTTCGCGCTGAATCAGGTGCAGGATCGAGACAAGAAAGTCGTGCAGTACTTGACCGTCCTGACCGAACCCAAGGATGGCCTGCCGTTTGACTTCAACCAGATTCGCGTCTTCACCTGGAACGTGAAGCGCCACCGCTATGAGACGGCCTATCGCGAGCGTATGGAAGGCGTCCTACCCGTGACCGTTTCACAGGAAAACTTCGACAAGGAAGGCCTGTTGCCGACGTTCATCATTCGTGTGAAGGACGACAACGGCAACGTTACCGAGCGCAAATACAAGCTCAACACGCCGATTGTGCGTCGAGTGTATGGGCCGGGAGAAGAGCCGGCACGGACGGCGCAGAAGCAAAGGGTGCGGCGGAAGCGATGACCCTGTCACCGCCGAGCCGCCGAGTTCGCCGAGAAAAAGCAGGTCCTTCGCTTCGCTCAGGATGACAATCTTGTTTAAGTGTTCTCCGCGACCTCGGCGTCTCGGCGGTGAAACTCCGTTCACGAGTAGAAATCGGCGATGCTCTCGACCACCCACCGGATTTCGGTCTCGGCCAACTCCGGAAACATCGGCAAGGCCAGCACTTCCCGGGCGGCTTGTTCGGAGACCGGCAGGTCGCCTGCCTTCAGCCCGAGGTAGGAGAAGACCGGCTGCAAGTGCAGCGGCAGTGGGTAGTAGATTTCCGACCCAATTTTTCGATCCGCGAGGAATTTGCGCAGATCGTCCCGACGCTGGGCGCGAATCACATATTGATGAAACACATGTTTGGCTTGCGGGCTTCGCGCCAGCAAGCGCACCGGTGCGCTGAGTTGGTTAGAAGTCTGGCTGGAAGTCAGCCCGGCGTTGGCAAACAGATGGTCGTAGGTCGCGGCGTGCTGCCGCCGGCTCTGGTTCCAGTCCGCGATGTGTGCCAGCTTCACGCGCAGCACCGCTGCCTGAATGGCGTCCATGCGTCCGTTCCAGCCAAATCCGTTATGGTAGTAGCGCCGGGGACTGCCATGGTTGCGGAGTTGCCGCATGTGCTCGGCCATCTCCGGACGGGAAGTGGTGACGATGCCCGCGTCTCCGTAGGCGCTCAGGTTCTTGGTGGGATAGAAACTGAAGGCGGCGGTTATACCAAGCGAGCCCGCGCCGCGCCCGTTCCACTCGGCGCCGATCGCCTGGGCGGCGTCCTCGACAATGGCAACTTTGAATTCTTGAGCATATTCCGTAGCATATTCCGTAACTATGCGGTCGAACGCGTCCATATCGGCGCACTGCCCGTAAAGGTGCACGGGAAGAATCGCGCGAAGGTTCTCGGGCGGTTTTGTGCGGAGTTGACGATCACGCAGTTGCCGATCACGCAGTTGCCGATCAACGAGCGCCGCATCGAGATTCAGGGTGCCGGGATCGACGTCGACGAAAACCGGCATTGCGCCCGCCCGCACAATTGCACTAGCCGAGGCAAAGAAGCTGAATGCTGTGGTCATGACCGAATCCCCGGGCTTTACGCCGGCGGCGACGAGCGCCAGCCAGAGGGCCTCCGTTCCTGACGCGCAGCCGACGGCGCAAGCGGCTCCCGTCAGCGCGGCAATCTCACGCTCGAGCGCCTCGACCTCCGGACCGAGAATGAAGCTTTGCGAATCGCACACGCGCGCGATCGCGGCCAGCACTTCTTCGCGGATGCCATCGTACTGGCGGCGCAGGTCAAGGAGGGGAACGGACTCGGGCGCGGTGCTTCGCGCCGTCGTTTGCGGCGTCTTGCGTGGCTTACTTCGGGGCGATGAGAGACTGGACTTCACAAGAACAAGATTCTAGCAGGCGCGGTCGGTGCGCGATCTTATATCTATTATCTATTATCTATCGGCGATCTAGCGACGCAGCATAATCCTCGGCAGGGCCGGGGGGTTATGGCGACGGACGTCCCGCCCGTCCAACTTCTTCCCGTCTTTCCTCTTCCCATCTATCTTCTTCCCGTCTTTCTTCGCCCCCGCACCCTCGGAATCATCCAGATACCGCCGCCAGAGTTCCAACTCAGTGCGGAGCCGGTCGAGATCGAGATCGGGAAACGAGCGGTCCGCGCCGTTGAGATTGCACATCGCACGCTCCAGAACCGAGCGCGCACCCACATGGTTGCCAGTGGACTCGTGATGAAAAGCGACCGCCAACTGAACCATGCCTTGGAGATGCCGACGCGTGGGTCGGTCGCGAGGCAGGGAGCGCCAGACGTCTTCGAGAACTTCATGAGCGTCGAAAAAGTGGGCGCGGTTGAACAGCTCGACGCCTCTGTTGAAGTCCCCGTGGTTGGGCGGCATGGTCATAACCGGATAGCCTCCACCAATTGCGTTACCCTTCCGACAATCTACATGTTTCCATAGATTAACCTCTAGTGGTCTCGCCCGTCGCTACACACGCATCGATCCGATGGGCGTCGATTTGGAATAGAGTTCGCGTCACTCCAGATTTGTCCGTCGGCAAGCCAGCAGTGGACGACATCAGACCAGTCGCATACCAAAAATCATAGCCTACCCAACCACTCCATACGGATTTTGATAGTTTCAGCACAGAACATTCGTCACAAATCATTGAAAACAATCATCGAAGCAAATATTTTGTTATGGCGAGTCATTTGCACTACTCTCTTGCACGTGTAAGTTCGCGCGTTCTGCGAAGTGCGCAGAATTCGGCCCTTAGTTCTCTAAGGGACGTTCTTCATCAGGATTTATTTTTTGAGTAGCTTCAGGAGGAAAAGAGATTATGAAACAAGGCAGGCGAAATTTGAGACTGTTGGCGTTCATGTTCGCGCTCTTTGGCTTGCTGGCGCTGAGCGCCGGTGTGGCCTATGGCCAAAACATCGATGGCAACCTCGTCGGCACGGTGGTTGATTCGCAAGGCGCAGTTGTAGTTGGCGCCGAAGTTTCTGTCACCAACGTGGGCACCAATGCGGTGGCGACCATGAAGACGAATAATCTTGGCGAATACCGTTTCGATCACCTGCCGGTCGGAAGCTACAAGATCATGGCGAGGATGACCGGGTTCAAGACCATCAGCGAGCAGGTTGATGTTTTGCTGAACAAAACCGGCACTCGCAACCTGACGTTGACGCCGGGCGCGACAGCGGAGACCGTCGAGGTTTCTGGAGCGCCACCCCCGATTGATACCAGCACCGCGCAGCTGGGCAGCAACTACGATACCTTGTATTCCCAGGACATGGGTATTACCTCGGCAGGCGGACTTGGAGCCGGCGTATTGAATCTTTCGCTGCTCAGTCCTGGCGTTTCGAATGCCAGCGCCATGGGGGACGGCACGGGGCCATCAGTGGGTGGCATGCGCCCGCGCGACAACAACTTTACCATTGAAGGCGTGGACAACAACAACAAAACCGTGACCGGAGCATTGGTTACGGTTCCGAACGATGCCGTGGAAGGTTTCACTCTGCTTTCGAACCAGTTCAACTCCGAGTTCGGCCACTCCTCCGGAGGGCAGTTCAATACGACAGTCAGGAGTGGGACGAACACTTTCCACGGCTCGGTTTACGAGTATTTCAGAAACAGGAACCTGAACGCGGTGGATAACTTTGACGTGCTGCAAGGGCTGACCTCGAACCCTCGGTTCGACAGCAACCGCTACGGGGCCACGTTCGGCGGCCCAATCATCAAGAACAAACTATTTTTCTTTACGAACTTTGAACGCCAGCCGGTCGGGCTAGTTTCTCTCGCTGGGGCCACGGTGTTTGCCCCAACGGCAGCTGGATTGGCTGCGATCGGAGCCGATCCGAACCTCAGTGCGACTAACTTCGGTATCTTCAAACAGTATGTGCCACTGGCGCCGGCTGGGACGAGCCCTACCCCGACCTGCATCCAGTTCAACGGCGTGATGCCTACGGGCGAAACCTACAACGGGGGCACGACCTTTAGCACCTATAGCGCGGCTGCAAATGGCGCGTGTGCTGCTGGCTCGGTGGAGGCAGGTCCCGTCTCCATTGTTCCCCCTAACTTCCAAAACTATGAGAACTTTGTCCAGAGCCTGGACTTTAATATTTCAGGTTCCGACCAACTGCGGGCGCGCTACGTTTACAATAAGTTTGACGCGATCGACAACGCTGCGCAGCTGCCAGCTTTCTTTACGACTCTCCCGGAACGCTTCGATTTGATAAACCTTAGCGAGTTCCACACCTTCACGCCCCACGTTTCGAATGAATTCCGTACCGGCTTCAACCGCTTTTCCGAAACCTATGTGGTCGGCGGTCAGAAGTATCCCGGACTGGACGCATTTCCCAACATCCTCCTGTACGACTTGGGCGGCGGTCTGAACATTGGACCCGATCCCAATGCCCCGCAGTTCACCATTCAGAATTTTTATCAGTTTGTGGATAACGTTAGCTGGGTCAAGGGCAGGCACAGTCTGAAGTTCGGAGCAGAGTACCGCTGGTACATCTCGCCGCAGCAGTTCACCCAGCGTGCGCGGGGTGACTATGAATGGAACAGCACCCAGTTCTATCTGGAAGACTTCTCGCCGGACAGCTTTGGCGAAAGGAGTTCGGGTTTGAGTACGTATTACGGAAACCAGAAAGCCATCTACTGGTTTGTGAATGACACCATCAAAGCAACTGCGAACCTGAGCTTGAATCTGGGCCTGCGCTACGAGTACACCACCACTCCCACGGGCGAAGACAGGCAGAGTCTCAATGCCATCTCGAATACCCCCAGCATTCTTATTCCGGAGGCCGGCAACGCGCCACTTATTTTCAACGCACCGGCAGCGCCGAAGAAGAATTTCGCGCCTCGGGTCGGTGTCATCTATTCTCCTGGAACCAGCGGCAATACTGCGATTCGCGCTGGCTTCGGCATGGCGTATGACACGCTCTACGATAATATTGGGATTCTAGCCGTGCCACCGCAAGTCGGCGCGACGATCGACGTCGATCCCAGCAAACCCTATGCGGGATTCGTGGCGGGCGGAGGCCTTTCCGGGGGCGGAAGCGGCCTCACGATCTACGATCGGCCCACCGCAATTTCACTTACCTCAAGCTACCTTCCGCCGAATATAAAAGATCCTTATTCGGAAAACTGGAACCTGGGCGTCCAGCACTCGTTCGGCAAGAACTACACGGCAGAAGTTAATTACGTCGGCACCCACGGCGTCCACCTCAGCTATCAGGACCGGATCAACAAGCAAGCGCTCGTGACTCCGACGGCATTTCTGCCCACTTACTTAGCTGCGCCTACCCAGGCCGCACTGAACGCGCTTCCGTTGACTCTAGATGCGTTGGAGGCCCCGGGCAATATTCCGGCACAGTTCCTCAATGTCACCAGCGGCCCCGGATGTTCAGCGGAAACGCCATGCGCCTTCGGAAGCACCCTTACCGCTTACCTTCCTCTCGGAGCCTCCGTTTACCATGGACTGCAGACCTCGCTGGTCCGCAGATTCAGCAATGGTTTGACTTTCCAGGCGGCCTACACCTGGAGCCGGGACATCGACAACGGCACGGCGGACTTCTTCTCCACCTATCTCACGCCGCGACGTCCGCAAGACTTCCAGAATGTGGGAATTGATAGGTCGGTGTCGGCGTTGTCGCGGACTCACCGGCTCACGATCGCCGCTGTGTACGACTTGCCGTATTTCAAGTCTGGAAGTTGGCTCGAGAGGAATCTTCTCGGGAATTGGCAATTCAGCCCGATTTACACGTACGAGTCTCCAGAGTGGGTGGATCCGCAATCCGGTGTGGACTCCAACCTGAATGGCGACGCGGCAGGGGACCGAGTGATCATTAATCCAAGTGGAACCAGGGGCACGGGGACTGGCGCTACCGGACTGTGTCAAACCGGAACGGGAACTCTTCCCGCTGGCGCCCCCACTTATACTTGCACTCAGACACTTACCTACACACCTGGCCCACTGGTGGCTTATGCTGCGAACAACCCCAACGCCTATTACATCCAGGCGGGTGAGGGTGCCCTGGCCACAAGCGGGCGCAATATTCTCGCTACCCGGCCTACCAATGACTTAGACTTGGCCGGAACCAAGGCCATTAACATCACGGAAAGAGTTAAGTTTACGTTTACGGCGCAGTTCGCGAATATATTGAACCATCCGCAGCTCATCCCTGGCAGCAATCCAGGTGCCGGGCTTGGTGTGAACGACGTTAACTCATTCGACACAACCGGTCCCGGAGACGAGAGCTACGTGCGGCCCGCCAATAAGAACTTCAACAATCCGTACTCTGTATTTGCGAGCAATGCTCGTACGATTGCTCTTGCGGCCAAGATTATATTCTAGCTTTGCAAGAGTGTTGATTTCAGGAGGCTCGAAAGAGCCTCCTGATTTTTTTGGTGGCCTGGCAGGGCGCTGGCTCCTCGCAAACGTCAAGGATTTGTTTGGCCCTCGTGCGCGTTCCCGTTTCGGGTCTTCGGCCCGCCCCGAGTGTTCGTAGGCTTCGGCGAGGGAAAGGTGTGCGGGGGCGAAGGTGGGCTAGTCCTTACGCCGGACGGGCGAGGGCGCCCGTCGCTCCACCGACGCCTTCGGTGTTCTCAGACGCGCTGCGAGCCATGTCACACTCGCCAGCATTCCGCACCATCCCATGAGGCGGACGATCGCGGCAATCCTGGTGTCGTAGGGCAGAAGTCCGAGACTCGAGAAAATCGTGTTCCAGTCGTGCTCGACGTAGTCGGAGTCTCCGGTGGTCACGAGGGGCAAAGCCATGGCGCGGGCATCGGCCATGTAGGCGGCGGTGTAGAGCCAGTTCTCAAAGAAGAAAAAGATGCAGAACACGAAGGCCGCAGTCTGGCGTTCGCGGAAGAAATAGGCTGCCAGCATCAGCGGAACCAGCCACTGCAGAATGGTTCCTCCCCAGAGGCCGAGCGTGCTGCCGAACCAGCCGAAGAGCATGTGGCCGCCTTCGTGGACGACAAGGTTGGCGGAGTCGATAAACAGGAAGCCGCCATGCATGCTGAATGTGTAGATCAGGAAGAGGACGTAGAAGACTAGCCAAGCCAGGACGGCCCAGCGCGAGACGGGACGCCAGTCTTCTCGGGCGCCTGACCATTCCACAATCGAGTCCAGGTACTCGCGCATACTGGACCCAATTGTAGTGGCTATCTACCAAACACTATTTACCAAACATGGGATAGTGGCTTGCGGCTCCCATCAGGAACAGCATGGGGAACGACAGCACGAAGTTCGCGCGCGACGTGAGGAAGGCCTGGCGAGCCAGATATTTTGCTTTGTCTGGCATGGGTGTGCCATGGGCCGCGTTGTCGGCGGTCCATTGGATGATTTTCTTCTGCGCGCGCCAGATTACGCCCCAGACGTTCAGCATCATCACCCAGCCCATCCCGCCGCCGATGCCGATGGCGAGCAGGCGATTGCTCTCCCAGCCGTGATCATTGAAGTGCAAAAACAGGCAGGAGGCCACGACCACGATGACGGTGTAAATCACGGCGAGCACCGGCGCCTTGTCGAGCGCGCCCTTACCGGGAATCTGGCAGGCATACATTAGCGCCCAGGCGACGGTCCAGATCAGAAAGAAGCTTCCCATCGGCCCGCCGGAAGATGCACCGCCGTTTCTGGCGTCGGAGGCGACGATGCTGCCCCAGTATGCCAAGCCCGCCAGCACGGTGAGCACCGATGACCAGCGAAACCACCACAGCGCGCGCGACATCAAGCTGGGCAGGACTTTGCCTTTGGTGGCGGGATCAAGTTCCTTCATGAAGGGAACATTGACGAGGTTAAAGAAATAGAGCAGGCCTAGCCAGGTCACGCCGCCGACAAAATGCAACCAACGAAACAGCATCAGAAGGTTAGTGGTGAAGTCGGTGGGAAAGTTGATGTCGGTCAAGTTCGAGGGCTCCTGTTCTGAAACTCTGTTCTGGAAGTGACGATTGTAGACGGCTGGCGAGGGAAATGAAACTCGGTCGATTTTCCTGGGTCCGCCGGACTTGCGCTGGACGGGAATGGACCGCTGCACGCTCCAGGCGCAGGGGCGCATATTTGCGGAGGAGGGACCGGGCGAACTCGGAACTTCGCGGGGATGACGACTATCTGCTGGTTGCTTTGCTATAGCCAGCCGTCCGTTTTATGTTGACTTTCCTTTCTACATGTTGTAATTCCTCCCACGAAAGTCCCAGGAGGAAATGGTGACGGTCTGGCAGCAGGTCTATAACCCCTTCGGCAACGTCCTAATCTCTACGCTTGTGGCGGCCATTCCCATTTGCACCTTGCTGTTTTTCATCGCTCTCTACCCCCATCGCGACAAACAGGGCGTGAGGCATTTCGGCATCGCCGCTCCGTATGCGGCATTCTACGGGGTCTTGGCGGCGTTCCTGGTCGCCTGCGTGGGGTTCGGGATGCCGCTCAAGTCCGCCTTCTCGGCCTTTAGCTTCGGGTGCTTGTCGGGGTTCCTGGCGATCATCTGGATCATTATCGGGGCCATCTTTCTCTACAATATGACGCTCATCTCCGGCAAATTTGAGATCGTGAAGGAATCCATCATTCACATCTCGTTCGACCGGCGGCT
>JBEKYF010000073.1:0-36107 GCA_049511255.1 Terriglobales bacterium | reverse complement strand
AGACTTAGGATCTGGCGGGTAAAACCGTGGGGGTTCGAGTCCCCCCTTTCGCACCAATGACTTGCTTGGCTTCAGATTTCGGCGCACAGCTCCATTACTGGGTGCGCGCATCTTTTTTCTTTGGGCACAGTCGAAAAGAGCTTTGCTCTGGACTTTGCTCCGCACTTTGCTCTGTAGTCTGTCCAGGCGTTACACTGCGAGACATGAATACAGTGAACCAACCGAATGTGAAGTTCGTGCAAACCCCCGATTACCGCGAAGCCTACTCCAACAGCGTGCAGATTCGGGTGAATGTGTGGGATTTCTTCCTCGTTTTCGGGACGCTGCAGCAAAGCTCGGAAACGCAGGTGGAATTGCGAAACTTTCAGGGAATTTATCTCAGTCCGCAACAGGCCAAGGCGCTCATGGCGCTCCTGCAGCAAAACGTGACCAACTACGAGGCCGCGTTCGGCGAGATCAAACTTGATCCACGAGCCCCGGGTGGACAAGTTCACTGATGAATGCGCGGCCGGCGGCGCACTCCGATCTGAAAACAAAATCTCAACCGGCATCTTCCGCGTGGGTGCAGCAGTCTCTTCTCTTCGCTTTGTTCTTTGCCGGATTGATGCTTCTGCATGCACCGCTTCTGCGTCTTCCTTATTTCTGGGACGAGGCGGGCTATTACGTTCCGGCCGCGCGTGATTTATTTCTGACCGGCACGCTCATTCCGCATTCCACGTTATCCAATGGGCATCCTCCGCTGGTGATGGCGTGGCTGGCGCTGGCTTGGCACGTTTTCGGATACTCCACGCTAGTCACACGCACAGCCATGCTGGCGCTGAGTGCATTCTCGCTGCTGGGGCTGTTTCGACTATCGCGAATCGCCGCCAATCTGCCGGTGGCGTGGGCGACAACGGCATTAGTGGCGCTTTATCCGGTGTACTTCACGCAGAGTTCCATGGCGCAGGTGGACTTGCCGGCCGCCGGATTTACGTTCTGGGCGCTGGCTGCTTATATAGAGGACCGTCCCTGGAAGCAAATATTCTGGCTCTCGCTGGCGGCGCTCGCAAAAGAGACTGCGATCCTGGCTCCGGTGGCGCTGTTTGGCTGGGAACTGCTCGGTTATTTCATTCGGCCATGTTCAAAAGAAACTCGATGGAAAGAGATTCCTCCACCCGTGGGCAGACGAACGCGCTTGCTTTTTCTGCTGCTTCCCATCCTGCCGTTGGCGGCCTGGTATGCCTACCACTACTCGAAGACGGGTTTTTTACTGGGCAACCCCGAATTCTTTCGCTACAACGTTGCCGCCACGCTCAATCCTCTGCGCGTCCCACTTGCTCTCGGAATGAGGCTCTGGCAACTCTTCGGATATTTCGGTCTTTATCTGCTCACGCTGGCGGGATTGCTGGCCATGCTTCGTCCGCCTCGATTGGAGAACGGGGTTAGTCGCCCGCGAATTGCAATTTGGACGCAGGCGGCATTTCTTTCCGTGTTGGTTGCCTATCTGGCCTTTATGTCGGCAGTGGGCGGCGCGGTGCTGGCTCGCTACATGTTGCCGGTTGTCCCGCTTGTGGTTCTGGTGTTGGTCTCGACTCTCTGGCGGCACGCGCGCTATTGGAAATTGATTGTGGGAACGGTCGCGATTGCATTTGTCGCGGGCCTGTTCAGCAATCCGCCGTATGGATTTTCTCTCGAAGACAATCTGGCCTATCGCGACTACATCGTGATGCATGCGGAGGCCAGTCGTTTCCTGGCGATGCGATATTCCGGCGAGCGCGTTCTAACCGCATGGCCCGCGTCGGACGAACTCACCCGGCCATGGCTCGGCTATGTTGATGCCAATGCCAGCCAGCCTTTCCGCATCGTGCGCATCGAGGACTTCACAGCTTCCCAGATCGACGTGGCTGCCAGGGCTCGCGACAACTTCGACGTGGCTCTGGTCTTCTCCACGAAGTACCAGCCGCCCCATGCGCTGCTTGAAAATTGGGATGCATGGCAGCGCATCAAAGAAAAGTTCTTCGGGTATCATCGCGACCTGCTGCCCGAAGATATTGCCCAACGTCTTGGCGGGAGCATTCCCTATCGCAAAGAACGGAAAGGGCAGTGGGTCGCGGTAATTGCGGTGGAGCGGGAACAGGATGCGAAGAGCGCAGGATGCTGCCCGGCGGTGCGAAGACTTTCACATCCCCAACAAATGGCAAGAATGCGTCTTGACCACAACCCAGACGCCTTTGCCGGGGACAAGTTGGAGAGCGTCGCGCGCCGCTAGGGTTATGTGCACCTCGAACTCCGTGCCGCGACAATCCACCATCGCCGAGACGATGACGTCTCTCTGCACCAGCCGCCGAATCGTTCCCGGCAAGACATTACGAGCACTCAGCCCGTGTGGATCCACCGTTGCCAGCAGCAGATCGCCCGCGCGAATGCCCACGCGCAGGCGCGAGCCAACCTCGGCGCGAACCAGCGGCGTTTCTAACTCGACCTCGCCGCTTCCCGGCCGGCAGGTCGTCAGTTGGCACGTCATGGTGCCGCGACCTTCATGCAGTGCCAGCACCGTGGCGTCGAAAATGTTTTCGAATCCTGAAAGGTGCGCGACAGTTTCCAGCCGCGGAGCGCGCATAACTTCATGCGGCTGCCCTTGGGCCACGATTCTTCCCGCGTCGAGCACAATGACCTCGTCGCCGAGGGCAAACACTTCCTCGCCATTGTGGGTAACGAAGAGAATCGGGACGCGGTGATGCTGGTTCCACTGGCGCAGATCGCCGACGAGAGACGACTTCGGCGACGCGTTGGCGCTCGCCTCCCGAGATTTGCGCCGGTCGCCGGTCGCGCAGGTGATCGATGCGGAACGCGCCGAGCATTTCGCGGCTGCGGGTTTGCCGCTCCGCCGCGCTGAGCCTATGGAGACCGTAAGCGACGTTCTCTTCGGCGGTCAAGTGGGGGAAGAGCGCCAGATCCTGATGTACAAATCCGATGCGCCGTTTCCAGGCTGCAACGTTGCGCTTTTTCTCCGAGTCGTAAAGGTCTTCACCGCCAACGGCAATGCGTCCTTCGTCCGGATCGCTCAGCCCCGCGATGCAATCGAGCAGTGTGGTTTTTCCCGCGCCCGATGCGCCGAAGACAATGGTGAAGCCAGCAAGCGCGCGGAAGTGGACATTCAGGTTAAAGCTGCCCTCGGGATTCGGAAAGCGTTTGCGGATGCGGACTTCGAGATCGGAAGAGATTGGCTGTATCGATGCTGGGGGCGCTGTGTGGGGTGCGGGAGTAACCTTCACCGCCATGGGCCCACCACCCATGGACGCCGGTTCAATCCGTACACGACCGACAACACAACGAAAGAAATGACGAGCAAGAGCAGAGCCGTCTGGTTCGCGCTGGAATAATTTGCGATCTGCACCTGATCGTAAATATCAATCGAGATGGTGCGCGTCACACCCGGAATGTTGCCTCCCACCATCAGCACCACCCCAAACTCGCCGAGCGTGTGCGCGAAACTGAGCGCAAATCCCGTGACCAGTCCCGCTTTTGAGAGGGGAAGTACGATACGGCGAAAGGTCTGCACTGGCGAATGGCCAAGCGATGCCGAGGCGCCAAGCAGCTTGAGATCGACGGCGCCAAATGACGCCGCGAATGGTTGCACGGCGAATGGCAGACTGTATAACAAGGATCCGATCACCAGCCCTTCAAACGTGAACGCCAGGGTGTGGCCGGTGAGCGACTCCCACCAGCGGCCGAGCGGGCTCCGCGAACCGAGCGCCACCAGCACATAAAAACCGAGCACAGTCGGCGGCAGGACAATCGGAAGCGCGACCGCGGCCTCGACCAGAAATTTCCAGCGCCAGCGCGAGTAAGTCAGCCAGTATGCAATGGGGATGCCGATCGCGATCAGCAGCGTCGAGACGATGGCTGCAAGACGCACGGTCAACCAGAACGCCTCCCAGTTCATTTCAATGCTTCTCCATTTCAGTGTTTCTCGATATCAATGTTTCTCCGTGGGCAGGCCGAAACCGTATGTGGTGAGCAGGGGAGCGGCCTCGGGGCTGCGCAAGAATTCCAGAAATCTACGGGCCGCATCCTGCAGTTTTGATCGCGAGAGCACGACGGCCGCCTGGTTCAGCGTGGGATAGGCATCGAGCGGAACCGTCCAGTAGCGGCCTTTATCTTTGAGCGCGGGAGCGAGCGCATGTGAGAGTGCGATCAGTCCCGCTTGGGCATTGCCCGATTCGACGAACTGCGCCGCCTGCGACACGTTTTCTCCCAGGACAAGCCGGCTCGAAACCCGCTGGTAAATTCCAAAATGCCGCAGCGTGGCCTCGGCTGCCCGCCCATATGGCGCAGTCGCAGGATTCGCAATCGAAATCTTCTTGACCGAAGGGTCAAGCAAAGCCTCGATGCCCAGTTTCGATAAGTCGAGCGGCGAGTCGTTCGGCACCCACAGCACCAACCGTCCGACGGCATAACGGTAAAGAGTGTCTTTCGACGCCAATCCCTCCGCGATCAGCTGTCGAGGATATTCTTCATCGGCCGAGAAGAAGACATCGAACGGCGCGCCGTTTCGGATCTGATTGGTCAGATTGCCGGACGAACCGAATGAGAGCTTCACCGCTTGCCCGGTCTTTTTCGTGTAGCTTGCGACGAGTTGCGGAAGAGCGGCACTCATATCTGCCGCTGCCGCCACAGTTATCTCCTGGCCAGTTGCAAAAGCTCCTGTGAGCAGGAGAAGTAACGCCGGCAACTTGCTCATCGCAGATATCCCGGGCCTCCCGTGGGGATTCAGCTTACCGCAAGCTTCGAGTTAAACCAATTCCAACTACACCAGTTTCGTCTTCGACAACGGAAGCTCTCGCACCCGCTTGCCCGTGGCCGCAAACACGGCGTTGTACAGTGCCGGCGCAAAAGGCGGTACGCCGGGCTCGCCGACGCCGGCCGGCGGCGCTTCGCTCTCCACAATGTGCACGTCGACGTGCCGCGGAGCCCGGTTCATGCGCGTGATCTGATAATTGTGGAAGTTGCTCTGGTCGATGATTCCGTTGGTCGCCGTAATCTCGCCGAACAACGCCAAGCTCGTTCCGAACACAGCCGCTCCCTCGAACTGGTTGCGAATATTGTCAGGGCTGACGATCGTGCCCGCATCGACCGCCGTCCACACACCCGGAATGTGCACCTGTCCCTTGTTGTCGACTTCGACTTCAACCACGGTCGCAACATAGGTGAGAAAACTGCGATGAGCGGCGATGCCCATACCACGACCTTTGCCCATGTCCATTGACCGCTTGCCCCAGCCGGACCTCTCCGCTGCGATCTCGACCACTCGCCGCAATCGGGCCGTGTCGAGCGGATAATTCTTGGCATCTTCCGCTTCGTCTCCCTTGAGGTCAAGGTTGACGATGCGCGGAGGTCCGATCAGGTCAAGCAGATACTGGACCGAATCTTTGTTGGCGGCTTTAGCAAGCTCGTCGGCGAAGGAGTGAATCGCAAACGCATGATAGATGTTCGCCACGCTGCGCAACCATCCAATGCGCACGTGATAGTCGGCGGGGCCATTTTCGGCGCGATGGTTGGGAATATCGAAAGGAAGATTGTTCCATCCCAAGCCCATCTCGTCATCGGCATACGTGGCGGATGCGTCGAAAGTTGAATTGATGGGCGGATACACGGTGCGCTGCAACCACGCCGTCGGCTTGCCATCGGGCCCAACTGTGGCCTTCATGTACATTGCGGCGACGGAGTGAAAAAAATCGAAGTGAATATCGTCTTCACGGCTCCAGACAACTTTGACTGGCTTGCCGAGCTGTTTGGAAAGAACTGCGGCTTCCGCAACCTGGTCGGGTTTCGACTTGCGTCCGAAGCCGCCGCCAAGCAGCGTGACATGGCAAGTCACATCTTCTTTCTTGATGCCGAGCACGCCGGCAATAGTCTCCTGCACCGCTTGCGGATTCTGAGTCGGAGCCCATGCCCGCACTTTTCCGTCGCGATACTCGGCGACGGCGACCGGAGGCTCCATGGAAACGTGCGCCAGATGCGGAGTGTAGTACTCGGCTTCGAGGATCCTTCCGCCCTTGGCAAATGCCGCATCCACATCGCCGACGTTGCGAACAACTTTGCCCGGCTGCTGCGAAGTTGCTTCGAGCGTCTTGCGGAATGGCGCCGAGTTGTACACCGAGTGCGGACTACTATTAATGTTCCATTCAACCTTCAAACTCTTGCGTCCCTTGAAGGCCGCCCAGGTGTTGTCGGCAATCACGGCGACGCCGCCCAGAGGCTGGAACATGTGCGGCGGCTTGAAAGCGGCGATGGTCAGCGTCTTCTGAACACCAGGCACCTTGAGCGCGGCCTTGTCATCGTAGGACTTGATCTTCTGTCCGAGTACGGGCGGATGCTCAACCGATGCGTAGACCATGCCCGGCATAGTCGCGTCCATGCCGAAGATTGCTTTCCCAGTGACGATCTCGGGAAGGTCGAACAGAGAATTACTTTCCTTGCCGATGTAGCGCCACTGTGAACGTTCCTTGAGCGGAACGTCTTCTTTTTTCGGAACGGACAACTTGGCTGCGGCGGCGGCAACTTCGCCATAGCCCAACTTGCGGCCGCTCGAGCGATGCACAACGAAGTGGGGCTCGGTCGTGCAGTCGCTTGGGAAAACGCCCCACTGCGCGGCGGCGGCGCTGATCAGCATCACGCGTCCGGTAGCGCCCACCTGGCGCATCAGGTCGAAGTAACTGCGAACCGAGTGCGACCCGTCCGTATCCTGCTCCCCGTACCTTGGATCGCCAATCGCCTGATCAATCTTGACCTTGGACCAGTCGGCGTCAAGTTCGTCGGCGACCACGAGCGGCAAGGCGGTGCGGCTGCCGCATCCCATCTCCGAGCGATGGGCGACGACGGTGACTGTGCCATCCGAAACAATCGACATCCACAGACTGGGTTCAAACGCCGGCGCGGCCGCGTCGCCTTCCGCGGCCCACAGCGGCTCGGGAATAAAGCGCGCGCTCAGCACGAAGACACCGCCGGCTAATGCGCCTTGCAGGAATCTTCTTCGACCAATATGCCGGCTGACATCACGGCTGACATTTTCAATGAGTTTCATGCCGTCTCCTTCGCAGCCTGATGTTTCGCAGCTTGATGGATGGCCGCCCGAATCCGCTGATAAGTGCCGCAGCGACAGAGATTGCCGGACATGGCTGTGTCGATCTCCTGGTCGCTGGGATTCTTGTTGTCTTTAAGAAGCGCGATGGCCTGCATGATCTGGCCCGTCTGGCAGTAGCCGCATTGCGGCACCCGGATTTCCATCCATGCCTTCTGCACGGGATGCATGGGCGCGATGCCTTCAATCGTAGTGATCTCGGCGCCACCGACTTCTTTCATGGGAGTCGTGCAGGAGCGAATGGCCGCGCCGTTCTGATGTACGGTACAGGCGCCGCACAACGCCATGCCGCAGCCGAACTTCGTTCCTGTGAGCTCAGCCACGTCGCGCAAGTACCAAAGCAGCGGCATGTCGGGATCGCCGTCAAACGTTTTTTCTTTCCCGTTCACTTTAAAACGGATCATTTATCCCCCGGTTAAACCACGGATGCTGCAGAATTGATTTCCCATATCCTAGTCGCAGAGCGCGAAATGTGGAAGAGTGCGTATCGAGCCACGGTAAATGTAACCCGAGGGGCGGCCGTCGAGACACGTAGGATGGAACCCGACTCAAAAGACGAATTGGAGGAGGGTTGGATTGGGACATCAGGCCAGTGGACTCCCACTCGGGTCAACTAAACCGAGCGAGGTGGCTTTCCTCCACGAATTTGCATGCCGACACGCAAAAGCGACTTTCAATCGACGCGAAAAGTAATTGCCCGCCCGGTTCACCCCTCCGCTACTTGCGCGTTGGCATCCACCGCTTCCACCTGCGGCACTGGGCTGGCGGGAATCCTCGCGGGCACGCCGCGCCAGGCGCCGGCCTTGAACCCCTCCCTTATGAGTTTGAAGATGGTTCGCCGATTTTGCGCAATCACCTTCAGCCATGCCATTTTCCCCATCATAGGGAAATAGATGCCGCGGAAACAGAGGCGCGCCAGGAAGATGTTGACGCGATAACCCAGGGGCTGGTCGTTCAGCGAGTCGACTGCTTGCGCCAGCGCCTCGGGACTATAGGCCTGGGCCCAGCCGTAATTCACTTCGTCATGAGCTTCTTCGATGGTCATTTTCAACGGCGTGTGGGCCATCGCAAACGGGATGAACTCCTGCCAGTGTTTGGGCCGCGTCAGCCGACCGGCGGTCTCCAGCCGCTTGTAGAGCGGCGTTGCGGGCAAAGGAGTGAGCAGGCAAAAAATCGGTAGGCCCGGAGGCCAGGTTCGAACCTGTTCGAGCGTTCGCTCGGCGACTCCGGCCGTGTCATTGTCCATGCCAAAAATAAACGAAGTGATGGCGTACACGTTGCGTTCCGCTAACCGCTTCAGCACCGCCGCATACTCACTTGGTTTGTTGAATCCTTTGTTCACGTCTTTCAGATTGGCCGGATCGATGGACTCCATGCCGATAAAGATCCACTTGCCTCCAGAATCCGCGATCAGGTCAACCAGTTCTTCGTCGCGCAATAAATTGGCGCTGATCTGCGCCACCCAATGCACCTTCGCGCCGGCGGCAATGATGTCGCGCAGCAGCGATTTCGTGCGCTTGATGTTGATGGCGAAATTATCGTCGATGAAGAAAACGGCCATCTGACCCTTCTCGCTGCGGGCGCGGGCCTTCAACCGCAGCAGTTCATTCACCACGCTTTCATTGGTACGGAAGCGAATCGAGTCTCCAAAAAATCCGGTCACCGTGCAGAACTCGCAGCCGTAAGGGCACCCTCGTCCCGATTCGACCGGAATAAGGCGAAACGTTCCCCAGCCTTCTCCGATTTTCTGGAGCAGGGCGCTCGCGGCCTTCGGCACCAGATTGAACTGGCTGAGATCGATGGACTGCCACGGAATCTCCGGGTATTCCTTCAGCGTCGGCTTGCTTTCCTGGCCAAAGGCATCCACCGGAGCATAAACATCTTTAAGCTCACCACGGGCAGCGTCTTCAACAATCACCGGCCAGGTCGCATCAGCTTCGCCCAGGGCAACAGCATCGGCGTGGCGCGGCCCGCCATCTCGGCCGAGGGCCTCGTCGGCCATCTCGGTCACGTGAGGTCCGCCCATCACCACCGGAACTCCCGTGGCCCGAACCGCATCCGCCATGCGATACGCCTTGGCGATCATTCGAGTCATGGCGCCGATGCCGACCAATCCAATATTGTTATCGCGCACAAACTGCGCGATCCCCGCTTCATCCATTGGATTGGCGTTGCCATCCACCAGCAGCACCTCATGGCCTGGCGGAGTGAGCGCCTGCAGCAGAAACATCCACAGATGCGGCATGAAATTACGGGTTACGCCGTTGTCGGGGTTATAAAGCAGAATTTTCATAGCATTATTAGCAATTCCGTAAAATGCGCTTAGCTGCGTACTTCACCACGAGGAAGAAATCAGCGACGCCACAACGGCGACTGCGCGTCTGCGCTTAAATCAAAGGTCTTTCGATTGGAATCCCCACGCAATGTGCATTGTACACCGCGATAGCTAGGCTGACGCCAGACCATTCGCGTTCGAAGGATCGTACTCGACAATATACCCCGCCACCGCGCTCGCGGCCACGGTCAGCGGCGACGCCAGATACATTTGCCCCGGCCCGCTGCGCCCGGGAAAGTTTCGGTTCTGCGCACTGATCACGATCTGCTCGGGACGCGACGATACTCCCGGCCCCGCATTGATGCACGCGCCACAACTCGGCTCGAGCACGTGCGCGCCCGCCTGCTCGAAGATTTCAAGATAGCCTCTGCGCTTCGAGTACTCGCGCGTTTCCTGGGAGCCGAACTGGATCCAGAACTGAACATTCTTTGAAACTCGCCTGCCCTGTTTCAGCGCATCGGCGAGAACCGACGCGTACATGTCCATGTCTTCGTTCTTTCCCGCCGTACAGGTTCCTCCGTAGGCGATTTCAATGGGCACGGGAGCGCTGAGTTCGCGGATGTACTTGCCGTTGCCCGGATCGCCCGGAGTCGCAACCATGGGCGTGATCTCAGCCGCGTCGAGTTCGATCACCTCGGCGTATTCAGCGTTCGGATCGCTCTGCAGGCCTTCGATCATCTTTTCGATTTCGGCGCGCTTCATGCCGCGGCGCTCAACCAGAAACTCGACCACCTTTTCATCCGGAGCCACAATGCCCGTAAAACCCCCGATTTCGGCCGCCATATTCGTCATGGTGGCGCGCTCGTCCACCGAGAGCGCCTCCACTGCTTCGCCTGCATACTCCATCACTTTCGCCAGCGCCTTGCCGCTACGCACGTAATCGAGCGAGAGAATCTTCAGGATAAAATCTTTCGCCGTGACGTTCGGATGCCGCTTGCCCCGAATGACGATCTTGACCGATTCCGGCACCTTGACGCGAACGTCTTTCGTAATCCAGGAGTTGAATACGTCCGTCGTTCCGATGCCGAAGGCGATGCACCCGATGGCGCCAACGTGCGGCGTGTGCGAATCGGAACCGACGTTCACCTGCCCCGGCAGGGCGTAGGTCTCCAGCATCACCGAGTGGCAGATGCCCTCCGAGCCTTTGCGGTCGGTGAGTTCGCCGTGCAGTTTGATTCCCTGCTGCTTGGCGAAATCTTCCTGCTTCAGTTTGAGTTGCGTGGCCAAGTCGAGCAGCCCCATCTTTTTCTTTTCTTCGGAGATCACTTCGTCGAGGAAGGTGAGATGGTCGCGGAAGAAGCGGATGCTCGAGGCATCGTTCACCGGGACGTTCTTGCCGACGTTTTGCTCGTAAAAAATGGCGGCCATCGGCGTGACGTACTCATGGCTGAAGCGCAGATCAACGCGAGTGAAGCCGGTATCGCCCGGCTTGACCGCGTCCACTCCGACCCCTTCGGGATTAACCATGTGCCGAGCAAAGATCTTTTCCGCGAGTGTCATGACTCGTGTGGGGCGGGCGCCTCCGCCCGCGATCGACGGCAGAAAAACTCTGCCCTGCATGCGTGCAACATTGAAGGGAAACAATCCGCCGTGTTCGATCACCTGCCTCGTGATCTCGTCTTCCCCGGTGGTGAATTCACGGAGCGCGATTTCTTCCCCGGCGCGAATCCGGCCGATCAAAGAAAAGTCGGTCGAGGTGAGCAACCCGAGGTTCTGGCAGTTCTGCTTGTAAATGCGCTCAATATTCTCCCCAATCACGACTTGAATCCCGGCGCACATCTCCGCATAAGGCGACTGCTCGCGGCTCGAGCCTTTGCCCCGACGCTTGCCGCTCACCGAGCACACGAAGCCGCCCTTCTTCACATCGCCGCGCCCAATCGGCAGAGTGTCGCCGCAACGCAAGCCAACATAGGGAATCTCGCCGAGCGTCCGATCAAAGTAGAAGCAATAGTGCGCGGGAGTGATCTCGTCGGTCGAGATGTCGTCGCGGAGTTTGGGATTGTTGGCTGGATTCTTAGAGTCCCAAGGGAGATCCCAGCCCGCCAGTTGCTTCTTGATCAACTCCGGATCTTCGGTAAGAAAGAGAATGCGACCCCGCAGCCGCACCTTGTCGGGACGCTTTTCGATCTTGCGTTCAAGAAGAGACGAAATCACGTGGGTAATTGTAACGCTTGAAAGGTGAGGTAGAGCGACGCGCGTCCGGCCCGTCCTTGGGCAGCCAAGCGGCCGGGCGAGGACGCCCGGCTCTCCATTACAATTTTCGATCTTTCGCGTAGGTGACCGGACTGGGCAACGGCTTCAGCCCCCGGCCTGCGAAGATCTCCTGAAATTCGTGCAAAAGCGCGTCGTGCACCAATCCATTCGACGCCAGCGTCTCGCGGCTTGCGATCCGGAATTCGCCGCCCGAAAAATCTGTGACCTTCCCGCCGGCCTCTTCGACGATCAGCACCCCCGCCGCCGTGTCCCATGGATTGAGATTAAATTCCCAGAAACCGTCAAAGCGGCCCGACGCGACATTGCACAGATCAAGCGCGGCGGACCCCGCCCGCCTCACCCCGTGAGTGCGCAACGTGATCTGGTGATAGAAATAAATATTCGGGTTCTTATTTCGCTTGTGGCTCGGGAAACCGGTGCCGATCAGGCACTCTCCCAGGTTCGCCGTGATCGATACGTGAATCGCTTTGTCGTTCAGCCGCGCGCCACTGCCAAGTTCGGCGGAGAACATCTCGTCGCGCGTCGGATCGTAAATCACTCCCGCGATCCGTTTTCCCCGGCGCTCCACCGCGAGCGAAACGCAAAACACCGGATAGCCGTGCGCGAAGTTCGTTGTGCCATCGAGCGGATCGACGTACCACTTGTACTCGCCGCCGGTTTCGATGCGTGCTCCCTCTTCACCCATCACGTCATGGGTAGGAAACTGCTGGCGAATCCGCTCCAGAATCAGAGCTTCGGACTTTCGATCGGCTACCGTAACCAGGTCCACGTCGCCCTTGTATTCAATCTTCACGTGCTGCCGAAAGTAGTCCATCACCATGCAGCCCGCTTCACGCGCAATAGCCTGCATCGGAGAGATGAGGTCCAGGAATTGCTGGGATTGATTGGATGTCATGCGACGTCCAGACTTTCATTTTCTGGATTGAGTGCCAGCTACTGAGAACTGGGAACCGAGGCCTGACTTGCCGGCTAACTCTTCTTCCCTTCTTCCGCGATATACACAATCTCGTGCTTGAAGATGAACAGGTTCGGACCATCTTCACGCGTCACGCGTACCATGTTCTTGTCGTAGTACTCAATCCAGCCGCGGACCACTTCGCCGTCGGCCAGCTTCAGGCTTACGATCTTCTGCTTTTCCCCCAGCGCTTTCAGATAGGCCGCTTCTTCAAAAGTCTCGTCCGGAGGCGGAGTGCGCTTCTTGCCAAAGTTGGGACTTGCTGACTGTAACGGCATCTTGCCATTTTACAACGCCGCAGGCTCACGGTTTCTTCGGATAGAGAACGCCGCTTCCCCGGGGACGCGCAACTTGGGTCGGCTCGCAATACTTCCGCTAGATCTGGTAATCGATATCTTCGATGACCCATTGCAGCGATGCGGAGACCGGCTCACTTCCGCCTGTGCCCTCCAGTTGGCGCACTCGTTCCGCCAACCTGTTCACCTCAGACGCGACTGCGGACAATGCTTCCGAAAGCGGGTCGTTGATCTGCTTGGGGTCGGTGATGACCACACGCTTCCCTTCGCGAAAAATGATGTGTCCCGGCACACCCACCACGGTGGAATCGTCGGGCACGTTGCGCAGCACTACCGATCCGGCGCCAATCCGGCAATTGCGTCCCACCGTGATGTTGCCCAGAATCTTGGCGCCTCCGCCAACCACCACGTTGTCGAGAATCGTCGGGTGTCGCTTACCGTGTTCCTTGCCAGTTCCACCAAGCGTCACGCCCTGGTAGAGCGTAACGTCCTCGCCGACAATGGCAGTCTCTCCAATCACCACGCCCATGCCATGATCGATGAACAAACGTCGGCCGATCTGCGCCCCGGGATGGATTTCGATGCCGGTGAGCCAGCGCGCGACCTGCGACAAATAGCGTGCCAGCAGCAAGAAATTGTGGTTCCACAACCAGTGATTCATGCGATAGAACCACACCGCATGCAGGCCGGAATAGCAGAGATAAACCTCCAGGCGAGACTTCGCCGCGGGATCGCGCTCCAGCACGGTGGCAACGTCCTCGCGAATTAGCGACAAAAGGTGCGGCATGGGCCCAGGATTCGGGGTTAAAGATTAAAGATCAGGCCGGAACTTGCGAGGTCGGAATCTGCAACGCCTGGTTCCGGAGTCCTTCGAAGAGGATACTACTTAGGTAGCGCTCGCCGAACGACGGCAGAACCACAACAATCAATTTCCCGGCGTTCTCAGGGCGGCGCGCCACCTGCAATGCCGCGACCACCGCCGCTCCCGAAGAGATGCCGACCAGCAGACCTTCTTCGAGCGGAAGCCGCCGCGCCATGTTGATAGCGTCATCGTTGCTGACAGTAATGACCTCGTCAACGTAATCCCGGCGCAGGATGCTCGGAACAAAACCGGCGCCGATTCCCTGAATCTTGTGCGGCCCTGGCGCTCCGCCGGAAAGCACCGCACTATCTGCCGGCTCCACGGCCACCGCCTTGAACGACGGCTTCCTCGGCTTAATGTACTCGGAGACGCCGGTGATGGTTCCGCCCGTGCCGACGCCGGAGACCAGAAAATCGACGCGCCCGTCGGTGTCCTCCCAGATCTCGGGACCCGTGGTTTCAAAGTGAATCTTCGGATTTGCCGGGTTGTCAAATTGCTGGAGCATGTAGCCGTTTGGGGTGCTGGCAAGCAATTCCTCGGCCTTCAGAATCGCTCCTTTCATTCCCCGTGGACCCGGGGTAAGAACGATCTCGGCGCCCAAAGCCAGCAGCAGCACGCGCCGCTCCAGGCTCATGGTCTCGGGCATGGTGAGGATGAGCTTGTAGCCTTTCACGGCCGCTACAAAGGCGAGAGCGATTCCGGTGTTGCCGCTGGTCGGCTCGATCAGAACGGTTTCTCCGGGCTGAATCCGGCCGGCACGTTCGGCGTCGGCAATCATGCTCACCCCGATGCGGTCTTTCACACTGCCCAGGGGATTCTGGCTTTCCAACTTCGCCACGACTTCGGCAACCTCGGCTTGCGTAACCCGGTTCAGCCGCACCAGAGGGGTGTGGCCGATCAGTTCCGTTACATCGTTTGCAATTTTCATAGACTTTCGATTCTCAGATCTGCCGGTTCGATTCTTTCGATTTCTGGAATCGGCGGCTCGGGAATCAGCCTTCCGGCGCCGTTTAACACAATTAACTCTACTATTCTACTAGTCTATATTAAGCGATACAAAAAACACCTTGTCCCCTCGCTTCGCTCGAGATACGGTTGCAAATCTGGACCCGCCTTGGCTAATGCTGACGCGGCTTTCGCCGTCCCACCCGCGCCAGGATGCGCCGCACTTTCTTCGGAGAAATCGAGAGCCGAGACGCCACCCGAGACACTTTGCGGCCTTCGCGCTCCCACACCCGCGCGATCACAATCTCCGCAAATTCTTCGCTGATTTGCCGGAACGTCTTCTCGCCCACCGCACCCTGCGACCACGCCTTCAGCGCCGGATCGACACTTCCCTTGCGAAGAATTTTCGCACGTAACGTCTGAAGATCCTGCCACATATTGTTGTCGGGTTGATTCGCCCCGCAGGATGTCCGCGCCAGGTCATACGACTCGCGCGCCGCTTCCGGATTATCGAAAAACGAATTGCACTGGGTCAATCCCTGCCAGAGATGGGCATTCGCGAGCAGCAGATGGTGCTGGGTATGCTTCGCCAGATCAATTGCCTCCTGACTGAACTCGAAGGCGCGGCGCGCATGGCTTCCCGGATCGGCGCCTTCACCGATCTCTTCTTCCACCTTCGCATTTTCAATCATGCACTGCAGAATGCGCGCCCGGCCCATCAGAATGTAGTCCTGCTTCTGTCCGGCCACGTCGTAGGCCGAGGCCGCTTCTTCCTCGGCGCGCTGGAAGTCTCCGCTATCGAGGTGGATGTACGCGGCATTCAGGTAAACCGTGCCGACTCCGTGATGATTCGGGCGCTGCTGGTAGATGGCCCGGGCGGCCTCGAGGTGTTCCAGCGCTTCGCGGCGAAGCTTGGCCAAGCGGCCGCGATAGTCATGACTGCGCGAATCCTGTTTGCGAGAATCATGATCACGAGAATCATGACCACGAGAATCATGGCTTGCGCTTAGCTTGCCTTGGCGGCTGGCTGAGGTCTTCCGGCGTCGCTGAGCGTCGCGATCGATTCTTCTCTGCAACTGAAGAGCGATGCCGCGCTTGGCGAGTGCCATGTTGGCCAGCGATCGCGCCAGGTTCGGATGCCGTGGATCGCGCTTGCCATAATGACTAATCGCGCTCTCGAAAAACTCAATCGCTTTATCGAAACGGCCTTCGCGGCGCGCCATGCGCCCGTAGAAGGATTGAATGTTGCCGAGCGTCACATAGTCATCGGTCTCGCGCAGCACGCTTTCCGCCGCCTGCGAGACGCGTACGGCTTCCTTCCATTTGCCCTGCTGAAACAAAAGCCAGCTCTCGAGCACTTGCATCACGGCCGCCATGCGCAGATGGCCTAACGCAAGCGCCAGATCTTTTCCCTTGCCGGTATAGATCAGGGCTTCGTCGTAGTCGCCTTTTCTCCGCAGACAACGGCCCTTCCAGAAATAAGCGATGGCCAGCAAAAAACGGTCGTCCAGTTCCTCCTCTAAGCTCAGGACGAAGTCAAAATGACCAATCGCCGGTTCCATCGCCTCTTCCACCATCGCAGCCATGCCCTCGGCCATGCGCAGGCAGATGTAGTCGGCAATCGAGAGCTTCGACCGCGATCCCGCTTCAAAGCGTTTCAGAAGCTCCTGGAGTGGCGACCCGGTGAATCCGATATCCGTCCATATCGCAAGCTGAGCCAGCAGGCGAGCGGCATTCTCCTGGCAGGGATCGAGCTTGGCGATCAGGCGCTGGTGCGATCGAAGACACGCAATCCCGCGCTCGATCTCACGCGTGGCAACATGTTCCTGTAACTGCGCGAGGAAGCCTGCGTCAATCGGTGCAAGGTCAATCGGGAGGTTGGTGGGAGTTCTGCGTGCGCCCATGCATTGACGTTCTAATCCAATAAATCATAACTGGCAAGCGTTGGAAACTCCGCAAATTCCTTGCTCGTCGTCAATTCTTCGAGGACTCGGGCCGCCTGACGCAGCTTCTCATCATTATTGCTACTCAGCTCCGCTGCGCTCTGACGGATAATCTCCTTCACTATTCCTTACACCTGCCTGCTGTCCTCATGGTGTGTTTCATAGCCGCTTTCAGGCGCAAATCACAAGTACTGGGTCATTTCGGACTAGTGGGACCGGGTGGACAGCGCGGCTTGTCTGAAAGTGAAATCCGGGGTCCACTGCAATCAGGACGCAAACTCTTGAGCGGGGAAAAATACATGACAACTTCCAACCGGCAAACCAGCAACTGGCAGACCAGCCCTCGGTGGCGCGGTATCACGCGTCCGTACACCCAACACGACGTCAACCGTCTTCGGGGCTCGTTCCAGATCGAACACACCCTCGCGCGGCACGGCGCGGAACGGCTATGGGACCAGCTGCATGACAAGGCAGAGGCCTTCATCCCTGCGCTCGGTGCCGTGACTGGCAATCAAGCCGTGCAGCAAGTCAAGGCTGGATTGAAGGCCATCTATGTAAGCGGCTGGCAGGTCGCCGCCGACGCCAACAATGCCGGCCAGATGTACCCCGACCAAAGTCTCTATCCCGCCGACAGCGTGCCCAATCTGGTGCGCCGCATCAATCAGGCGCTGATGCGCGCCGACCAGATCCACCACGCCGAAGGCAACAATAATGTTGACGTGAACTGGTTCCCTCCGCTCATCGCCGATGCCGAAGCCGGATTCGGCGGCAACCTCAACGCCTTCGAGCTGATGAAGGCCATGATTGAAGCGGGCGCCGCTTGCGTTCATTTTGAGGACCAGCTTTCATCCGCCAAGAAGTGCGGCCACCTCGGTGGCAAAGTGCTGGTGCCGACTACCGAGGCGATCCAGAAACTGGTCGGGGCCCGGCTCGCTGCCGATGTGATGGGCGTCCCCACGCTGATCATGGCGCGCACCGATGCCGACAGCGCAAATCTATTGACCAGCGACGTTGACCCGCGCGACCGCGAATTCCTGACCGGCGAGCGTACCGTCGAAGGCTTCTACCGCTTTCAAGGCGGCTTAAAGGCTGCCATCGCTCGCGGCCTTGCTTACGCTCCGTATGCGGATATTCTCTGGTGCGAAACCTCCAAGCCCGATCTCGAGGAAGCGCGCGAATTCGCTGACGCCATACACGAGGTCTATCCCGGCAAGTTGCTGGCCTATAACTGCTCGCCCTCGTTCAACTGGAAGAAGAACCTGGACGATGCGACCATCGCCAGCTTCCAACACGAGCTCGGGGCCATGGGATACAAGTTCCAGTTCGTCACGTTGGCAGGATTCCACGCTCTCAACCTCGCCATGTTCGAACTCGCCCGCGGCTACAAACAGGCCGGCATGACCGCTTACTCTCGACTGCAGGAAAAGGAATTCCTCCGCGAGCAACAGGTTGGTTATGAAGCGGTGAAGCACCAGCGCTTCGTCGGAACCGGATACTTCGACGCCGTGCAGCAGGTCATCACCAGCGGCACCGCGTCCACCATGGCGCTTGAAGGATCAACTGAGGAGGCACAGTTCACCGATGGTGTCGATCTACACAAGGAGCCGGGCAATGGCCACGCCATCACGACCCCTTGGACGATGGCCAATCCATTAATGACCGATCAGTTAATGACCGATCCATTGCTGACGAATCCGTCGCTGATGGCTACTTGCTGGGAGGCATCCGACGAACTGATGCCGTCGGGGGACTAGAGCTGGTTTCATAAATGCCTTTCAGCTCGCAAGGCACGTCCTTCAGAGGCTGAATATTCTTCCGGGCCCTGAACGGCACGGCTGAAGCCGCGCCCTACCCGAAAACCGATTTATGAAACCAGCTCTAGCACTGGGATGTCCTGCTAAGCGCTGTTCTGCTAAACACTCACGCGTGTTCGGTTGTTTTTGACCGTTCGCGCTTGTCTTCGCGCAGTTGCGCTGCTGTAAAAGCGCAGCCGCAAGTGCCGCATCTCCAGCTTGTGAATGCGCTGGTCACCAGGCTTGGCCCATCATTACTCGTCTGGGGTTGGTTCGCACGCACAGCCAGGACCAACTCGCCACCGCACTCCGAACATTCACGTTTTTGCATAGCCCTCGTCAAAGAATGGGGGCGCCAAGCCGCAGCGTCCCGTGAACCACTCTTATACTATGACACAGATATCTGGAAACAACCGGTCAAGATTGACCGTTTTGTGTTTCGCGCCGCTTCTACCTCGATGAAACGGTGGAATGTGGGCAGTAATGAGCTGAGCCGAAGTGGTACGTCTGGTCAGAATTGGACGGTTCCATCCCGAATGCTTCGCCAAACTCTTTGCGAAAAAGGCGCACCTTTTTCGTCAGTACGGTCCGCCCCTTCCCGTGACCTGCCGGGACGGCGGAGATGTGCCGGCGTTTGAGCCCTCAGCTCTCGTTCACGGCGTTGGGCCGGCTTCACATTCAGAATGAAGTGAACGGTCGCCACCAGGAAGTGAGGCCCGTCGGACTTGGCCACGAGCGCATCTGCGGACTTCAAAGCACCGTCGGGCAATTCCAGATCGTCGATCAGCATGACAATCGGAACTTCCGGCCGGAGTTGTTTGATCTCATCGGCGATGACCCCGCCATCCAGCAGGCCCAGGTGGTACTCGAGCACAATTGCATCCACCGGCCGCGACATGAAAAGCTGTAACCCCTCGTGACCATTAGCCGCGGTTACCAGCTCGTATCCGTTTTCCTTCAACAAGCTCAACTGACCTGGATCCCGGTGTATGCAGAGTAGAGTGCTCTTGGTCGCCATGCGGTTCATTTATATAAGTAGGTTTTCCACAATTCTGTTCAAAATTGCTCAATTGAGGGGCCAGAAGAAAGCACGGGCGGATAAACCAGTTCCCTCAAAAGCCACGGCAGAGCCCTATGTTCTCAGGCTACCGCGATTCCGGTTTCTTTGGAACCCGGAGGGTTTTCACCGCAGATTCGAGTGATCACCGGCAACAAGCGGCTGGATGCTTCATTCTTGGAAACGAAGGCATCCACCACATTCAATGCGTGTTCTGGAATCGCGTCGTCACTGGAAACCATGATGATTGGAATTTGTGGCCTGATGCGCTTTATTTCGGTCGCGACCTCATGCCCATTCATCTCGGGCATGTGGTAGTCAACGATCACGGCAGCAACCGCGCAGGCCGCCGCAATTTGTAAGCCTTGCCGGGCGGAGGCGGCAGTAAGGACCGCAAATCCACGTCTTTCGAGCAGCGCTCGCTGGTAACCCAGCATGCCGTCATCGTCGTCAATGCACAGAATCGTTTTGCGGGCTGGGTAATTGGACATCATTTGGTCTCCCCACATCGCGATGATCGGCGATGTGCCCCGGCTAAAGCTGGTCAAATTTGCACACTTTTCGCGACAGTTGTTGTACAGGTTGATCTCTGGTGGGAATGCCTCAACATGCGACTCGATCTCTCTTGGCTAATTAGTCTGGTCAATTTTGATCAGTCCTCAAGCCCTCTGTCGTTGAATACTGGTTAGAGGCAGATTCCATGATGGACGAAACACCCAGTAATGAACTCGGGAGGGGCTCGCCTGCAAACTAGCCTCTTTCAATCTATACTCAAGGAAGTTATCGGCTAATGTCGCTACCAATCACCGTGCTTCCGGATGGAATATTGGACGTCGTACACCCGCGTCCATTGGTGCAAGACACGGTGTCCGCGGCTCGCGCACGATTGCAATCGAAACCATCGCTACCGAGTCGAATCGCAGTGATCGGAAATTATCTTCCGCGACAATGTGGAATTGCTACGTTCACCACAGACCTATGCGCAGCCATATCCGCGGAGTACGGAACAGCTCGATTGTTGGCGCTACCAGTGAACGACACAGAACAAGGATACGACTATCCCGCTCGGGTAAGATGGTCGCTCGCTCAGGATGACGTTACGTCGTACGAAGAAGCGGCTGAATTCTTGAATTTCAACAACATCGACATGGTGTGCCTGCAGCACGAGTATGGAATCTTCGGTGGCGAGGCCGGAAGTCATATTCTGCATCTGCTGCGCGGCTTGAAGATGCCCGTGGTGACTACGCTGCACACGGTTCTGCGCGAGCCAGACCCTAACCAACTGATGATCATGGAAGAGATCGCAGAACTTTCGGATCGCCTCATCGTCATGAGCCAGCTCTCATCCCAGTTCCTGCAGGAAATCTTCAAAGTGCCCGGCAGCAAGATCGACATGGTTCCGCACGGCGTTCCAGACTTGCCGTTTCTCGATCCCAATTTCTACAAGGACCGCTTTGGCGTGGAAGGAAAAGCAGTGCTGCTCACGTTCGGCCTGCTCTCGCCAAACAAGGGAATCGAAAATGTTATTCAAGCGCTGCCGCAGATTTTGTCGAAGCACAAGAATGTTGCCTACATTGTCGCCGGCGCGTCGCGAGGGGGACAAGTATCGAGCCAGCTTGCATGCTTTGGCGAAGGAAGTGGGGGTGGAACCGCAAGTGATCTTCCACGACCGCTTCGTCAGCCCCGAGGAAATGGCCGAGTTCATTGGCGCAGCCGACATTTACATCACTCCTTATCGCCATGAGGAGCAGGTGGTTTCCGGGACGCTTGCCTATGCCCTCGGAGCGGGTAAAGCAATCATCTCGACTCCCTATTGGCACGCGATTGAGTTGTTAGACGGCCGCCGGGGCGCGCTGGTCCCATTCCAAAATCCCGGAGCTATCGCACAAAAGACAATCGAACTCTTGGATACGCCCGCGATACGCCATGCCATGCGTAAGCGCGCTTATTTATTCGCGCGCGATATGATCTGGAAAAGAGTCGCGCAAGGTTACATGGAAAGTTTTGCCCGGGTTCGCAGCGACCGCATGGAGAATCCTCGCGTTCAGTTCTCGGCTCGCATCACCCCGAAATCGCTGAATCAGCTTCCCGAATTAAAACTCGACCACATCGATGCTCTAACCGATGACACAGGAATGCTGCAGCACGCGATCTTTACCATCCCCAATCGTGCCGAGGGCTACACCACCGACGATAACGCTCGCGCACTCATTTTCACGGTACGGCTGGCGCAACTGGGTGTGGACCAGTTCGGAAAAACCGAATCGGCCAACCCAAATTGGCCTTTTCGCTATTTAGCGTTCTTGGAGCACGCCTTCCATCCAGAGAAGAAAAGGTTCCGAAACTTCCTCGGCTACGACCGCCGCTGGATGGAAGACCAGGGATCGGAGGATTCTCACGGCCGCGCGTTGTGGGGACTTGGAACGGTTCTAGGCCGATCCGAAGATCAGGGATTGAGGGGCGCTGCCGGGCGTCTGTTCGAGTTTTCCCTCCCCGCAGCTGTGGAATTCAGCAGCCCTCGTGCCTGGGCCTATACATTGCTCGGAATTCAGGAATACCTCAATTCGTATCCTGGAGACCGCGACGCGCAGAAAGTGAGATCCGTACTCAGCCGGCGATTGCTCGAAATGTATGAGTCGATCCGCAGCCCGGATTGGAAGTGGTTCGAGAACGTTCTAGCTTACGGCAACGCGAGGCTGCCCCAAGCCATGCTTCTCGTGGGATCGGCCTGCGCGGACGATCGTATGGTTTCCGCCGGTCTCGAAGCACTGGATTGGTTTATGGAAACGCAGCGTTGCCAGACGAACGGCCACTTTGTACCGATCGGGTCGCAAGGGTTTTATCGCCAGGGTGGTGAAAAACCTCGATTCGATCAACAGCCCCTTGAAGCCGCCGGCGCGGTTTCTGCGTGTCTCGAAGCGTACCGCGTAACGGGTGACAGCCGCTGGCGCAGCAAAGCCTGGTCGGCTTTCAACTGGTTCCTAGGCGATAACGATCTGCAGCTTCCTCTTTATGATTCCGTCACCGGCGGTTGCCGGGACGGCTTGCATCCCGAGCGCGCGAATCAAAATCAGGGAGCGGAATCGACGCTATCGTTCTTAATGGCACTCCTCGAAATGCGCTCGCTGCCAAAATCGGAAAGGCCGGAAGACCCGTCATGACTGCTCCCGAAACAACAATTATGAAAGTCGAAGGCACTCACTACCCGCCACTACTTCTGCGTTACCCTGGCAACCCGATCCTGACGGGCAAGAATTGGCCGTACTCCATCAACAGCGTGTTCAATGCCGGCGCAACCTTGCTGCCGGATGGAACCACTCTACTCCTGTGCCGTGTCGAAGACCGGCGCGGCTTGTCGCATCTGTGCGCCGCGCGCTCTCAAAATGGTGTCGATGGATGGCAAATTGATAGCGAACCGACATTGATGCCCAACTCGAGGGAGTATCCGGAGGAAATCTGGGGCATTGAGGATCCTCGCATCACTTTTGTGCCCGAACTGCAGCAATACGTGGTTACCTACACCTCCTATTCACGCGGTGGCCCGGGAGTGTCTCTGGCTCTGACCAAGGATTTTCGCAGCTTCGAGCGATACGGCGTGGTTATGGTACCGGATGACAAAGACTCGGCGCTTCTGCCCCGGAGAATCGATGGATACTGGGCGCTGATTCATCGGCCCATGACGGCGCTTGGGGCGCACATGTGGATTTCCTACTCTCCCGACCTGCGCCACTGGGGCAGACACAGGCTAATGCTGGAAGCACGCCGCGGCGCCTGGTGGGACGCAAACAAGATTGGGATGTCGCCGCCGCCCATCGAGACTTCCAGGGGATGGCTCGTGCTTTACCACGGAGTACGGCACACGCCTTCGGGCTGTCTGTACCGATTGGGATTGGCCCTCTTCGACCTGGAGAATCCGGAGAAGTGTCTGCTGCGAGGAGATTCGTGGATCTTTGGGCCGGAGGCGGAGTACGAACGCCTCGGCGACGTCGACGATGTGGTGTTCCCGTGCGGATACACGATGAATCCCGATGGCGACACGGTCAATATTTATTACGGAGCTGCCGATTGCTCAATTGCCCTGGCTCGCGCCAGCGTGCGCTCTTTACTAGATTGGCTGGATGCCAATGGAAGTCGCGAGCGCCGGCATCGAGCGGAAGATTTGTGAAACCACTGCTTCGGATTTTCCAGTTTTCCTTCGGGTGCCGTCACCGCCAACGGAGTGGTGTGTTCACGATCAAGAAACGGACGTATCAGGTCTGCTTGAAGTGTGGACAGGAATTTGAGTATTCCTGGGCGCTGATGCACGCTATACGGTCGAGTGTTGCCGATGCGCCGCTGAAGAGCGTCAGATCCGCTCAAACACCGGTGAACTGATCCCGCGGATCAGGCACCGCCATCTTGCCCACCGATTGTGAGCTATCTTGCTCAGACACGAAAGTCCACACCTGTCATTCTTTATTCTCCTGAGTGTGTAGACGGAGCCGCGACCGCTGATTCGTAGCTCTCTTTCTCAGGTCGCTGCGGGTCCTGATCAAGTCCCGGCGAAGCGACCACATCCAGCTCATCGGCATTCTTCATCCGTGTGTACGCCGCGAAACCCCACGGCGGGACACGATTCGACCCTAAAAGTCTCGAACATCGAAATTAGGGGCAACAACTCCAGGCGGATGAGAGGAGTTAGCCCGCGAAAGAAAGGAAGGTCAAAAATCATGCCTCTAACTCAACTGCTGGAAGTTCTCATCGTGGTGGGTATCCTCCTGTGGCTGGTGAATCGCTTCATTCCCATGCAGGGAACCATCAAGTCGATTTTGAACGGCGTCGTGATCATTGCCGTGGTTCTGTGGATCCTTAATGTTACTGGGCTGTTCCATTCTCTTCCCAATATCCACATTGGGAAGGGATGACGATCTGGCAAGCGTTTGTTCAGAGAACACCAGGCCGTCAGCACAAGAAATAACCTAACCCGGCAGATCTTTGCCCCAAGGAGATAGTGTGAAGACTAAGCTTTTTCTAACAGTCGGAATCGCCCTCAGTGTGAGCGCATTTGCTCAAACGAATCGTCAAACAACAATAGTCGTCGAGCCCATGAGTCCGACTCCCATATTCCGAGTGAACGTTGTCAGCCGCAGCGTGCAGGCCATTAACTACGAGCATCGCAGCGGAGCCTCCAAACTCGACTTCACGGGCACGGACTTGATGCCTTTAGCGAACGGTGAAGCCAAGGTGAATAGCAGGCGGGGCTCGATTGAGATCGACGCAGAGTTTGGCAGCCTGCAGGAACCGACGACTTTCGGCAATGAGTATCTGACCTATGTTTTGTGGGCGATTTCTCCCGAAGGCCGGGCCGTGAACCTGGGCGAAGTGTTAGTTGGCGACAACCATCGTAGCAACCTGCGCGTAACCACCGACCTTCAGGCTTTTGCTCTGATTGTTACCGCAGAACCTTATTATGCCGTCCGTCAGCCGAGTAACGTGGTTGTGCTTGAGAATGTGGTTCGCGAGAGCACCAAAGGAACTACCGAGGCCGTAAATGCAAAGTACGAACTCATGGAGCGCGGCGGCTACATTCCCACCGGCTACAAGTTCGACCCGGTGGTTCTGAATGCCAGGTTGCCGCTGGAATTCTTCGAGGCGCGTAATGCACTGCGCATTGCTCAATCCGAGGGAGCTGAGCAATATGCCAGCGACAGCTATCAGCATGCCGTCCAGTTGATGAATAATACGGATGAATACGCTACACAAAAACACCTCGACAGAAAGGCGCTGATCGCAGTCGCGCGCGAGGCAGTGCAGACCTCCGAAGATGCACGCGAGATCGCAGTCAAGAAACTGGACGAGATACGCCTGGCAACCGAACGTCAGGACTCAGCCGATGCTCAGGCGAAATCGCAGGGGCAGGTTGATGACGCGATTCGGCAGAAAGACCAAGCCCAGTCCGATACGGCGCAAGCTCTAGCGGCCAAGGCTCAGGCAGAGTCCGATGCAGCAAAGGCCCGCGCCGACGCTGCGGAAGCACAAATTGCGACCGCGCAGGCTCAGTCCAGCATGGCAGCCAGCGAGGCTTCGTCAGCCAATGCACTCTCCGCAGCCCAGGCTGATGCAGAGCAGTCTCGTTTGGCTGCACAGCAGGCCCAGGCGAGCGCACAACAAGCGGAAACCGACAAAGCGGCCATGCGCGCGCGATTGTCCGAGCAGTTAAATTCCATTCTTCAGACTCGCGATAGCGCGCGCGGGCTCATCGTCAGCATGTCCGATGTTTTGTTTGACACCGGAAAATACTCGTTGAAGCCGGGGGCACGGGAGAAACTGGCGAAAGTCGCCGGTATTCTGCTCGCCTACCCTGCACTCAACATTGAAGTCGGCGGCTACACAGACAATGTGGGCAGCGATGAAATGAACCAGACACTGTCTGAGAACCGTGCTGGATCCGTGCGCGACTACCTTGTGCAACAAGGCGTGTTGACAAATTCGGTTTCAGCCAGAGGATTCGGCAACACTTTGCCCGTAGCCTCAAACGACAACTCCTCGGGACGGCAGCAGAACCGGAGAGTTGAACTTCTCGTGTCCGGCGAAGCCATCGGCAGCCCGGTGAACGCGACCACAGGAAGCTTGCGATAAAGCAAGCGTACGTAACGATCTCAACAAACAATGGAGGCAACACCTATGAAACTAGTTGGATTTATGAGCACCGCAGTTCTGTCTTTGACCCTCGTAGCCGCGGCTCCGGCGTTCGCCCAGCAGGAGCAGCACGACCAGCAGGAAGAACAGAAGGCCAAGCCTGCCCAGGACGAAAAGAAAGCGCAACCAGCTAAGTCCGCACAGCAAGAGGAAAAACCTGTGGTGCAGCAGGAGAAGAACACCAAGCCAGAAGAGAAGAACGCACAGCAGGAGAAGAACACCAAGCCCGAAGAGAAAAACGCACAGCAGGCTAAGCCGGAGCAGCAGGTGCAGCGCGCCGCTGGTAACCGTGGTGGTCAAATTCCCGCAGACAAATTTAAGGCCAATTTTGGGAGGGAACACTCGTTTCATGTCAGCCAAGGCGACTACAACAATCACCGCTTCCAATACGGTGGCTATTCGTTCGGATTCGTTGACGCATGGCCAAGCAATTGGCTCTACACGCAAGACGTTTATGTCGTCGAAATTAACGGCGTGTATTACCTGTGCAACCCGATGTATCCCGGCGTTAACATTACACTTAGCTTCGCACCATAGCGGCCCATTCCCAGGGGTGCAACCTGCTTAAGTACTATCGGCGCGGGTCCACTGTTTGGGCCCGCGTTACTTTTTTTCGGCGTCAGCACGGTCATTTCGGAAAAAATCATTCAGCAGATTTAATGGGAACATTCAAGAAAAGTGAGCAGTAGTGCACAGATTTGGCAGGTGCCTCCGTGGCATTCTGGCATCGACGCAGTCGCCATTCAATCCGCGCAGCCCGCAGCGGCAAGGTAGGACCGGGCAACCGAAGGATGATCTGGCAAGGTGGTTCAACATGCGCACAATCCGTTTGCTATTGCTAGCACTTCTGATATTGGTCGTACCGGTCGCCTCGTTCGCTCAGTTCGGCGTGTCGATCATGATCGCTCCGCCCGCGCTCCCTATTTATACGCAACCCATGTGCCCCTCCGTCGGTTATATGTGGACGCCTGGCTACTGGGCTTACGGGGATGACGGCTACTTCTGGGTGCCGGGTACATGGGTGATGGCTCCTGAGGTTGGCTTCCTCTGGACTCCCGGCTATTGGGGTTGGGGCGACAACGGCTACGCTTGGAATGAAGGCTATTGGGGACCGCACGTCGGCTTCTACGGTGGCGTCAACTACGGCTTCGGCTATGGTGGCGTCGGCTATGAGGGCGGATATTGGAATAACGGAGCCTTCAACTACAACCGCTCGGTGAATAACATAGATGTGAGAAGCTTTCACAACACTTACGAAAAGACCGTAAGCAACAACCGCAATTATGTCAGCTATAACGGCGGCACCGGCGGAATTAACGCCCGTCCGACCCAGGCAGAAGAGACAGCGGCACATGAGCAACACAGGTCGCCAACGGCGATGCAAACCCAGCATGTGCACGCTGCCAGTACTAATCACGCGCTCCTGGCGTCCGTGAACCATGGGCGGCCGGCAGTCGCTGCAACTGCGAAGCCTGCGGAGTTTAGCGGTCATGGGGTGGTTGCGGCCAAAGCGGCGGGAGCACCTTACAAGGCACCTGAAAATAAGTCCACCGAGAATAAGGCAGCTGCGAATAAAGCGGCTGCAACTCGTACAACTGAGAATAAGGCGGCTGAGAATAAAGCGGCTGCAACTCGTACAACTGAGAATAAGGCGGCTGAGAATAAAGCAGCTGCAACTCGTACAACTGAGAACAAGGCAGCCGAGAATAAAGCGGCTGCAACTCGCACAACTGAGAACAAGGCGGCCGAGAATAAAGCGGCTGCTACTCGCACAACTGAGAACAAGGCGGCTGAGAATAAGGCGGCTGCTACTCGTACAACTGAGAACAAGGCGGCTGAGAATAAAGCGGCTGCTACTCGTACAACTGAGAACAAGGCAGCCGAGAATAAGGCGGCTGCTACTCGTACAACTGAGAACAAGGCGGCCGAGAATAAAGCGGCTGCTACTCGTACAACTGAGAACAAGGCGGCCGAAAATAAGGCGGCTGCAACTCGTACAACTGAGAACAAGGCGGCCGAGAATAAAGCGGCTGCTACTCGTACAACTGAGAACAAGGCGGCCGAAAATAAGGCGGCTGCAACTCGCACAACTGAGAACAAGGCGGCTCATGCGCAGCCCGCAGCTCATGCACAGCCCGCGGCTCATGCGGAACCTGCAGCTCATGCGCAGCCCGCAGCTCATGCGCAGCCTGCAGCTCATGCGCAGCCCGCAGCTCATGCGCAGCCTGCAGCTCATGCGCAGCCCGCAGCTCATGCGCAGCCTGCAGCTCGTCCCCAAGCTGCACCTCGCCCCGAGGCTCACCCCGCGAGCGCTCCGGAGAAGAAAGCCCCTGGAGGTAAAGAATAGCCTCGTCAGTAGCGAATTGACTGTGAGACATGGCGTCAGGCCGCTCGATTTATAAGAAAGACGTATAAGAAAACCGATTAACTCTTACATTGGTGCGAGTCCACTCCGTGGGCTCGCGCCATTTTTCCTTTCAGGCCCTACGCAGCGATCGAAACTGATGTTCCCGCGGTGTGGGAGATGCGATTCACCCGCTATCATCGCCCGCATCCCCCACGAACGCACTAATTCCGCTCTGTCGACCTTATTCTTCACATTGAGCAGTATTGACCAGTAAGAGACCAGCGGAACACCTATAAACAAACTGGTTCTTCATTATGTTGGGTTCCGGTTGCGGGCTTGAGGATCGAGGACGCCGCGCTGGAATGAGACAGAATCAAAACCGCCCATTCGGGAAGTGACGTTTGAACGTCGTCTCAGTGCGGGGAAAGGAGTGAAACATATGCTTGGAACGATATTGATCGTGATTTTGATCTTAGCTCTCTTTGGTGCGCTACCGAGATGGTCGCATAGTCGAGACTGGGGTTACGCTCCGTCCGGAGGATTGGGGCTGATCCTCGTGATCGTTGTCATTCTCCTGGTTCTCGGCCGGATTTGACCGCCGAGCAGGTCGTCACTGCGGATCGCTCGTGGCGTGGGTCCACTCCAGGCGGGGATGCGGTTGATGTGCCGGGTTTTGAACTCGCGTTTACCTGGAAACTGCAGGAACCTCCGAAACCGCAGCCTGCTGCCGTGCGCAGGGCGCAGGATACCCGAGTGGCCGTGAGTAAAAGAACCAGCCGCCCCCCTCGCATACTCACATAGCAGACAGGCAGCCGGTTGGCCGCCAGTGTGCACTCTTGACCAGAAATCGCACGGGTATCAGTGCGAGACTGGTATTGGAGATTGTCTGCAATCGCCTGGAAGGGAAACCCATGCAAAGCTCTGGTCTGACTAACCCCAGGCACTCATCGCCGCCGCTCCATGCCACAGCGGCCCGCTGGCGCCTGCTGGTTACGCGTATAGTGACACTTCTTCTCGTCGTGGTGATAGGCAGCGGCGCTTCGTTCGCTTACTCGGTTTTGACCCACGAGGAAATCGTGGACCTGCTCTGGTCCGACGAGATCCGGCCTCTGCTGCTCAAGCGATACCCCGGACTGTCGGAAGATCAGATCAAGGAGGCGCATGCCTACGCCTACGGAGGCGCCGTCATCCAGGATCTGGGTTATTACCCATTCGGCAGCAAAGATTTCAGCAACCTGGTGCATTACGTTCGCAGCGGAGATTTTGTTCGCGAGCTGTTACTGGAAAGCGCAGATGCCAACGAGTATGCCTTCGCCCTGGGCGCGCTGGCACACTATGCGTCGGACATTACCGGGCACTCGATGGCAGTCAACCAGTCGGTGCCTATCGAGTATCCAAAGTTGCGAGCGAAGTTCGGCAAGTCGGTGACCTATGCACAGGACAAGACGGCACACTTGAAAACCGAGTTCGGCTTCGACATGATACAGGTGGCGAAGAATCGTTATGCATCGCAGCAGTACCACGATTTCATCGGGTTTCAAGTGTCAAAGCCCCTGCTGGAGCGAGCCTTCCCAGTCGTATACGGATTGCAGTTGAAAGAGGTGCTTACCCATGAAGATCTCGCCATCGGCTCCTATCGTTTCGCCGTCAGCCGGATGATCCCGGAGATGACCCAGGTCGCGCTAAAGACCCATAAGAAAGACATGATGCGGGAGCAGCCCGACTTCGCGAAAAAAAAGTTCCTGTACCGTCTCTCGCGCTCCGACTATGAAAAGGAGTGGGGGAAGGATTACACCAAGCCCGGATTCGGAACTCGAGTCCTCTCAATCCTCTTCCGCTTCATGCCGAGAATTGGTCCCTTCAAGGCGCTGGGCTTCAAGAACCCGACTCCGCAGACGGAGGACCTGTATTTCAAGAGCATCAATTTGACCGTCGATCAATACCGGGCCTTTCTCGAGGAAGTCCGCACTGACTCGCTCGTGCTTCCCAATTGCGATCTTGATAGTGGCCAACCGACCAAGGCAGCGGAATACTCGCTCACCGACGACAGCTATGCAAAGTTGCTGGGGCAGTTGTCGAGAGGAAAGTTCGATGGGATGACTCCGGAGCTGCGCGCCAACATTCTCGACTTTTATTCCGACCTCTCGGCTTCGTTCAAGACGAAAAAGGACCAGAATGATTGGAACAAAGTACTGGCCGAACTGGACCAACTGAAGTCGATGACTCTGGTTCCGACCGTTGCGGGTAGCCCGACACAGTGATCGCATCCGTGTTAGGGACCGCACTGAGATGGGCAGTTGCAGCCGAATGGTAAGAAGTCCCGGCCCATCTGACAAAAACCGGCCAGAGGACTACGGGTGAATCCAGAATTCTTGTCTGTAGAATAGCCGAGCTTTCGTGATGGAGTGGGCGTCCGCGCCACAAATTCATTCAGAAAATACTAGACGCCAACCCTCACGGATACTAACTCTGGGTTGCAGTGAGAGTTTTGCATGGATTTAACCGCATCTTCCGCTGTAAATCTCCCCATCACCAGGGCCAGCTTACGGTTGGTTGTCGTCTGAATGGGAAGCCGATCAATCCTCAGCACATATTGAGGTGCATGAGCGCCGCCTCGGTCCACTTTCACAACAAACTTGATATTTTTCATGGTTCCTTTCTGTTTCTATCGATCTGGACAAGAAAACGAGACCACAAACAGAAAGAAGGCGATAGGCAAGCCGACTCCCTGTTTTCTCACTTTTCATTCGCAATCGAAAACCAGTACTGGACCTCAGAGCAATCGAAGAGGAGACAATTTTCAGATAGGCTAACTTAGTTCAGAGAAGCGAAAGAGTAAGAAAAAGTACTTGCTCAATTTCAATGTTAGGCTTATGCGCTACCATTGTCAATGTCAAGCTTTCCACGCCAGCCATGCCCAACAATGTCAATACCGAAGTTGCCTGGAACTACCATGAAGCTACCAAGCATTCCTACACCAGCGTCCGCACCAACCCGCATTCCCTGGACTTTGACAACCAGCCCCTGCCGTTCAAGATCTACCCCGCGCTGGAGCCATCGCGCCTGCCGACCGAGGTGCGCCAAACTGGAGTCGCTGCCCTCTCCGCGATCGCCGGCAGCGTCCCCGCCCAGACCCTCGTTCCGACCAATACCGCGCCGGATTTAGAGGCTGTGGCCCAACTCCTGTACCTTTCCGCAGGTATCACCCGGCAGAGAAAATATTCGGGCGGCGAAATCTATTTTCGCGCGGCCGCGTGCACGGGAGCGCTCTACGAAGTCGAGCTCTATCTCGTTAGCGGCGACCTCGGCGACCTTCAGGCTGGCGTCTATCACTTCGCCCCTGCCGAGTTCGGCCTGCGCAAGCTGCGCGCCGGAGACTATCGCAGTGTCCTGGTCGAGGCCACCGGCGGAGAACCTGCCATCGCTCATGCACCGCTGACCATCGTCTGCACCTGCACCTACTGGCGGAATGCCTGGAAGTATCAGGCGCGCACCTACCGCCATTTCGGGTGGGACAACGGCACGATGCTCGCAAACCTGCTGGCCGTAGCCACCGCCTTGGGCCTGCCCGCCAAGGTAGTATGCGGCTTTGTGGACTCGACGGTGAATGGATTGCTGGATGTTGATTCCCAGCGCGAGGTGGCCTTCTCGCTGGTCGCCCTCGGTCACGACTCCGGGCTTCCTGCGCAAACCGCTCCGCCTTCGCAAACCGGTGCCCGAGTGCTTGCAGATATCTCGCCGCTCGGATTCGAAACTGTTCCGCTCTCGCGGGACGAGATTGACTATCCGCTTATGCGCGAAATGCACGCCGCGTCTTCGCTGCACTCGACCGAGGAAGTCGCGAGGTGGCGCGGTCGCACTGCACTGGATGATTCTCCGCCGGCCGCCGGACCCATCGTTCGGCTCCAACCTCTATCTGACGCGGAAATGCCTCATGACCCGATCGAACAGGTCATTCTGAGACGCGGCTCCAGCCGCCAGTTTGCGCGCACGCCGATCAGCCTGGCGCAGCTTTCCACCATGCTCGACCGGGCAACCCGCGGCGCACCTGCCGACTTTCTGGATCCGTTGGGATCTCAACTCAATGACCTCTACCTGATTGTCCATGCTGTCGAGGATCTCAAGTCCGGAGTTTACGTCTTCCACCGCGACCGTGGAGTGCTGGAGTATCTGAAGCATGGAAATTTTCGCGACCAGGCTGGCTATCTAGGACTAGAGCAGCAGTTGCCTGCCGACGCCGCCGCGGACATTTTCTTTCTGGCGGACTTGCGGCCGATTTTGCAGCGCTTTGGCAATCGTGGGTATCGCGCCGTGCAGCTTGAGGCTGGCATCCTCGGCGGCAAGCTGTATCTTGCGGCCTATGCCCAGCGTCTAGGCGCCACCGGCCTCACCTTTTACGACGACGACGTGAGTCGCTTCTTCTCCCCACATGCCGAAGGCAAGAGCGCCATTTTCCTGGTAGCCGTGGGCAACGGCGTTAAACAGAAATCCTAGCGGCGCAATCTTAGCGAGGCGCCAAAGTGTTTCAAGTGAAACGTTGTGTAGTTACGCTTTTGCAGGATCAGACAAAGCTGACCGAAACCGGTACGCGGTCTCGGTCAGCCACAAAATCGCCTTTGACATTCTTTCTGATGCAATTACCGCCTTTCTGATGCAATTACCGCCTGTCTTCTCTTGCTTCCGCGATGTGGGCCTGGTGTCCGGCTTCGGAAACAGCCCTCACAAACGCTACTGCACTTTCTGGAGTTGACGCATGGCCCGAAAGAATGTTGCGGAACATCATGTGTTTGCCATAAATGGCGCGAGTGGAGTCGTTGTCCTGCTCCACTACCGCACCTTCCAACGTCAAGCCGGCGAACACGCCCTTCGAGCGCGAGTAAGTTAGCACTTCAGTATTCAGCAATATGTCAGTTCCGGCGGAAGTGTGACGGCCTACCGGGCCCGCTGCCACCGATCCTTCACCGGTAAGTTCGAACTTGCTGGAAAGAAGATGCTGTAAACCGCGGTCGTTCATGACCAGCATGACCAGGTCAATGCCTTCGATTCCGATCTGCAATCCCCAACTTCCACCGCCAACCGAGACGAATGCGGGAGCGCTCCAGCCTTCAGGCGTGCGGCAGGAGGCCACTCCACGGCCGTGCTTCGCGCCGAAGATGAAGCCGCCTTTGATTAGGTTGGGCACGATGACGATGCACTTTGCGCCGTTCAACACTTCCTCAGGGATACCTTTGTCGGGCGTCGACATGATGGATTGGAGAACATCCACGGATTTTTGCATGCGATCAACCGAGTCTTCACGAGCCGACCCGGCAAACGCGAAGGTTCCAACCAGGCCAATCAAACTCATCAACAACAGGGACATTATCTTTTTCATGAATTGTTCCTTTATGGGATCTGCTGAACTAAGGGGAAACGACTTCAGATAGGCTGACTTAGCTCAGAGAACCTGAAAGAGAGAGAAGAAGTATTCGTCTCAACCGTTATGATCGCTCAACGCATAGGAGAATAGCTGGTCTAAATTGCTCACCTTTGCCGAAGGTGAGGTGTTAGGTCTAAGTTCTCAGGTCTCAGGAAATCCGAATTCTCTCTGAGACCCGGGACCTGACGCCTGGGACCTTAGTGCTCGTGCGCCGTCGCCTCTCCCAGGTGTGAGCAATCTTGCACAGAATACCGAGTCCTGATGTGTCATCGTCAGTTTGGCGGAGATGCGGGGGAGGAAGACCTTCCTTAAGAGCACTTCGGCCACAAGAGCACTTCGGCCATTTGCCTCATAACGGGATCATTCGTGCATGGGGAGAAAGAACGAAGGTGGATCGCTATGGAACCCGCTTTTCGTCGGTTGCGCGATCGTTTTAGTAGACGGCTTGCCTCTATCAATGCATCCGTCTCGAATCTGTTTGCGTCGCATACGCCACCGGTTCGCGGTTACGCATCGCAAAGAATGTGCCCGTTTTGCGGGTTAATCACGTCGCGGTCAAAGTCGTCTTGCCTGGAGTGCGGGAAATCGCTCGTGCCGGCCACGACAAGATAATAGATGAGTTTTGTGGGAAGCTCATTTTCGGCGACTCCTTAAATGAGCGAAGGAGATCAACATGCTTTGGACAATTTTCGTTGTGCTTCTGATTCTGTGGCTTCTTGGTTTCAGCCTCCACATGGGCGGCGCCCTGATTCACTTGCTGCTGGTTATTGCGGTGGTGGTACTGATCATTAACCTGGTGAGCGGCCGGAGTGTGGTGTAAGACCGTCGCTTAAGCTTTCGAGGATCCAAATGAAAAGGCAGTACCTGCACCTCTCCGCTTGTGTCTGCGACAAGTGTGCGGGCCCGGTCATAGCGGGCTCGACTGCAGCGCGCGAGAATGAAATATCGAAAGAGACTGACCTCCGGGAAGTCGGAGTGATCTGCCTGTCGTGCGGCCATGGGCAAAGCAAGGCAAGCAAGCCCGGTCTGATCCACGACTTTCCGCCCACGCCATGGGAGTTCACGAAAGCAATCGACATCGGCCTTGTGCGGCAGAACTTCATTGAGCAGTGACTTGCGAACGCGCGCCAGTTTCAGGACAGTCGCGTACGCGCACCAGCAATGCTCAGCGCGATCCCGCCCGCGATCAGCACGACACTGATGATTGGCGAAACCCGCTCGCTGTGACTGGTCTGAACGCCGATATTCGTTTTCCCGACCTTGATGCCCTCCGTCTCGGTGTGGGGAATTGGAACGACCAGGGATGCGATGCCGAGCGCAACCAGCAGCAGGCCTGCGAACAGCAGCATTTTCATATCAAGTCCTCGCTATTGAAAAGCGTCTTGCCTTTGCACCGATGATAAGTCATTTGCGACTTGCTCTGTCCGGAACTTCCGCTCATGAACCGCACCTCTCTTGGCAATAGAATACGCGCTAACGTTTCCCCTTGCCGGGTGTGCAGAGGACTTTCCGTTCCAGGTAAGCGCGCCCTGCCGTGCGACCAAATAAGGAGAGCCGGTCGAGCTTTCGCTCGACCGGCTCTATTCATGAGGCGATCTCGGCTTACTGTGGCGCTTCCGCCTTCTTCTTTGCTGCCGGATGCGCGGGATGATCCGGAACCGCCTTTACCTTCGTCTCATCGACCAGGGTCGTGGTGTCGGCTCCGGGGAAGGTCGCGCCGACCGGAACAATCCAATGTTCCGAAGTCGCCGTGCCTGCGTTTCCGGTGCGGGTCTCGATGCGGCTTGGGTCGATGTTCTGTTTCGCCTCGCCTCCCGAGATGTAGGCCTTCACGTTGAGCGCGCGCTCGCCCGCCAGGTTCTTACGCTTTTCCGTCGGATCAGCGTTCCCAACCACCACCAGCTTGGCATCTGGATCCTGCTGCAACTTGAGGGCAACATCGTCCAGCTCGGCCTTGCAGGTGTTATCGACGCGCCACGGTTTCTTGAGGTTCGGGTACTGGCACTCGTTCACCTTGGTGGCCTGCGGCGGCGGCGGTGGCGGATTTTCAACCGTCACCGAGCTCGTCGTCGAAGCCGTCAAGCCGCGCGAGTCGGTACAAGTAGCCCCGATCGTGATGGGACCGGACGAGGCGCCGGTG
>JBEKYF010000072.1:0-18580 GCA_049511255.1 Terriglobales bacterium | reverse complement strand
GTGGAAGGCATCCAGTCAGCTGCGCAGGTGACCTCCTGGTTGGTCACGGGCCGGATCCTCTTCTTAACCATTCATCTTCTGGGCGTCGTGTGTTTTTCCTACATTGTGGCGAAGCGCCTGGTTCCGCTTGTTCGAGCCGAACGCGATTTTCGGTTTGACCAGCCATGGGTCCGGCTGGGAAGAGTTCTGAAATTTTGGCTGGGCCAGTGGAAGCACCCGCGTTACAAGCTCGCAGGAACCCTCCATATTTTCATTTTTGCGGGCTTCATAGTCCTGGCAATTCGCGCCTTCTCGGTGCTGATTATCGGCGTCTCCCAGAATTTCGTCATGCCCGGCCTCTCGGGAAGAGCCGGTCCTATCTACGACATAATCACGGATTACGCCGCCACCATTGTTTTTCTCTGCATGGTAATCGCTGTGATTCGCCGCCTGGTTTTCAAACCTGCGCGGTACGCTGTGCCGGCAAGGTACGGCAAAGCCCACACGGCCGACGCTATCTTTCTTTTGTCCCTGATCGCAATCCTGATGGTCGCCGACAGCCTCTTTGCGGCCGCAAGAGCCGCCGCCCAGTCGCAGTCGAGCCAATCTGTTGAAGTGCTGGCCGCATTTTCGCTCCCGTGGGTGCTGCAGAAGGCTCTCGTAGCAACTGCCTTGCCAATTCTTGGGGGGCTTTACTTCGGCGCTTATCTTGTCCATGAACTGACCTTTTACTTTTTGCTCTGCTATCGGCCCTTTGGAATCCAGTTCCACGTGGAAACCTCTCTCTTCAATATCTACTTCGCAAAATTGGATCGGGAGATTCTGAAGCCGGTGCGATGGGGCGTCAGCGATGAGCATCTGGATCAAGTGAAATCCTTCGGAGTAAAAACGTTCGAAGACTTCACCTGGAAGCACATGCTCGATTTTTATTCCTGCGCAGACTGCGGGCGGTGTTCGGACAATTGCCCGTCCAATGCTGTGGGAAGGCCGCTGTCGCCACGATTCATCGGCATCAAGGCCAGAGATTACGCCTTCCAGCATTATCCGGTTCTTGGACGCGTGAACAATGGCGCGGCACTGATTGGCAGCAAAGATTCCGGCAGCATTTATTCCGAGGATGAAATCTGGTCCTGCACGACCTGCGGCGCTTGTGAAGAAGAATGCCCGCTGCTGGTCGAGTACATCGACAAGATCGTTGATTTGCGGCGGGGCATGGTCGATGAAGGAAATGTACCCCAGTCCCTGCAAAAGCCTCTGAAGGCGCTGGAGAGCCGCGGCAATCCCTACGGCAAGATGGAAAAGAAGAAGGCCGAGTGGGCCAACGCCAAGGAATTCCAGCAAACCTGCCGGGTCAAAACCCTGGACAATCGCAATGGCGCGGAAACTCTGTATTTTGTCGACAGCATCACCTCCTACGATAACCGGATGCAGGCGATCGGGCGGGCAACGGCGAAGATCCTCAACCACGTCGGAGAGAATTTCGGAATTCTGGGTGCGGCGGAAAGAGATAGCGGCCATGAAGTCCGGCGGTTTGGCGAAGAGACGCTTTTCATGGCCTTGCGGGACCACAACGTGGATGCCATCCAAGCGTCCGGAGTCCGGCGGATCGTCACCGCTGACCCGCACGCCTACAACGCGCTGAAACATGACTACAGGGATGTGCCGCCGGTGGAGCACATCAGCCAGGTGATCGCCAGAGAAGTGAAAGCGGGCAAGATCAGGTTCAATCCGGTAGAAAACGAAAGCAGTGTGTACACCTACCACGATCCCTGCTATTTGGGGCGGCACAACCAGATTTACGACGACCCTCGAGATGTGCTGGATGCGATTCCCGGTTTGAAGAGAGTCGAAATGAGCCATTCCCGAGACCGGTCATTCTGCTGCGGTGGTGGTGGACTGATGCTGTTCTACGAGCCGAAAGAAGATCAACGAATGGGTGTAAAGAGAGTCAAAATGGCCGCCGAAGCCGGGGCCAATGTGATGGTGACGGCCTGTCCGTTCTGCATGGTGAATATCGAAGATGCGATCAAGGTCGCAGGCTTGGAAGGAAAGATGACCGCCATCGATCTGGCGGAACTGGTTGACCAGCAAATCGCGCGTGAATACCCCGATTTGAAAGAAGAGCAGTCTACCGAGATTAAGGAATGCGTGACCGCTTCGTCCAACAGACCCGGATGAAGTTGGAACTGCGCAATTCTGTGGAGGTGAATGTGGAGATTCTAGTTTGTGTACGAAGAGTGCCGGACACTTCGGAAAACGAAATTGAACTCAACAGCGCGGGAAACGACATCGAGCGTGATGAATTGGTCTATTCGATCAATGAACCGGACAACTATGCGGTCGAAGAAGCCCTTCAGATCGTCGCCCGAGTCGGTGGAAACGTCACGGTCGCCACGGTTGGTGGCGAAGATGACGAGGAGGTCCTGCGCCGGGAGATGGCCATGGGCGCGAACCATGGCGTGATGATCTCAGACGAGGCTTTCAGTGGCTCGGACGGCCGGGGCATCGCCGCCATCCTGAAAGCCTTCGTGCAGAAGGGGCATTACGACCTGATCCTGACCGGGGTTCAGGCCGAGGACGGTGGTGCCCAGGTCGGCGGAATGCTGGCGGCGCTGCTCGATTACCCGTTTGCTTCTCTGGTCAATTCCATTGAGGTGCTCGAAGGCAAGAAGCTGAAAGTCAGCCGGGAAATCGCAGGCGGCAACAAGGAAATGAATGAGATTGATCTGCCCTGTGTGCTCTCGATTCAGACCGGCATCAATGAACCACGTTATGTCGGCATGAGGGGCATCCGGCAAGTGGCCTCGATCCCCATCCCAACTTTCAGCGCATCGGACCTGGGAATTGTCGCAAGCGCTGTAGGAGAAGCTGCCGCGAAAGTGAAGCGGGTGGACTACTTCGTCCCCGCACTGGGCAAGGGCGCCGAAATTCTGCGCGGCAGCCGGGAAGAAAACATCGACAAAGTTCTGGAGTTAGTGGCAGCCAAAGGAGGGTTGAAATAATGGCTCGCATCTTCGCTTACATTGTGCACAAAGGTGGCGTGGTTGACGATTCCGCGTTCGAGTTGGCTGCCGCTGCGCGAAAGATCGATGCCGCTGCTTCGCCGACAGCCATTCTCACCGGCTGGGGCGCGGACCTTGATGCCGCGTGCAAGACCCTCGGTGCTTCCTACCCTGAGATTTGGAAAATCGCCAACGAAGCTCTTACCTACCCCAATGCTGAGCTGGTCCGGAAAGCCCTGGTCAAGGTCCTGCCGAGCGACGGCATTGTGTTAGTTCCCCATGAGCATTTCGGAATCGATCTGGCGCCGGGTCTTTCCATCAAGATGAATTCAGCTTTCGTTTCCGACGTGTTGGACATCGCCGGGGTTGAAGGCACCGGCCTCAAAGTGGACCGCCAGGAATTCGGGGGACAGGTGAGCGCTCATGTTCGTTGTGACATTTCATCGGGCGCGGTGGTCACGATACGTCCGGGCGCGTTCAAGGCGGTAGAGATTACTCCGGGAGGCGGCCTCGTCGTTGATAAATCACCGGACGTCGGCGCTCTGGCGGCGGGCCGTCGCTATCTGGAGACGGTCGGCGCCGAGGCGGGTGATGTAGATATCACCAAGTACAACGTTTTGGTTTCCATCGGCCGTGGCATTCAGGAAAAAGACAATGTCGCCATCGCGCAGGAACTGGCTGACGCCCTGGGCGCGGCGGTGAGCTGCTCGAGACCCGTGGTCGACGCCAAGTGGATGGAGAAGTCACGTCAGGTGGGCTCATCCGGAAAGACCGTCAAGCCCAAGGTCTATCTGGCATGCGGCATCAGTGGCTCTTTCCAGCATCTGGCCGGCATCAAAGGTAGTCCGTTCCTGATCGCCATTAACAAGAACCCGAAGGCTCCGATCTTCCAGGTGGCAGACGTCGGAATTGTCGATGACATCCTGGAGTTCTTGCCGGAATTGACCAACAAAGTTCGTGAAATGCGAAGCGTCGCATAGCAAAGTGAGGCCCTCCCCATGATTACAAATAAAACATTGAAGTTAAGTTTGAAGTCGCTCAAGGACTTCGCCAAGAAACGTCTGCCGGACGAAGTGCTCCGGGAGCTTGATGACCACGACGAATGCCCGCTCGAAATCGTCCACCATATGTGCAGTCCGGACCAGCTCGGCATTCAACTCCTGTTCATTCCCGAAGAGTTCGGCGGCATGGGCGGCGGCGCCTTCGATGTGTATTGCGTCTGTGAAGAGATGGCACGCATCGATCTGGGCGTCGCTACGGCCGTGCTGGCCACGTTTCTGGGCAGCGATCCGATCACGGTTGGCGCCACTCCCGAGCAAAAGAAAACCTGGTTGACGCGTATCGCAGAAGAGGGATTGTTGTTCGCCTACGGGGCGACGGAGCCGGAAGCGGGCAGCGATCTGGGGGCGCTTCGCACTACGGCGGACCCGGTCACCAAGGACGGTCGCGTCGTCGGTTACAAGATCAACGGGAACAAGCAGTGGATCAGCAACGGTGGAATCGCTGATGCCTACTCGGTTTTGGCCAACACGCCCAGCGGTCCGAGCTGGTTCATCGTGGAAAAGGGCGCGAAGGGCTTCAGTCACGACGAACCGGAAGACAAGCATGGCATTCGGCTGAGCAACACGGCAGCCCTTGCATTCAGCGACGTCTATGTCGACGCCGACCGGCTCGTTGGCGGCGTCGAAGGCCAGGGTTTGAATCAAGCGCAGGCCGTGTTCGGCTATACGCGCCTGATGGTCGCGGCGTTCGGCCTGGGCGCAGGATGGTCCGCTCTCGACCGGGCCATTCCTTATTCCACCAAGCGTATTCAAGCCGGAGCGCCGCTCTCAGAAAAGCAGGGATACACCCACAAGCTGATCGTGCCCAGCGTGGCGCGACTGGAAGCAGCCCGCTCCTACATCGAAGAAACTGCGGAACGCATCGACGCCGGGGCCGAAGGCAGCCTGAACACCGAGGGTGCCATCGCCAAGTACATGGCGACGGAGGCCGGCAATGCGGCCGCCGAGGCCTGCATTCAAGCGCTCGGGGGCTACGGTTACACGCATGAATACATGGTGGAAAAAATCAGCCGCGACGTTCGCATCACCACGATTTACGAAGGCACCTCCGAGATCATGGAGATGACCATCAGCCGCGACCGTTGGCAGTCTCATCTCAAAACGCGCGGGCAGCACTATCACGAGCGAGCGCGAGAATTCGAAGCATTGCACGCCCGCCATCCGAGCGTGGGCGCTGATATAGCGGCATTGGCTTTGCACGCGTTGGCTGAGGTCATGGAAAGGGCGCGGGTGGCTCGCCTTACCCGCTATCAACATATTCTCTTGCGCCTGGGCGAGTTGATCGCTTATGCCGAGTGCGCGGGTAGTTTGCCCCGTCGCGCCGCGCTTTTGGCTGAAGGCAAGCTCAACGAAAAAGCTAATCGGCGCTTCGACGCGACAGCGCTCGCCGCGCTCAGCCGAGTCTTTGCCCGCGATGCCGCGCTCAAGGTGGCCGAAGACGGCTTGCGCTGGGTCGTCGGAGCCGGGGGCATAAGCAATGCCGAGGTAGCAGGATTTGAAACAAGTTTGGGATTGCCCGCCATTCATCGCGCGCAATCGGGCCTGATTTCGGATATGGATTACGTAGCAGACGTACTGTACGGCCGCGCTGCCAAGCGCGCGGAACGGGCCGCGTAGCGTTTAAGAATTTACCTTCGCAGGAGTCTCGCCATGGAAAACACTTCCTATCGTGCTATAGCAATTGTGGGAGTTGGAGCGGTTTTACCCGATGCTCCGAATGTAGCGTCGTTCTGGAGAAACGTGAAGGATGGCCGCTACAGCATCAGCGAGGTTACGCCCAACCGCTGGGACCCGGCGCTTTATTACGATCCCGATCACAGCGCCCCGGATAAGACGTACTCAAAGATCGGCGGCTGGGTGCGTGAGCATGTATGGGAGCCCATGAAGTGGCGCCTGGCTATTCCGCCGCGCGTGGTCGATGCCATGGATGAGTCGCAAAAATGGGCCATCGCCTGCACCCGCGAAGCGTTAGAAGACTACGGGTATCCCAAGCGGCCGCTGGACAACGATCGCACGGCTGTGATCCTTGGCAATGCCATGGCCGGCGAAAAACACTATTTCACCGTAATGCGCGTGCTCTTTCCCGAATATGCGCGCGAACTGGCCGAAACTGCCAGTTTCGCTGCGTTGCCGGAAGCGGTGCGCGGCGACATTACCCGCCAATTGCACGACCGAATGGGCAAGCTCCTTCCTGAAATTACGGAAGACAGCATGCCCGGCGAATTGGCCAACTGCATTGCCGGTCGCATTGCGAACGTTTTCAACTTCCACGGCCCCAACTACGTTTGTGACGCCGCCTGCGCATCGGCGATGGCAGCGATCAGTTCCGCAGCAGAAGGACTGGTACAACACGATTTCGACGTGGTCGTCACCGGCGGCATTGACCGCAACATGGGCGCCTCGACCTTCGTCAAGTTCTGCAAGATCGGTGCGCTCTCGGCGACCGGCACTCGCCCCTATGCCGAAGGGGCCGACGGCTTCGTCATGGGCGAAGGCGCCGCGATCTTTCTGCTCAAGCGACTGGCCGATGCCGAGCGGGACGGGGACAAGATCTACGCCGTGCTGCGTGGCATGGGCGGATCGAGCGACGGCAAGGGAAAAGGCATCACCGCGCCCAACCCGATCGGCCAAAAATTCGCCATCGAGCGCGCTTGGCAGAATGCCGGATTATCGCCGGCTACTGTGACGTTGATCGAGGGCCATGGCACATCCACCGCCGTGGGCGACGTCGTCGAAGTGCAAAGCATGATCGACGTGCTCAGCAGTTCTCATCTCCCCTCGCACTCAGTGGCGCTCGGCTCGGTCAAATCGAACTGTGGGCATCTCAAAGGCGCGGCCGGCGCGGCCGGACTGCTGAAAGCCACGCTGGCGCTTCGGGATAAGGTACTGCCGCCGAGCGTGCATTGCGAGCATCTCAATCCAAACATCGACTTTGCCCACTCTCCGCTCTACGTCAATACCGAACTGAAACCGTGGACGATGCCAGAAGATGGCGTGCGCCGGGCGGGTCTGAGCGCTTTTGGTTTTGGCGGCACCAATTTCCATGCTGTGCTCGAAGAATACATTCCCGGCAGGCTGAACGGAAACGGCAAGCGCTCGGTGGCGGTCACCGAGATACCGTCGAAAGGGAACGAGCCAATTCCAATGATGCATGTGGGAGATGTTTCCCGCACGTCTGACTCTTCTCATTGCAAAGCTCCGTTACGCGGAGCACTGGTAATCGGCGCCGCTTCCGAAACCGCGCTCGCCGAGCGTTTGTGCGCGGTGGAGAAGGACGCGAAAGCGGGCCGGGCACCCGCGCCAACTGCCCCGGCTGAATCAGACCTGCGCGCGCCCGAGCGCCTGGCCATCGATTACGCCAACGCCACCGAACTGGCGGACAAAGCAGGCGCTGCCCTCAAAGCGCTGGCAGCCAATCAGCCGGCGGTGTGGAAAGCTCTGCGGGCACAAGGCATCTTCCGCGGTCACGGTCCCGCTCCCAAGGTGGCGTTCCTCTATACGGGTCAAGGCTCGCAATACGTGAACATGCTCCAACTTCTTCGGGCGACGGAACCGATTGTTGCCGAAACCTTTGCCGAAGCCGATCGCGTGATGACGCCCTTGCTCGGCAAGCCGCTCAGCAAGTTCATCTTCATTGATCGAACCGATGCCAACGCGGTCGCGAAGGCCGAAGATGACCTGCGGCAAACCGCGATCACTCAGCCAGCCGTGCTCGCAACTGACCTCGCGATGACCCGACTCCTTGCCGCCTACGGTATCGAACCCGACTTCACGATGGGCCACAGCTTGGGCGAATACGGAGCGCTGGTCGCAGCCGGCGCCCTCCCCTTTGCCGAGTCGCTCGAAGCCGTCAGCGCTCGCGGCCGCGGCATGACCCAGGTGGCAATGGAAGACAACGGCCGCATGGCCGCGGTGTTTGCTCCACTGGAAGAGATCGAGCGAACGCTGAAGACGGTCGGTAGTCAAGGCAACGTCGTGATCGCCAACGTCAACAGCAACCATCAGGCGGTTATCGGCGGCGCGAGCAAGGCAGTCGAGCAAGCCATGGAAGCCTTCCAAAAGGCTGGCTATGACGTTGCCCCTCTAACGGTCAGCCACGCCTTCCACACATCGATCGTGGCGGGAGCCAGTGAGCCGCTGCGGCGAGTTCTGGAGCGCCTGCATCTCGAATCGCCACGTTTGCCAATCGTCGCGAACACAAACGGCGAGTTTTATCCCACAGGGCCTGACGTCGTGCCTAAGATGCTGGACATTCTCACGCAGCAGGTCGCTTCTCCTGTGCAATTTGTTAAGGGCTTGCGCACGCTGTACGATGCCGGCGCTCGCATGTTTGTTGAAGTTGGACCGAAGAAGGCGTTGCAGGGATTTGCCGAGGATGTGCTCGGCGGCCACAGCGATGTCGTTTCGTTGTTTACCAATCATCCGAAAATCGGGGACATTGTCGCGTTCAACCAGTCGCTGTGCGGCCTTTACGCGGCGGGACTGGGCCGCGGAACCGCGGAAGCTTTGCGCGAGCCCTCGGTAACGACCGTGACCGCTATTCCCTCACCGTCGGAGACGTCTAAACCGATTCCCGTGGCAACGTCCTCAACAAGCACTTCGGGCACGCAAACCGCGCCGTCGAACGGCGATCACTACAACGAGCTCGGCCGTTTGTTCGCCGATGTTCTCGATCGCGGCTACGAGATCTACCACGGCCAGAATGGGCGCTCCACCTCCGCCCCGGTGGTCATCACAGGCGCGGCGTTAGGCCTGCCCGGAACCGAGCACATCTTCGATGATGGCAACATTGGCCGCATTCTGCGGGGCGATCAGTTTATCGATTCGATCCCTGCGCGCTTCCGGCGCGCCATGCTCGACAAGCACATCACGCGCCTGGTGAAGAGCGAGAACGGAGAAGCCAGGTTTGAGACCCTCACTGATGTCGCGGACGTCATCAAGCTGGCGGGCCGTGGAGGCGCTTTTAATCTTGAGGATGAATTCGGAATTTCCTCCGAACGCGTGGGCGCCCTCGACCGTGTCACCCAACTGGCGATCGCCGCGGGCATCGACGCATTGCGCGACGCCGGCATCCCGCTGGTCATGCGCTATAAAACCACGACCAAAGGCACGCAGTTACCGGAGCGCTGGGGCTTGCCCGACGCTTTGCGCGACGATACCGCTGTGATTTTTGCTTCCGCCTTCCCCGGATACGACGCGTTCGCCGATGAGATGGCGCGCTATTACGCGGACCACGAACGTCGCGAGCAGTTGGCCATGCTCGAAGGCCTGTCCGCCCGCGCGGTTGGGGCGAATGGTCATTCCAATCTGGTACAGGAGATAAACCGGCACATCGACGAATTGCGCGCCGCCATCGACAAAGACCCGTATGTCTTCAACCGGCGCTTCTTGCTCCGGGTCTTGTCCATGGGACATTCGCAATTCGCCGAATTCATCGGTGCCCGCGGTCCCAACACTCAAATCAACTCTGCCTGCGCGAGCACCACGCAGGCGGTATCGCTGGCGCAGGACTGGATCCACGCCGGGCGGTGCCGTCGCGTGATCGTCGTCTCGGCCGACGACATTACCACCGACCATCTGATCGATTGGATGGGCGCTGGTTTCCTGGCGACTGGAGCGGCAGCGACCGACGAAGTGGTCGCAGACGCCGCCATTCCCTTCGACCGCCGGCGGCACGGCATGCTTATCGGCATGGGCGCCGCAGCTCTGGTGGTAGAGAGCGCCGCCGCCGCCCGTGAACGTGGAATACAGCCTATCTGCGAGGTGTTGAGCACCGTGACCGGCAACAGCGCCTTCCACGGTACTCGTCTCGATGTCCAGCACATCGGCCAAGTGATGGAGACCCTGGTCGCCAAAGCCGAAGCGGGCAACGGCATTTCTCGTCACCAGATAGCGTCACAGACAGTTTTCGTTTCCCATGAAACCTATACCCCCGCGCGCGGTGGCAGTGCCTCCGCGGAGATCCACGCGCTGCGTCGCGTCTTCGGCGACGTCGCGGATCGCATTGTGATCGCCAACACCAAGGGCTTCACTGGTCACGCCATGGGCACAGGCATCGAAGATGTCGTCGCCGTCAAGGCGCTCGAAACCGGCTGCGTGCCCCCGGTCGCCAACTTTAAGGAAGTTGATCCGGAGTTGGGACAGTTGAACCTGTCGAAAGGCGGTAGCTATCCCGTCGAGTACGCCATACACCTGGGAGCGGGGTTCGGTTCGCAGATCAGCATGATGCTCCTGCATTGGATCAAGACGAAAGACGGGATCCGTCCCAGCCCGAACGCTTTGGGCTATGCCTACCGCATCGCCGATGCCAGCGCATGGAGTGCCTGGCTGAGCGGCGTCGCGGGCCGCCCGGCCGCCGATCTGGAAGTCGTTCACCGCACGCTGCGTGTGCGAGATCACGGGTCGGCAGCGCGGGTCTCCGAGACCGCGCAGGAGCCACGAACGGCAACGGCAAAAACGACGGCGCCAACCCGCCCGCCGCAAGCGCCGCCGCCGACGTCAGTCGTCACCACGAAACCGGCGCCACCGCCGCCCCTCGCGCTCGCTGAACCGGCGCCCAAAGTTCAGGTCGCCGCTCCCGCTCCTTCCTCACCGGCAAAAGCGGCGGCGAAGGGCGTTCCAACTAGCGATCCAAAGACCGACCTAAAGACCGATCCGGTGAAAGCGAAAGTGCTAGCTCTGGTAGCCGAGAAAACCGGTTATCCGGTTGACATGCTCGACCTGGATCTCGATCTCGAAGCAGATCTGGGCGTCGACACAGTTAAGCAGGCGGAGGTCTTTGCCACGATCCGCGAGGCTTACAACATTGCGCGCGACGAGAACCGCAAGCTCCGCGATTACCCAACCTTGGCGCACGTGATCCGTTTCGTGTATGAGAAGCGGCCAGACCTGGCGGCAGCCCCGGCAGCAGCGAAGGAAGAAGTCAGACTTACGACGCCGACAATCGCTGTGGTCGCTGAGAAACCGGCACCCACTGCGGCATCTGCGCAAGTCGCCGCTGGCGATTCGGTCAAGGAACGCATTCTCGCACTGGTGGTGGAGAAGACCGGTTATCCGAAAGACATGCTGGATTTGGATCTGGATCTCGAAGCCGACCTCGGCGTCGACACCGTGAAACAGGCCGAAATGTTTGCCGCAATCCGAGCGGCATATGACATTCCACGCGACGAGAATCGCAAGCTGCGCGACTATCCCACGTTGGCGCACGTGATCCGTTTCGTGTATGAGAAACGTCCGGACCTGGCTGCAGCCCCGGCGGCAGCGAAGGAAGAGGTCAAACTCACCACTCCGACAATCGCTGTGGTGGCTGAGAAACCTGCACCCACCGCGACATCCGCGCAAGTCGTCACCGGCGATTCCGTGAAGGAACGCATTCTCGCGCTCGTGGTAGAGAAGACGGGCTATCCGAAAGACATGCTGGACTTGGATCTCGACCTCGAAGCGGACCTTGGCGTCGACACCGTCAAGCAGGCGGAAATGTTTGCGGCCATCCGCGAGATCTACAGCATTCCGCGCGACGAGAACCGCAAGTTGCGCGACTATCCCACATTAGCGCACGTCATCCGCTTCGTCTATGAGAAGCGCCCCGAGCTGGCTGGGGTGCCTGCGGTTCCATCCCCAGCAACTATCAGTGCGCCATCTGAACCCACGCCGACCCCAGTCGCGGCCCAGGCGGCGGAAACGGACGACTCCATCAAGGAGAAGGTGCTGGACATCGTGGCTGAGAAGTCGGGCTATCCCAAAGACATGTTGGACCTGGATCTGGATCTCGAAGCAGACCTCGGCATCGACACCGTCAAACAAGCGGAGATGTTCGCGGCCGTGCGAGCGGCGTACAACATTGCGCGGGATGAGAATCTCAAGCTGCGGGACTTCCCGACCTTGGCCCACGTGATCAAGTTCGCTCGCGACCGGCAACCCGCATTGGCTAAAGCGTCTGCTCCAACCTCTTCCGCCATGCAAGAGAAACAAGAGCCGACGCAGAAAAAACCGGCAATGTCCGCATCTTCGGGCCCGAAGCCGATTACGACTGCGCGTCCGATCCCCGCCAGTTTCGACGCCGCCAATCGTATTCCACGCCGCGTACCTGTTCCGAACTTGCGCCCGCCGCTTGCTCTTTGCAAGCCAACCGGTGTCAAGCTCGCGTCTGGTCGCCGAGTGGTCGTCATGCCGGACAAATCTGGTGTAGGAGACGCGCTGGCGCAACGGCTACAGACGATGGGTGTAGAAGTTCTCCGCTTCACCCTCCGCGACAACGAGACGCTGGATACACATGCGTTGGAGAATCTCCTCAAGAGCTGGCTGGCTGCGGGTCCGGTGCATGGAGTGTACTGGCTGCCCGCGCTGGACAACGAGGGTGACATCACGGCGATGAACCTCGCCAGCTGGCATGAAGCCCTGTGGGTGCGTGTCAAGTCGCTGTATGCCACCATGCGCATTCTGTACGAGCAGGTTGCGGCGCCGGGCACATTTCTCGTGTCGGCGACGCGACTTGGTGGACAGCATGGCTACGATGAGGCCGGCGCGACAGTGCCGTTAGGTGGCGCGGTCGTGGGCTTCACCAAAACGTACAAGCGCGAGCGGATGGACGCTGTGGTCAAGGCGGTCGACTTTGAAGCGGAACGAAAGCCGTCAGAGTTCGCCGACATCCTGATTGAGGAAACCCTGCGCGATCCTGGCGCAATCGAGATCGGGTACAAAGAAGGACTGCGCTGGACGGTTGGGCTACAAGAACAGCTCGCCGCCGATGGTAAGCCCGGTCTAACACTGGACAGCAACACCGTCTTTCTCGTCACCGGCGCGGCCGGAAGTATTGTATCGGCTATCACCGCCGATTTGGCGACGGCTTCCGGAGGCACGTTCTACCTGCTCGATCTGGTGCCCGAGCCTGATCCGGAGAATCCCGAGCTGAAGCGCTTCGTCACGGACAAGGACGGCCTCAAGCGTGATCTGTTCACACGCATCCAGGCGCGTGGCGAGCGCGCCACGCCTGCCTTGGTTGAAAAAGAGCTGGCAGCGCTGGAGCGAGCGCAAGCGGCACACAGCGCAATCGCTGCCGTGCGGGCCGCTGGCGGTACGGCGCATTACTTCAGCGTGAACCTTACCGATGCGGACGCTGTGGCCAAAGTCATCAAACAAGTGCGCGAGCGCAGCGGGCAGATCGACGTGCTGCTGCACGCCGCCGGCATAGAGCGTAGTCACTTCCTGCCGGACAAGGATGCGCGTGAGTTCGATCTGGTCTTCGACGTCAAGAGCGACGGCTGGTTCAATCTTCTGCATGCAATCGGCGACATGCCTCTCGGGGCGACGGTGGCGTTCAGCTCGATTGCCGGGCGCTTCGGCAACGCCGGACAAGCCGACTACAGCGCGGCCAACGACCTGTTGTGCAAGATTACCTCAAGCTTCCGCACCACACGGCCGGCGACACGGGGCATCGTCATCGACTGGACGGCATGGGGCGGCATGGGCATGGCGACGCGTGGCTCCATCCCCAAGATGATGGAACTGGCAGGTATCGATATGCTGCCACCAGAGGCGGGGACTCCTTTGATTCGCCGCGAATTAACTGCGGGAGGGACCAAGGGCGAAATTGTGATCGGCCAGCGCTTCGGCGTTCTGCTGAACGATTGGGATGCCACTGGCGGGCTGGATACATCCGCAGCGGAAGCCTCGAAGAGCTTGCCGGAGCAAGGACCAATGGTCGGCAAGATAGCAGGCGTAGGCCTGCAGAGTGGCCTCACCATCGAAACCACGCTGGACCCAGCCATTCAACCTTTCCTGCACGATCATCAAATCGACGGCACCCCAGTGCTGCCCGGAGTCATGGGCATCGAGGCGTTTGCCGAAGCTGCGCTATGCCTGCTTCCCGGCTGGCACGTGGCGGCGATCGAAGACGTGAACTTCCTGGCGCCGTTCAAGTTCTATCGGAACGAACCGCGCGTGGTGACGGTCGAGGCAGTCATCCATCCGCAGCGCGACACTTTGACCTTGCTGGCAAACTGTCGCTTGACCGGCAGCCGACCGCTCCCCAACCAGGCCGAGCCCCAAGTGACAACACATTTCACCGCCCGGGTGCGGCTCACAAAACAGATGCCCACCGCGGTGAACGTACCGGCGCTGGCCCTGCCGGAAGGACACATCATCGAAGCCGCCGACGTCTATCGCCTCTACTTCCACGGACCCGCATACCAGGTTGTGGAGCGGGCGTGGTGGGACGGACACCGGATTATCGGGCTGATGGCCAAAGGCTTGACAGCAAACCATCTGCCGTCCGAGATGCCGACGCTTACAGCGCCGCGCCTGATTGAGCTTTGCTTCCAAACTGCCGGACTCTGGGAGATGGGTGCGCAGGGCCGTATGGGTCTGCCGCAGCACATTGAGCGCGTTTCACCATCATTATTATTAGTGGCCCCGGAGTCGGCTGACACACGCCTATACGCCGTGGTCACTTCCGACCGGGATCGCGGCAGCTTCGATGCGGAGGTTGTGGATACGAAAGGAAACCGCTACCTGCAGCTTAGCGGCTACCGAACGGTGGCGGTTCCCAACGCAGTGGATGCCGAGCGGTTAAAGGCACTGCAGGCTGCGATGTCACTGGAAACCGTCGCCGCATAAAGAACATGACCTGGTTGTCCTGACGATGTTGTCCTGACGATCTGCTGATCGGGGACTTATGGAGCACGAATTTCAACGAGTGGCCATCGTGAATCGCGGCGAAGCCGCCATGCGTTTCATCCACGCGACCCGCGATTTCAATCAAGAACACGGCACATCCTTGCGCACGATCGCGCTTTTCACCGAGCCTGACCGCCGTAGCATGTTTGTGCGTGAGGCCGACGAGGCGGTGTGTCTCGGTCCAGCTCAGGTCCCCGACCCAAACACCCAGCAGCCCAAGAGCAGTTACGTCGACTATGGCCGGGTCGAACGCGCGCTGGCGGTGGCGCGCGCGGACGCGGTCTGGGTGGGATGGGGCTTTGTGGCCGAGCACGCCGCATTCGCCGACCTTTGCCGCGAGATAGGCGTTGTGTTCATCGGCCCGGATGGCGATGTGATGCGGCGCGTGGGCGACAAGATCGCCTCCAAACGAATTGCCGAGCAGGCACAGATACCGGTGGCGCCCTGGAGCAATGGGCCGCTGGAAACGCTCGATGACGCCTTGGGCCATGCCGAGCGCCTGGGTTATCCGCTCCTTATTAAGGCCACCGCCGGAGGCGGCGGTCACGGGATTCGCCTGGTACGTTCGGCGGCCCAGCTTCCGCAAGCCTTTGCCAGCGCCCGGGCCGAGGCGTTCAAGGCCTTCGGGGACCCAACCGTCTTCCTGGAGCATCAGGTGCAATGCGCACGCCACGTCGAGGTCCAAATCATAGCCGACCACTACGGGACGACATGGGCCGCCGGCGTGCGCGACTGCACCATCCAGCGACGCCACCAGAAAGTCCTCGAAGAAGCACCTTCGCCGGCGCTTTCCCCGGAGCAGGATCAGATGCTGCGCGAGGCGGCGGTGCGCTTGAGTCAAGCAACCGGCTATTACAACGCGGGCACTGTCGAATTCCTGTACGAACCGGAAATCAACCGCTTCTCGTTCATGGAGATGAACACCCGGTTGCAGGTCGAACATCCGGTGACCGAATGCACGACCGGGCTCGATCTCGTAAAACTTCAGATTCACGTAGCGCGCGGCGGCCGCCTGGAAGGCCACCCGCCGCGCACCACTGGTCATGCCATTGAGGTGCGGCTGAATGCGGAAGATCCGGACAACGGCTTTGCTCCGGCGCCGGGCGCGATTGAGCGGTTCAGAATTCTGCCAGGGCCGGGAGTGCGTATCGACACCGGCGTGGCTGAAGGCGATGCCATTCCGGCGGATTTCGACTCGATGATCGCCAAGATCATTGCCTACGGCAAGAATCGGAAAGAAGCGCTTTCCCGCCTGCAGAGAGCGCTGCGCGAGAGCGTTGTCGTCATCAAGGGCGGAACCAGTAACAAAGCGTTTCTGCTGGAATTGCTGAACCGCCCCGAGGTGCAGCGTGGAGAGTTTCATACTGGGTGGCTGGACCACTTGGCGGCCACCGGTGAGCACCTCTCTAGACGCTACGCCGACGTAGCTCTGATTCAGGCCGCGATCGAGGCCTACGATGCCCAGTTGGCTGTGGAGCAGAAGCAGTTTTATTCCTCGGCAGTGCGCGGACGGCCGCAAGTGCGGAGCGAGGTTGGCCTGACTGCGGAGCTGCGCTATCGAGGCCGTTCCTACTCGCCTAAGACTTATCGGCTCGGCCCTCAGCGATACCGCGTGGAGATGAATAAAGCGCGTATCGATGCCCAGATCGACCGTTTGGATCGGTTCGAATGTTGGCTCACCGTGTTCGGGCGGCGCTTTCGCATCCTGTCCGTAGTTCAAGGACTAACTTACCGGATCGAGGTGGAGGGTGTTTCGCACCAGATTGATCGAGATGATGGGGGCGTGGTGCATGCGCCAGCGCCGGCCGTGGTGGTCTCCATCGCGGTCAAGGCGGGCGACACGGTTGCGGTTGGGGACCGACTGGCTGTGCTCGAAGCTATGAAAATGGAGACGCAGGTCGTGGCTCCATTTTCCGGAAAAGTCCGGCAGGTGATGGCCATACCCAACGTGCAGGTGGACACCGGATCTCCGCTTCTGCAGATCGACCCTGACTCCGGTGGCGATACCGTGGAGGACGCGGAGCGCGTGGTCTTTGGCGCGTCACTTACCTCGGAAGGAAACGGAGAAGTCATCCAATCCAGCTGCCGTCAGAGCCTGGAGGAACTCCGCCAACTGATGTTGGGCTTTGACGTGGACCCGAAGCACACCGCAAGGTTGCTCGACGAATGGAGCCAGAATTGCCCCGTGTACAGCGACGAAATCAGACAGCGCGAAGATGAGATCCTCAACATTTTTGTGGACATATGTTTCCTGTTCCAACGCGAGCCGGAGGTAAATCATCGGGCCAGCGGTGAAGAGCCCAGCGCCGAGGCTCATCTGTTTTCTTACTTGCGTATGCTGGAGACGCGCGGTCAAGGACTCCCACCAGCCTTTGTCAGCGCGCTCCAACGCGCGCTGGCTCACTACGGTGTGCAGACGCTGGATCGCTCCCCTGAACTGGAAGAGAGCTTGCTCTGGATCTACAAATCGCATCAACGCGCGGAACAGCAAGTCGCGCCCGTCGTGGGCATCCTCGAACGGCGTCTGCGACGCGTCCAGACGCTATCACTGCTCGATGCCGAATCTCTTCGGACGCTTCTCGACCGTATGGCCTCCCTGACCAACGGGCTCTTTCCCGCGGTCACCGACCTCGCACGGGAAGTGCGCTATCGCTACTTCGACCAACCTCAGTTTGAGCGGGCACGCAAGCAAGTGTACGAGGAGGTGGAGGATCACCTCGCCTACATGGCTGCCAATCCCGAAGCCCCGGACCGCCACGAGAGAGTCCAGGCGTTGGTCGAATGTCCGCAGCCGCTGTTCAACCTGATCTCCAGCCGGTTCGCAACCGCCGACCAAGCCATGCGCAAGTTGATGTTGGAGGCGCTGACCTGGCGGTACTACCGGATTCGAAAGCTCACGAACTTTCGCTCCGTGGCTGTGGACGGACAGTGCTGCGCATTGGCTGAGTACGATCATGAGGGAAAGCGCATTCACGTGTTCACGACGCACGCCGAGTACTCCCGGCTCGCGGAGGCGGCCCGGACACTGTTTCCAATGATCGCGCAAGTCCCGACAGACCACGACATCGTCATCGACTTTTACGTTTTCCATTCCGGCAAGTTGGGCGACGCGGAGGCTACCGAGCAGGAAGTGCGCTCGGTGCTCAACCAGGCTGGGTTCCCGCGCTCCATCCGGCGCATCGTAGCGACAGCGGCCGGCACCGGTCACGGCCTGGGTATAGCCGGCATGCATTTCACCTATCGCCCCGCCAGCGGGAATACATATGAAGAGGAGAAACTCTACCGCGGAATCCACCCCATGATGGGGAAACGGCTGCATCTCTGGCGACTAGCCAATTTCAAGATTGAGCGGCTGCCGTCGGTCGAAGATGTTTACCTCATCCATGCGATTGCCCGCGACAACCCGAAGGATGAGCGGTTGTTCGCGTGCGCGGAAGTACGCGACGTGACTCCAGTGCGAGATGAGGCGGGTCGCGTCGTGCAACTGCCGCAACTGGAGCGCATGTTAATGGAAGCGATGGCCAGTATCCGGCTGTTTCAGTCCCGGCGGCCGACCTATCAACGCCTCCATTGGAATCGCATACTGCTCAACGTGTGGCCACCGCTCAATCTTGGGCGGGATGAATTGCGCGATCTTGTGCGCAAACTGTCGCCCGCGACCGAAGGCCTGGGGTTGGAACAAGTGATAGTGCGCGCCCGCATTCCCAGTCCGGCGACCGGAGAGTTGCGCGATATGGTGGTGCGCATCTCGAGTCCGGGCGGCAGCGGCATGCTCATCACTTTCCGGCCCGGCGGCCAACTACAACCAATCAAACCGCTGACCGAATACGACCAGAAAGTCGTCCGCATGCGCCAGCGCGGGCT
>JBEKYF010000071.1:0-18984 GCA_049511255.1 Terriglobales bacterium | reverse complement strand
CGGTCCTGCCAGAGAACAAACAAAGCAAAGAGGGGGACGAAGATCCCGTGCTCGAAATTCGGATCGTGGGAGGGACCGACCCACTGCAGGAAAAGGCGGGCGAGAATCGAGGCGTAAAGCCATGCGATCAGCAGCAGCAGCGCCACCACCTGCCAACGGGGCAAGCCGGAGGACCAGCGACCCTCCCTCGTCGAGACGAGCGGAACCACTTCTACCGAGTTACTCATATGGCGCGCACTTGCACCTGAGGATATGCGAAAGTGGGTCTTCACGCAAAGTAAAACAAGCAAGTAAAACAAGCACTGCGGACCACGGACAGAAGTGACCTTCGGGCGGTTGCTTCCACTCGGGCGCGACACCAGGAGAGCGCAATATGCCTGCAAAAACGGAAAACTATTTCCCATTCCCCCCGAACACATCGTTAGCGGCCCTCGTCCCTTTAGGAAGACGCCAATTTGCTCGTGCTTGCACAGAGTTAGGACTTTATCCCCAAGACAGTGGAAAGTAATGCCCTACAGGTTACCTGAGATGTGGGTAATAAATTTCCCATTTGTGCGCAATGTGGTAACGTATACGCCGTATCGCGATCCACGATGTTAATTGCAAGTCGTTGAAACATAGTCATATATTGTTCCAGTGGCCTCGGAAACATTTCGACCTGATTGGCAGCGCGTGTGCTCTAGACTGAATAATCCTTTGTCCAGGACGCCTCCCCCCACTGGCCTGGGTCGCGAAATAGTGAAGCGAAATAGTATGGGTCTCGACAGAAACGAAATCCTGGCAACTGCTGGAGCGCCGCCGAACGGTGGCGCTCGTGTCTGGCTCGAGAGCGTGAGCGCCGGCATGCGCACCGTCGAAGCCGTAATCCGCGAGTTGTCGCAGAATGACGTTCCCATGCTGGTGGTGGCCGAGCACGGTACCGGCAAGGCGGCGGCGGCAGCGCGCATCCATAACCTTTCCTGCCGCGCTTCGGAGCCGTTTCAGGTCTATCAGGGTCGTGAAGCCAGCGAAGAGATTCTGGCTGCTCGCAATGGTCAAGGTGGAACCATCTATATTCAGGAAGTGGGAGACCTCACGGCGGCGGCCCAGAAGGAACTGATTCGCCAGATCGGTTTGAATGGGACTGGCGACGCACAGCGCCGCGTGCCTCGGTTCATCTGCGGAACCTCGCGCGAGTTGGAGCCCGAGGTCAGGGCCGGCAAGTTCCGCGAAGACCTCTATTACAGAATTAGCGGAGTTTGTTTGCGGCTGCCTCCTTTGCGCCAGCGGAAGGAAGATATTCCCGTTCTGCGCGACTGGTTTCTCTCGGCCGCTGCCCGTGATTTTTGCCGGGCCGTACCGACGCTCAGTTCCGAGACCCAAAGCTTTTTCCTGCAATACAACTGGCCGGGAAACATTCGCGAACTGAAAGACGCAGCTCGAGCTATTGTCGCGCTCGGCGATGAAACGCTGGCCATGGGAGGATTGCGTTCGCTTTTGCGGCGCGTCGATCGCAGCGGCAACGGCGAGAAAATTTCTCTCAAAGATGCGGCGCGAGCCGCCTCCCGCGAAGCCGAGAGGGAACTCATCCTTCAGGTCTTGACTCGAACCCGCTGGAATCGGCGCCGGGCCGCGCAGGAGTTGCAGATCAGCTACAAAGCCCTTCTCTACAAACTGAAGCAGATCGGGTACGAAGAGTATGAGGCATGATCGCAGCGTCTAGGGTCTGAGAGGAGTAAAGGTGTTTAGAGGAGAAGACATGAAATCAACATGGAAAGCGGCGGTTGCGGCGCTAGTCCTGATCAGCAGCATCGCGTTGGCGAAGGATGCGCCCGCCCAGGCCGCCTCCAATTCCACTTCCGACAAAACCGCTGCTGACAAAGCAATGATCGCGGCTTCCGCCAGCCAAGCCGGACCCGACTATGTCATCGGCCCCGAGGATGTGCTCCACATCTCAGTGTGGAAAGAAACCGAACTTACCACCACCTTGCCGGTGCGTCCCGACGGCAAAATCTCTCTTCCCTTGCTCGACGATGTGCAGGCCTCAGGCCTGACCCCCAAGCAGTTGGCCGCCTCGGTGACGGAGAAGCTGAAAAAATACATCGCCGACCCGCACGTCACCGTGGTCGTGAATCAGATCAACAGCAAGCGGATTTACCTGGTCGGCGAGGTGGTGCATGTCGGCGCCATGGCGATGTTGCCTGACATGACCGTTCTACAAGCGCTGTCCAGCGCCGGATTAAACCAGTTTGCCAACACTAAACGCATTTACGTCCTGCGCACCGAGAACGGCAGACAGCAGAAACTGCCGGTGGACTATCGCAGGTTGGTTAAAGGTGAGCAGATCGAACAGAATTATGTATTGCAGCCGGGGGACACAATTGTCGTCCCGTAAGGACGATGCGGTCCCGCAAGGGATCCACGGGTGAAAAACATGGTAAGAATGCGAACAATCCGGTTGGCGCTGCTGGTTTTCGGCATGAGCATCTGCGCGATCGCCCAGACTAGTTCCCAGTCTCAGACCGAGACCACTCCGGCGCCGGCCTTCGGCCAGAATGCGCCGATGCTGAACCCGGAGAACCCGCCCGTATCTGGACTGGACGAGCCCAGGCTCGAACTGGGTAATGCCGGCGGCAGCTTCATCTCGCCAGCTTTGCAGGTGAGCGAATCGGCGGACACGAACGGGGGCAACCAATTCGGCAACACCGGTTTAGAATCTATCACCAGCATTCTCGGCGCCCTCGACCTCCAGCAATTCTGGCCCAAGAGCGATCTCTTTCTCGAGTACCTCGGCGGCGGCGCGTTCTACAGCAGTCCCTATGACGTGCAGCAATTGCAAGCCGTCGGGCTTCAAGCCGTAACGCGCTGGCGAACTGGCCAGGTGACGGTGCGGGACTCCTTCAGTTACCTGCCCGACGGTTCCTTCTCTATGGGCACCTATGGTGGCTTCCCGGGTTTGGGTCTTACCACCGGCAGCATGGGTCTCGGAGGGCAAGGTGGTGCTTTGCCCGGCGGCCAGCAATTCGGCAACGGTCAATTCGGTTCGGTCGAAAATATTCCCCTGCTCGCGAACACAGCGATTCTCGATGTGGAGCAGTCTCTCAGCCCGGTCTCCGCGATCACCGCAGCCGGCGGATTCAGCAACGCTCATTTCTACGATTCCGCGAATTGCTCGAATCCAGAAAATATATGCCTGATCGACAGCGACCAAGTCACGATTCAAGGCGGATACAGCCGTCTGCTTTCCCGTCACGATCAGATCGGCGGAATCTACGATTTTCAGCGGTTTCAATTCCCGCAAAGTACCGGCGGCCGGGTTACTAACCAGGTCGCTAATGTGCTCTGGAGCCATACCCTCACCGGCAGGATGAGCTTCAGTGCCGGAGCCGGTCCGCAGCACACCGACCTGCAACAAAGTGTCCGCATCAAGAGTTGGTCGGTGAGCGCGCGGGTTGAGCTGCGCTACAGGTTCGCTCATTCGTCGATGGCTGCGACCTACGAAAAATTTACTTCGACAGGATCCGGCTTCTTCGCCGGCGCCGACACCCAGGCTGCGCGGTTCGAGTACACCCGCTCACTGGGACGTACTTGGAATTTCTATGGTGATTTGGGCTACTCGCATAACAAGAACCTCCAGTTGGGGTTTGTGGGCGTGAATGCGTCCAACTACGACGAAGGTTTCGCCGGAGCCGTCTTCCGCAAACACTTGGGACGTTCCTACGACTTCTTTGCCGCTTATCGCTTCAGCGAGGTGGCCTTTAATGTTCCGGCTTGCTTCGGTGGCAGTTGCGGCAACAATGCTCAGCAGCACATCGGCACGGTTGGGGTGGAATGGCACCCCCGGCCGACTCGTATCGAATAATTGTTTGGCCGCCTCTTCTAATGACGGCCGGATTGGTGAATCGTATGGATGAGAATCGCGAACTGACGATGGACGATTATCTGGCGATGCTGCGGCGGCGCCTTAAAGTCATTTTGATCCCGGCCTTGCTTGCCCCGCTGGCGGGCTTCCTGGTCTCTTATGCCTTCCGGCCGAAGTTTACCGCCCAGTCCACGGTTCTGGTGGAAGCCCAGAAGGTGCCCGACAACTACGTCCAGCCGGTCATCACTGCCGATTTTACCCAGCGCATCCAGACCCTCAGCCAGCAGGTCCTGAGCCCCAGCCGCCTGCGTCCCGTGATTCAGAGCCTTGCGATCGTTAAGCCGGATGGGGAGAACCAGCTCATCGACGACATCCAGCACAATATGTCGGTCGAGCCGGTGATCACCTCGATGAGCGCTGCCGCTGTCCAGGCGGGAATTTCTGGCGGCAGGAGAAGGCAGGCCACCGACGAGCCGGTGCCCGGCTTCAATGTCAACTACACCGACAGCGACGCAGCCCGCGCACAAAAAATCTGCAATGCCATGACCTCGCTGATCGTGGATGAAAACCTGCGCTCTCGCGCCGAAGTCGCCCAAGGCACCACCGAGTTTCTCAGCCGCCAGGTCGAAGACGCCAAACGCGCCATTGACGAACAGGATGCCAAGCTCGCCAACTTCAAAAAGCAATATATGGGTCAGCTGCCCGGCGATGCCGACAACAACATGCGCATGCTGATGTCGCTGAATTCGCAACTCGATGCCACCACCCAGTTCCTGAGCCGCGCCCAACAAGATAAGGCCTACACCGAAAGCATGTTGGCGCAGCAGTCCTCCGCCTGGAAGAGTTCGCAGAACAGTACCAATCCGCAGACCCTCGAACAACAGTTGAACCTGCTGCAGGCGCAATTGCTGCAACTGCAGGCGAACTATACCGATGATCACCCCGACGTGATCAAAACCAAGGCCGACATCGCCGAGGTCCAGAAGAAGCTGAAAGAGGTTAGCGCCGACGCCGCATCCGCCAAAGCCACCGACAGCAGCGATAAGACCAACGTCAGCGAACCGCCTGAAATTAGCCAGCTTCGTATGCAGATTCACCAATACCAGACCATGATCGAGCAAGCCACCGTAGCCCAGAAGAGGCTGCAAAGCCAGATTGGCATCTACCAGAACCGCACCGCTATGAGCCCGGGCGTGGAGGCGCAATACAAGCTGCTCACCCGCGACAATGATAATGCCCAAGCCTTCTACAAAGATCTGCTGGCCAAGAAAAGCTCCGCCGCGCTGGGCACCAGTATGGAGAGCCAGCAGCAGGGCGAGCAGATGCACATTCTGGCCGGGGCTGGCCTGCCGGATTCTCCCAGTTTCCCCAACCGCCCGCTGTTTGCTGGAGCCGGAATGGGTGTCGGTCTGGCGCTCGGCCTCCTCATCGCCATCTTTCTGGAATTCAGTGACAAGTCCATCCGCACCGAAAAAGATGCTGCCGCCATCATGGATCTGCCCCTCCTGATTTCCGTGCCCTGGCTGGGTGAGGAAGAGGACGATGCTGCTGCCCGCGGCAACGGACGCCGCCGTTTCTGGGACCGGGGTGATCCAGCCACGCCAAAAGAACACGAGAACGTCGAGGTCTAACGCACGCCTATGTACAAAGAATTTTTTGGACTTCGCGCCAACCCGTTCAACGTCAATCCGGACCCGCGTTACCTGTTTCTCACGCGGCACACCGAAGAGGCGTTGGCCTGCCTTACCTATGGCATACAAAGCCGCAAGGGCTTCGTGTTGCTTACCGGCGAGGTTGGTACCGGCAAAACGACGCTGATCAACAAATTGATGGAATGGCTCCGCCTGCAGCAGGTCGCGACCGCCTTCATCTTCAACTCGCGCATGGACGTGCCCCAGTTCCTCGATTTCATGATGGCCGATTTCGGCATCCCCTGCGACGGCCAGTTGAAGAGCCAGATACTACAGCGCCTCTATAATTGGCTGCTCGATCGCTATCGCGCCGGTGAGACTGCAGTGCTGGTCGTCGACGAGGCCCAAAACCTCTCCGATGAAGTGCTCGAAGAGATCCGCATGCTCACCAATCTCGAGACCTTCACCGAAAAGCTCCTGCAGATCATTCTGGTCGGGCAGCCGGAACTCGAACAGCGCCTGAAGCAGCCTCAGTTACGCCAGCTGCGTCAACGCTTGACGCTGCGCGCCAAAACCCATCCTTTCAATCTTGAGGAAACCAAGTCCTATATCACCCAGCGCCTCCGCATCGCGGGGTCGAGCGGCGAGCCGATCTTCGATTCCGACGCTGCCGTCGCCATTTTCCGTTATTCGCTGGGCATTCCGCGCATCATCAACCTGCTCTGCGAGCACTGCTTGGTCAGCGGGTTCGTCGATCAGAAAAAGACGATCGCGGTCGAAGTCGTCGATTCGGTCGCCCGCGATTTCGATTTGACCAATGGCAACGCCGCCGCAGCCATGATTGCACCGGCTCCTCCGTCAGCGGAAAAGTTTGATCTGGTCGAAGCCTTGCGCACTTTGGCAACACTGGCCGACCGATTGCGCCAATCGGAACAACAGGATCTCCCCAAGGAAAGGAAACTATGAGCCGCATCCATGACGCTTTGAAACGCGCCGAGCAGGAAAGAGCAACCTCCACGGGGACGCACGTCGAGCCCGCTTTCGACCAACCCGAATTCCGAAACGAAGTACGAAACGAAGTCCAACGCGAAAGCATGCCTTCGCTGCAACCCTCGGGAGCCAACGCGATGCCAACCATGGCCTCCGGGTTGAATTACGAATCGCTGCGCGCCCGCTGCCCCCAGACCGAATGGAGCCCGGACCCGCGCACCATGCTCTTCTTCCGGGAAGACGACACTCGCATCGGGGCGGAAGAGTTCCGCACGCTGCGCTCCCGTCTCTACCAGATCCGCGAGAAGATGCCGCTGAAACGCCTGATGGTGACCAGCGCGCTTCCCAAAGAAGGGAAGTCTTTCGTGGCTGCCAATCTAGCCCAGGTCATGGTGCGGCAGCACGGGCGCCGCGCCCTCGTGATCGACGCCGATTTGCGCAACCCCGGCCTGCACCGCCACCTCGGAGCGCCCCAGTCCCCCGGATTGGCCGAATACCTGTTGGGCGAATGCGACGAGTTCGCTGCCATGCAACGCGGCCCCATGGAAAACCTGTTCTTCCTGCCCGCGGGGCGGGCCGTTCCCAGTGCCCCCGAACTGCTCTCCAACGGCCGTCTGAAGCTCCTGTTGCAGCGCGCCGAGCCCTTGTTTGATTGGATCATTCTCGACACATCGCCCGTCATCCCCGTGTCGGATGCCACACTGGTTGCCGGTTCCTGCGACGGCATCCTCATGGTCGTGCGCTCCAATATGACGCCTTCCGATTTAGCTCGCCGTGCCCGCCAAGAATTCCCGGACAAGCTGCTGCTCGGAGTTGTGCTGAACGGAGCCTCGCCGGGAGAGCAGTCGAAGTACTACTATGGCGAGGCCGTGAACAGCCAAGCCTAGATCAAAGATGAAGACGAACTGAGGCCCCGTTGATCCGGCTCTTCAATGTCCATATCCCAGTCCGCACTCTGGTCCTGCTGATCGGAGAGGCCCTGATCGTCTGGACCTCGTTCCTGCTCGGAGCCGTGTACGAATTTCGCCAGGACAGTTACCTGGTGCTCAACTATGAGGGCGGATACATCAAGCTGTTCATATTTACCGGGGTAGTGTTGCTGTGCTCGCATTGGTTCGACCTTTACGATACCGGGCGCCTTAACGCCAAAGGTGAGCTTTATTTCCGTCTGCTCATGGTTCCCGGCGTGCTGGCTTTCATTCTGGCGGGCGTCGCCTACGTACGGCCTAACTACTTGTTGGGGAACGGTTCTTCGGCGGTCGGCCTGATCATCCTCACCGTCGCTCTGTTCGGATGGCGTCTCGGCTTCACCTGGCTGGTCCAGTTGCCAATTCTGGTCGAGCGCGTCTACGTCCTCGGTACCGGCGAACGCGCGCAGCGCTTGGTGCAGGGCCTGCGCCAGAATCCCGAACTCGGCGTCGAGATCGCCAGTTGGACGGGCAAGATGGAAGGCGCGGTAACCCGCGACTCCGTGGCTGCGCACCTGATGGAAGCCGTCCAAAAACAAAAAATCCATCGCGTCATCGTGGCCATGCCCGATCGCCGCGGTACCGTCCCCATGCGGGAACTGCTTGACCTGCGCATGCAGGGGGTAAAGATCGAGGAAGCCACCTCGTGGCTGGAAAAGATGTCCGGCAAGATCGAGGTCGAGAATCTGTATCCCAGTTGGCTGGTGTTTGGCGAGGGCTTTCGCCGCAGCACCATCTTCATCGTGGTTCGACGCGTGATCTCCATCATCATCTCGCTCATTGGTCTCATCCTTGTTCTGCCTTTGTTTCCGTTGATCATGCTCGCCATCCGCCTCGATTCCAAGGGCCCCGTGTTCTATACCCAGGCGCGAGTGGGCAAGGCCGGACGCATCTTCCAGGTCGTGAAGTTCCGCACCATGCGCCAGGACGCCGAAGCCGCCAACGGCCCGCAGTGGGCGGGCGATCGCGATCCCCGCGTTACCCGCGTCGGCAAGTTTCTCCGCGCCTCGCGCCTCGATGAGATTCCCCAGTTGTGGTGCGTGCTCAAGGGCGATATGGCATTCGTCGGCCCGCGTCCCGAGCGCCCGGAATTCATCGAGTGGCTCTCCAAAGAGATTCCCTATTACGGCATGCGCCACATGGTGCGGCCCGGCCTCACCGGATGGGCCCAGGTCAAGTACAAGTACGGCAGCACCGTCGAAGATGCGCGCGAAAAACTTCAGTACGACCTGTTCTACATCAAGAACGCTTCGATTGGTCTGGATCTGCTGATCATGTTCCTGACTATCAAGACCGTTCTGTTGGGCCGGGGTGCGCAATAGTGAGCGCAATCATGATGAAGATCGGTTACATCTTCTGGATCGCGGCCGTGCTGGTCGGCTACTCTTACCTGGGCTATCCGGCGTGGTTGTGGTTGCGCAGCCGATGGTCGCCACGTCCGGTGCGCCGGGGTTTTGTCGAGAGGTCCGCTGCACCCACGGTCTCGGCCGTGATGGTGGTGCGCGATGAAGAAGCTGGGATCGCTCGCAAGCTCGAAAACCTGCTGGCCCTCGACTATCCTCAGGCCAAGCTGGACGTCGTCGTCGTCTCCGACGGTTCCAGCGATCGCACGCCCGCTATCCTCGCCGATTATGCCCGCGATTCCGGGCTGCGGACCGGGCCGCCACCCAAAGACCGGACCGACGCACGAACCCGCGTGCGAACTCTGGTGAAACCGGTATCGCAGGGCAAAGCCGCCGGCCTCAATGATGCAATCAAATTGGCGACGGGGGAAGTGCTGCTGTTTACCGACGCCCGCCAGCAGATCGAATCCGGTGCCCTGCGCTTGCTGATCGAGAATTTCGCCGACTCCGATGTCGGCGCCGCCAGTGGCGAATTGATGCTCGGTGATCCCGCCAGCGGGGAGACCGGAAAGGGAATGGGGTTGTACTGGCGCATCGAAAAGAAAATTCGCGAATTGGAGTCCGCCTCCGGTTCTGTCGTCGGCGCCACCGGCGCCATCTACTGCGCCCGCCGCCGATTGCTCGACGCGTCGCCATTGCCCGAAGGCACCATCCTCGACGACGTCCTGCTGCCCATGCAGATCGTGCGCAAAGGATCTCGCGTCATCTTCGACTCCCGTGCCCGCGCCTGGGACTCGCCCGACTTGGGCGAAGGCCGCGAATTTTCCCGCAAGGTCCGCACCCTGAGCGGCAACTATCAGCTCCTGCAACTTGCTCCATGGCTGTTGAGCCACGAAAACCCGATTCGATTTGAATTCGTAAGCCACAAGCTTTCGCGATTAGCCGTGCCCTTTGCCTTGCTGGCGCTCTTGATCGCCTCCCTGCTCCTGCCCCAGCCGCTCTATCGCACCGCGCTCGGGGCGCAGCTTGCCTTTTACGCGCTCAGTCTGGCCGCGCTCGCGGGCGTCAAGATCGGCCCACTCTCGCGCATTGCCGATCCCGCCCGCACTTTCGTCGTCCTCAATTCCGCCGCCATGGTTGCCTTCATCAACTTTGTCACGGGCAGAAAGGCAGTCTGGGTTCGCGATCCGGCATGAGAATCCTCTGGGTCAAAGCCGAAAAGCTTCTCCCCGTTCAGAACGGCGATATCCGCACGTACCACGTCTTGCGATATCTTTCCCCGCGGCATGAGCTTACGTTTTACTCTTACTATGGAGGAATGCCCGACTCAGACGACGAGCACGAGTTGCAGCGGCAGTTGCCCGGCGCGATCGGTGAGCGCTTCACCGAAGTCTTGCCGTCGGTAGCGGAAAAGAAATCTCTTGCGGTACGCGCGATCCGGCGCGCTTAGCGGAAAAGAAAGCTTAAAAGAAAAAGAGGAATTTGTGGCCATCGGCGATAACGGAAATGTGGTGACAGCGGACGCACTCCGCAGGCGGTCAGCCTTCCGCGTCGCCGATCCGACCAAGGGCGCGTTTTTCTGGCTGAGCATCTTCTTCGTCGTCTATTGCGCTCGGCCGGAAGACTGGATTCCCGGTCTCAAGTATTTCCCGCTCGCCAAGATCACCGCCATCCTGGCCATGTGGGGCCTGTTCACCACCCTGGGTAGAACCAAACGCACGCTCAAGGATCTGCCCAAGGAGGCAAGACTCCTCCTGATCATGATCGGCCTGCTCTATCTGGGAGCATTTCTGTCTCCGGTTTGGAGGGGCGGGGCCGTTTCCAACACCATCGATTTTTCCAAGGTCTACATCGCATGGGTGCTGATTTTCCTGCTGATTACCACCTTCGACCGCTTGCGGCGAATCATCTTTATCCAGATATTTTCGGTGGTCGTCGTTTGTGCCGTCGCCCTCGTCAAGGGCCACAGCGCACCCCGCCTCGATGGTGTGTTGGGTGGCATCTATGGGAACCCGAACGATCTCGCATTCGCTATCGTGTTATCGCTGCCGTTTGCGCTGGCCTTCATGGTCACCGCCAGGAATGCTGTTATCAAAGTGTTTTGGCTTTGCGGAATGCTGGTGATGGTGGTCGCTATTTTTTTGACTGCATCGCGTGGCGGTTTCATCGACCTCATCATCTCCGGCAGTGTCACTCTCTACTACTTTGCCATCAAGGGGAAGCGCCCTTACCTGATCGTGGCCACTGCCCTCATCGGCGTCGTGGTAATGGCCGCCGCCGGCGGCAGACTCTATAATCGTTTTGCCGCCTTGTCCGGCGACAGCACTACCGATCCGTCCGCCTACGGATCCTACGAGGATCGCAAGTACCTCATGTCACGTGCCGTCAGTGCCATCGAACACTATCCCATCTTTGGCATTGGCGTCAACAATTTCACCTCCTACTCGTCGATCTGGCGGGAGGTGCACATGACCTACCTCCAGATCTGCGCCGAAGGTGGCATCGCCGTGCTGATTCTCTACCTCATGTTTTTCCGGCGCGCTTTTAAGAATCTGAAAATCCTGCGACAAACCAAGAATCTCGATCCCGACATCGTTTTGTTCGTCGGAGCATTGCAAGGTTCGCTGGTCGGCTTCGCAGTGGGCGCTTGCTTTGCTCCCGAGGCTTACCAGTACTTCCCCTATTTTGCTGTGGCGTTTACGGCAACGTTGTTGCAGACGGTCAAAGAGCAAAAGCAGGGACCCGGCACGGCGCCCCCGCCGCCGAAAAAGCCGCGTCACTTCCTGGAGGTTTATGCCGATCACGGAACAACCGGCGCAGTCTCCCCTGTCCGCTGACGTGGCTGCAAACCGGTAAAGTGAAGCTAGCCAGGGTGCCGACAAAACATCGGCGTCCAGATTTCGATATGCGTCTCAAAAAACAACTCGCCTATGCCAGAAGGATCCTGCCAGCCACGACTTGGCGCGCGCTGAACCCGCCTGTCCGCGGCCCCGTGCACCTGATCTTAGCCCTGGCCGATCATTTTGAACCGAGCATCGATCCCGAAGACGGCCGGAAGTTTGTCCCTCGCTCCGAGCAAGAGCGCCGCCTGGAATCGTGGGTGCGTGAATACCCCAAAATCGTCGACGGCTGGCGAGACCACGACGGCCACCCGCTTGTCCACACCTACTTTTATCCTGCCGAGCAGTACGATCAAGGCTTGCTTGAGATGCTCGCCGATCACTCCCACGCCGGCTGGGGAGAAGTCGAGGTCCATCTGCACCACGGAATTCCGCATCCCGACACCGCCGAAAACACTCGCCAACTGCTCACTGAATTCCGCGACCGGCTGGCCTTCCGCCATCGCTGCCTCGCCGTCGAAGAAGGTTCCACTCGTCCCGGCTACGCCTTTGTGCACGGAAATTTCGCGCTCGCCAACTCCGCCGCCGGGCGCTTCTGCGGCGTTGATTCGGAAATGCAGATTCTGGCCGAGACCGGCTGTTATGCCGACTTGACCATGCCGGGTGCCCACTGGGATCCGGCACAGACCGAGAAAATTAATTCCGTATACGAATGCGCTCTTCCGCTCGATCAAGCGGCACCGCACCGCACGGGGCATGACCTGGTTGTTGGACGCATGCCCAAGATTTTCCCTCTCATGGTCCAAGGGCCGCTCGTAACCGATTTTCAGCGCACGCTACGTTCTGCCCGGCCCGTTCTCGACAACGGAGCCTTCACCAGAGCCATGCCTCCGACCATGCACCGTCTCTCCCTCTGGAAGCAGGCGCAAGTCCGCGTCCTCGGACGTCCCGACTGGCTCTTCATCAAACTGCATTGCCATAGCATGGACCCGACCCAGAAAGACGCCGTCATTGGCGACAGCTTCCGCAACTTTCTTGCTGCCCTGATCGGCGGTGCAGCCGACAGAAAGGAAACGCTGCACTTCGTTGCCGCGCGTGAGATGGCCAACATCCTGCTCGCCGCTTGCGACGGCCGCGAAGGCGATCCCGGCGATTACCGCGATTATCGCTTCAAACGGCTTGCCAGCCGGCCGCTATCGGCGGAGAAATCCAGTTCTGTCCCCGTGAGCTTGAAAGGATAGAAAAAGACCATGTGTGGAATCGCCGGAGTGGTGAGCGCAACTCGCGAGAGCAACATCACCGAAGCTCTCGTGCGCCATATGTGCGACCAGATCGTCTACCGCGGCCCCGACGATGAGGGACTCTACGTCGCCGACGGCGCCGGTCTCGGCATGCGCCGCCTCTCCATCATCGACCTCTCCGGCGGCCATCAGCCCGTCTTCAACGAAGACCGCAGCGCATGGATCGTTTTCAACGGCGAGATTTACAACTTTCCCGAACTCCGCCCCGAGCTCGAAAGCCGCGGCCATCGCTTCTACACCCACACCGACACCGAAGTCATTATTCATCTCTACGAAGAGATGGGCGCCGACTGCGTCCAGAAACTGCGCGGCATGTTCGCCCTCGCCATCTACGATAAAACGAAACGCAAATTAACCCTCGCCCGCGACCGCCTGGGCAAGAAGCCGCTTCACTATGCGCTCCACAACGGAAATCTCTACTTCGCTTCCGAAATCAAATCGATCCTCGCCATCGCCCCCGAACTTGCCGTAGTCAACTCCCAGGGGCTGCTCGAATATCTTTATTACGGATACGTGCCCGATCCCATTACCGCGTTCACCGGAATTCATAAGCTCCCGCCCGGACACCTGCTCGAGTTTCAGGACGGCAAGATCCGCATCCGTCAGTACTGGGACCTTCCGGAATACAACACGCACTCGCCCAGGAACGAAGAAGAATGTTTGGAAGAGTTAGAGCAGCGTTTGTTGGAGGCGACCAAAATCCGCTTGATCTCCGACGTGCCTCTCGGCGCCTTTCTCAGCGGCGGCACCGATTCCTCCACCATCGTTGCCTTGATGGCGCGCGCCAGTTCCCGTCCGGTCAAGACTTTCTCCATCGGCTTCAAGAAAGACGATTTCAACGAAGCCCACTACGCTCGCATCGTCGCCAACAAATTCGGCGCCGATCATCGCGAGATGATCCTGGAGCCCGACGTCGTCCAGACCGTCGAGCATCTCACCAGTTCGCTCGAAGAACCCTTCGGCGACTCCTCCATGCTGCCCACTTACTACGTCTCGCAGATGGCTCGCCAGCATGTCACCGTGGCCCTTTCCGGCGATGGCGGCGATGAGATTTTCGGTGGATACGATCGTTACCGCATTCACGCCGACCGCCGGATCTTCGAATACATTCCCGCATGGGCCCGCAAGTTCTATCGCGACCAGGTCCTCCCGCGTTTGCCGAAAAACATGCGGGGCCGCAACTTCAGCTACAACGTTTCGCTGCCTTGGCAGGAACGCTACGTCGACCACCTTTCTTTCCTGCCCTCTTTCGAGCGCGATACTCCGCTGCTCTCGCACGATTTTCGCCAGATCCTGAACCGCAGCGATGATCCCGGCAATGTTCTGCGCCGTTACTTTGCTCAGGCGCCCGCCAAAAATCCCGTCGACCAGCTCCTCTACGTCGACACCAAAACCAATATGGTCGGCGACATCCTCACCAAGGTTGACCGCATGAGCATGTTGAATTCGCTCGAGGTTCGCGTCCCCATTCTCGATCATCTGTTTGTCGAGTGGGTCACTGGCCTGCCGCCCCAGTGGAAATTGCGCGGCAACCAACAAAAATACATCCTCCGAAAACTGGCGGAGCGCGTGGGCGTGCCTCGCGAAGCGCTCTATCGCCAGAAGCAGGGATTCACGCTCCCGCTCGTTCACTGGATGCGCAACGAACTCAAAGACATGCTGATGATCCTGCTCGAACCCCGCACCCTCGATCGCGGCTACTTTGCTGCCGACGGTGTTCGCAAGTTAATGGATGACCACCTCCTCCGCGGCCGCGCCATGACCGGACGCATCTGGCGTCTGCTGATGTTCGAGCTCTGGCATCGCAACTTCCTCGAAAAATACATCAAGCCCGCCGGACTATTCTCTCTCCCCGTGGTCGCCGACTCGCGCCGCCAGGCGCCCACTTCCGCCGCCCTGGCCTCCGCACCGGTGGGAGGATGATCGGGTGCGCGCCCCGAACCCTGCCAGCCTCACCGCAACTCCTCCAGCCGATCCTTCCCGTCTGGCCGGTCCTCCCGAGCTGGCGATCCGCCTGTTTCTCATGGTCAATACTTTTGAAACCGGAGGATCCGAACGCCAGTTCATGGTCATGGCACGGAATCTCACCCCTCCACAATTCCAAACTCATCTAGGATGCATTAGCCGGCGCGGCCCGCTCGCCCACAACTTCCCGGACGCTCCTCAATTTCCTCTCGGCGGCAGCCTCTACGGATGGCAGTCGCTGCGCACTCGCCTCAACCTCAGCCGCCATCTGCGCCATCATCAGGTGCAGGTCGCCCATGCCTTCGATTTCTACGCCAATCTCACGTTGATTCCCGCCGCCAAGCTCGCCCGCGTGCCCGTCGTCATCGGCAGCCATCGCCAACTCGGAGACCTGATGACCCCCGCGCAGTTCCGCGCTCAGGCCGCCGCTTTTCGCTGGTGCGACGCCGTTGTCTGCAACTCCGAAGCCGCGGCCGCTCGCCTCCTCGCCACCGGCCTCTCGCCCAATAAAGTCGCCGTCATCGGAAACGCCCTGCCGGACGAGGCTTTCGCCGCAGCGCCCGCGGCTCTGCCGAAGCGTCCCGGTGTGCCTCGCGTCGGCATGGTCGCGCGCATGAATCATGGTTACAAGAATCATTCTGGATTTCTGCGCATCGCCGCCCAGATTCATCGGCACATGCCGGATGCTGAATTCCTCCTTGTCGGCGATGGCCCGCTCCGTCAGCAACTGCAGAACGAAGCGTCGAGCCTCGGCCTCGGCGCCTCCGCGATCTTTCTCGGCGATCGTCAGGATATGGCCGCCGTTCTCGCCTCACTCGACGTCGCTGTCCTCACTTCCGATTCCGAAAGCTTGTCGAACGTCATTCTCGAAGCCATGGCTGCGGGTTTGCCCGCGGTCGCCTACGACGTCGGGGGAAATTCCGAGCTGCTCAGCCCTCAGCGCGGAGCCCTGATTCCCGCCGGCAACGAAACCAGCTTTGCCGATGCCGTTTCTAAACTTCTGGGCGACTCCGCGCTTCGCCAGCAACTCGGCCGCGATGCCCGCGAGTTCGCACAAGAAAACTTCAGCCTCGATCGCGTGCGCCAGCGCTACGTGGAACTTTATATCAAGCTTCTAGAGAAGAAGCGCCCAAGCCAGGTGCCCCATCCTTCCGCGTACTTTGCGGAAGGGTGGGAGCCCACGCCGAAAAGCCCGCCCAAGGGAAGCACAGCGAAGCGCCTGCGAGTCTGCATCGTTGCGCCCAGCATGCGCTACGTCGGAGGCCAATCCATCCAGGCCGACTTGCTCCTGCGGCACTGGCAGCACGATCCCGACGTCGACATCAGCTTCCTGGCCGTCGATCCGCCGTTGCCCCGCGCCCTCGCCTGGGCGGAAAGCGTTCCCGGCCTGCGCACCATTCTGCGCGAGCCCATTTACTTCTGGCGCCTCTGGCGCGGCCTCAAGGACGTGGACGTGGCTCACATCTTTTCGGCGTCCTACTGGTCTTTCCTACTCGCTCCCGCACCAGCGTCGTTATTCGCAAAAATAAAAATAAAGATGAAGACACGCGGCAGCAAGACCGTGATCAACTACCACAGCGGCGAAGCTCGCGACCACCTCCAGCGCTTCCGCTCGGCCAAGTTCGTTCTCTCTCGCGTCGATAAAATTATCGTTCCATCCGGCTACCTGGTCGATGTCTTCCGCGAATTCGGATTGCCGGCTTTTGCCGTGCCGAACATCGTCGACCTCTCGCAGTTCCGCTATCGTGAGCGCGCTCCGCTGCGCCCGCACCTGGTCTGCACCCGCGGCTTCTCCCGTTACTACAGAGTGGACGTCGTCGTCCGGGCATTTGCCGAAGTAAAAAAAGAATATCCCGAAGCGCAGCTCGATCTGGTCGGCAATGGTCCGCTTGAAGGCGACATCCGCAAACTGGTTGCGGACTTGCATCTCACCGGCGTCAACTTCACCGGCGTCGCCTCGCGTCAGGAAATCGGCAAGTATTACGAGCAGGCGGACATTTTCATCAACGCCTCGTGGCTCGACAACATGCCGCTGTCGGTCATCGAAGCATTTGCGGCGGGCACTCCCGTTGTCACCACTTCGCCGGAGTGTATGCCCTATCTGGTCCAGCACGAGCGCACCGGATTACTCTCACCGGTAGGCGATGAAAAGGCCCTCGCAGCAAATGTAATCCGTCTGTTGCGCGACCCCGCGCTCGCCGCTAGCCTAGCGCGGAACGCCCACGCTGAATCGCAAAACTACACCTGGGAAGCCGTCCGCGAGCAATGGCTCAACACCTATCGCGGATTAGTCTAGAGCTCGTGTGGGGACGGGCGCCCTCGCGAGCCTGCCCTGAGCGAAGTCGAAGGGTCCAAGCCGAGCGCAGCTCGGCACTTGTCGGTGGTCAGAGCAATGATAGATTCGCGAAATATTTGGATTCGCGACGGCCACCACCGCAACAGCTGTCGTTCGCCTTGACTTCTTGTGTTACTATTTTCCCCGTACCTCGCGGGACCCGCGCGCCGATCTCAATAGCCTGGTTCGGCGCCACCGACAATGAGGGTCCCTACCTACGTCCTTCCTCGCAAGGGTCGTGGATGGAGGCGATGCGAGCACACCGGAAGTGTGTGCCATCGTCCTTCACGACACACACTGTCCGGAATCAATTCACGACCAATTTACGAACCGAATTTACGGTAAACGAGGAGAAGCCATGCAGATCAAGAAGCTCACGCCCAATCTAGTAGTCCGCAATGTCGAAGCCAGCCTCAAGTTTTATCAAGAAATCCTCGGCCTCGAAAAAGCGATTAACGTGCCCGAGCAGTCGCCGTACGTCTTCGCGTCGGTCTCAAACGGCTCGGTAGAAATCTTCTTCAACGACCAGAAGACCGTAGCCGCCGAGTATCCCAAACTAGCAACAAAAATCGGCGCCAGCCTGACTCTCTACATGGAGGTGGACAGCCTTCAATCCGTCCTCGATCGAGTCCAGAAAGCGGGAGCGAAAATTTCCATGCCCGTAACCGACCAGTTCTACGGCATGAAAGAATTCGCCTTCGAAGATGTTGACGGGTACACGATTACCATTGCCCAAAAGGCGCAGGAAGAGAACAACAGAGCACCGCAGCAGTCGTGAAACTCCATAGGGTGCCCCATCCTAACGTCGCGTTTTTTGCGACGTTAGGGTGGGTCCACGCAATCTCCCAGTCGCCGTGGAAGAGGGCCCGCGAAGCCCGATGAGATCGTGATGGCCGGACCACCCATTCACGGAGAAGATTTGCTTTTTTCCGCAAGCTGTTAGAGCATTCGCAGGCAACTAGGACTTCAAGGATATTTCCATGGCCTTCAGCCTCAAAGCCATTTTTCAACCGGACGACCAATACGAAGGTGTCCGTAGAATCCATATTTACCTCTTGCGACTGGTCTTCATCCTAATGTTCTTCGTGCTGGGCAGGGCTACTTGGACGCACATCCTCACCCACCAGGGATCATGGGAACCAATAAATGCCGTGGCGTGGTGCGTCTGGACAGCCTTCGCGACTTTGGCGGGCTTAGGAATCATTCGTCCTTTGAAAATGCTGCCGATCCTGCTCCTGGAGATATTCTACAAAGTCCTGTGGCTGATTATTGTGGCGTACCCACTCTGGTCAAAGGGCACGTTGGCGGGTTCACCAGCGGAAGGCATCACCTCCGCGTTCTTGTGGGTGATATTACCCATCGTTGCGGTACCGTGGGGGTATGTGTTTGTGACTTACATTTACAGGCCAAAGAAGTAGAACATCTTCCTTGAGCGAGGCCGCAAGGGGGCGGCGCTCAGGTGACTTGGGAGATCTGTTCCGCACTGACGTTTCACACGATCACTGTATCCGAGTGGATACAACTGTAAGTGGCATTCAGGCACCAGGGATCCCATTCGCCCAAATCATGATGTGTGTAATAACTACAGCGTAACAAATCCTCTGTCGTGCCTCTTTAACCACACCCAACCTCCGAGCATTATCAAAGACTTATTGAGTATTGCATAATATAGTTACAACGGAAACAGTTCGGCCTGCCGCCAGAAGGCAATCACGAGCGTGGGTCGCTTGCGCATCCGGCGCAGGGCCTTGCGGGCATAGTGGCTTAACT
>JBEKYF010000070.1:0-26621 GCA_049511255.1 Terriglobales bacterium | reverse complement strand
CCGTCTTTGTATTTCCAGTGGGCGGCGATGCCTTCCTCGCACATCTTGTGCATTTCTTCGGTGCGGATCTGGATTTCGAAGGTCTCGCCGGTCTCGGTGATGACGGAGGTGTGCAGCGACTGGTAGAGGTTGGGCCGCGGCATGGCGATGAAGTCCTTGATACGGCCGGGCACGGGGCGCCAGAGGTTGTGGATGATGCCGAGAACGGCGTAGCAGTCCTGCACGGAGTTGGTAATGACGCGCATGGCGTAGAGGTCGTAAACCTGGTCGACAGCGATATGTTGGCGCTGCAATTTTCTGTGGATGCTATAGAGGCGCTTGATGCGGCTCTCGACGCGTCCGGTGATGCCGGCTTCCTTGAGGCCGTCGCGCAGCACGCCTTCGACACGCGCCATGAAGGCTTCGCCCTCTTTACGACGCGACTCGACGGCGGCGCGGACCTGCTCGTAGCCTATGGGATCGACGTATTTGAAGCCAAGGTCTTCCAGTTCACCGCGAATCTTGCCCATGCCGAGACGGTGCGCGATGGGGGCATAGATTTCGAGCGTCTCGCGGGCAATTTTCTGCTGGCGTTCGGGATCCAGATGTTCGAGGGTGCGCATGTTGTGCAGGCGGTCGGCGAGCTTGATGAGGACGACGCGGATGTCGTCGACCATGGCAAGCATCATTTTGCGGAGGTTCTCGGCTTGCGCTTCTTCTCGGGAAGAGAAATCGATTTTGCTGATCTTGGTGACGCCCTCGACGATGTGGGCAACCTGTTCGCCAAATTCCTGACGGATTTCAACGGCGGTAACCGAGGTGTCTTCGACGGAGTCGTGGAGGAGGCCGGCGGCGATGGAGACGGAATCCATTTTCATGTCGGCCAGAACGTTACCGACTTCGAGCGGATGCACGAGGTAGGGTTCGCCGGAAGCGCGGGACTGTCCGGCGTGGTGCTTCTGGGAGAATTCATAGGCTCTTTTGACGAGATCGAGGTCGTCGTTGGGACGGTTCTCGCGCAGCTTCCGCATGAGCTCGCGGAAGCGGGTCACCGTGAGCACGTTGGTCGCGATCTGTTGACGCAACGTCGCCATGATCGATTTTAACCCAGCGCGAGTGGGGAATTCACCGCCGAGACGCCGAGGTCGCCGAGAAAGGCGCTCGGGCTGGTAGAGTACGGGGTACGGAGCTGCTTCTCCTATTATTAAGTTGTGCAGCGAAGGGCACGCGGGCGAGACGCCCGCGTCCACACGGGCTTCGGGAGGCATTGGCTTGGAACGGGTATTGGTGAGTGGGGTTTCGGGGCCAATTGGGACGGCGCTTTTGGCTTCGTTCGATCCTCAGAAGAGTACGCAGATTGTGCGGCTGGTGCGGGGACGCGCCCAGAATTCGTTGCAGGTTTCATGGAATCCGCTGGCCCCGCTGCCGCCCGCTGCTGTGTCGGGGTTCGATGCGGTGGTTCACCTGGCTGGGGAGAGCGTGGTGGGACGCTGGACCGACGAAAAAAAGAATGCGATTCGCGACAGTCGTGTGCTGGGAACCCGAAACCTGACTGCGGCGTTGGCCCAGACTGAGGTGAAGCCGCGCCTGCTAGTGTGTGCGTCGGCGATTGGGTTTTACGGGGATCGGGGAGATGAAGTTCTGGAAGAAAAGAGTCCGATTGGGCGAGGATTTCTGCCTGAGGTTTGTAGCGAGTGGGAAGAAGCCACCAAGGCTGCGCTCGAGGCTGGCATCCGGGTGGTGAACATTCGCATTGGGCTGGTCTTGAGCGCGAAAGGCGGGGCGCTGGCAAAGATGCTAACCCCGTTCAAACTGGGGCTGGGTGGGCGAATTGGGTCTGGCCGGCAGTGGTGGAGTTGGATTCATGTGGATGACATCGTGGGGGGAATACATCACGCGATGCGCACGGAGTCGCTCGCTGGTCCAGTGAATCTGGTAGCGCCCAATGCAGTGCGGAACGTTGAGTTCACAAAGGTGCTGGTGGCAGTGCTGAGACGTCCGGCGATTTTTCCGGTGCCGGAGTTCGCGCTGCGGCTGGCTTTCGGGAAGCAAGCGGCGGACGAAATGTTGCTCGCGAGCCAGCGCGTTCAGCCGGGGAAGCTCGGGGCCAGTGGATATAGGTTTCGTTTCCGCGAGTTGAGGGCGGCGCTGGAGAATCTGGTGGGATAGCGTCGTCGTTCGCATCAAATATTCGCTGGAGTCACAGATGTGATCGTCGTCACATCATGGCTGTCCTTGGTCTGCCACACTAAAACGGCATGGTGAAGAAGTCCATTGCGGCGGCCCTGCTTGTGGTCATGGTGGCCTGGGCGGAGATGGCCCTGGCCCCGATGTTGGCCATGCGTGACGGGCACGTGCATACGGCGCATGAAATCGCCGAGCATTCGGCTGCACACCATCACGTCATGCCCGCGGGCCATCCGTGCTGTCCAAAAATTGGCAAGACTCAGACCGAGGATGCGGCTCCGCTCGAGTTCGCCGCCGGCAGTCTTCCGTGCCAGGATGAGCATCGCTGCTGCTTCCGGCAAGGGCCGCAGAGCGTACCCGCACCCGTCAGTGCTGGACACAGACTTTCGCAAGAGACTGCCCCCGCGGAGACTGCCGAACTCAGCCCGGCTCATGATGCAGAGTCGCACGTTTGCCCGGCGACGGCGATTGCGCTTGGTCCTTCACCAGGCGTGCTTGGAATGGTTCTCCGAGTCTAGACGCTTTCCTTTCTTCTGATACCTCTTTCCGCGGCCGTCACGCTGACCGCACATCTCAACGGTTCTCATAACTTTAATAAGGAGATCTTATGAAATTCAGACTGTTTGCTTTGATCCTCATCCTTGCCCTGTCGCTGGTTGGCTGGGCGCAGGAGACGCCGGCAGCACCGAACTCGACACCGGCCCCGCAAGCCAAGGGGTGCTGTCATCACAACATGGCCGGAAAAGACGACAAAGGTTGTTGCTGCCATCACGCCGCAGCCGATGCCAAGGATGCCACGGCCTGTTGCAGCGAGGGCAAGTGTGAAATGAAAGATGGCAAGTCCTGCTGCGATGGTAAAGACATGAAAGCCGCGATGAAGGAATGCAAGAAAAGCGGCTGCTGCACAGACGGCAAGTGTTGCACCGAAGGCAAAAGCTGCGGCGAGGCCAAGGGTGACAAAACCGCCATGGGCTGCTGCGGCAGTAAGTGCGAACGGCATCCGCACACGCCAGCAGAGAGCTAGTTCAACCTGGTTACGCTCGCGCCCCGGTCGCTCGACGGCCGGGGCTTTTCTTATTCTGGGTGACTTTCGGACTGGATATGGGTGCGCGTGATACGGTCGTGCCAGCACAATCCGTCCTGGTCAAGGAAGCACCAGAGATAGCCGAGTCCGGCAGACAAAGCGGAGAGAAACGACGCCAGCACGCGCCAGCGGCGCAAGCGACGATTGAGCGGTGAGCCGTCAAACGCTGCCAGCCTCAGCCGGGCGGCGCGCAGTCCGGGAGTCGAGCCGGTGTACACCACAAACAAGAATTCGTAAGCCGCCCAGAGCAGGAGAGCAACCACGCCGAGCGCACCGGCGAGCATTGGTCCGGCAAGCATTGGTCGGGCGAGCATTGGGAGCGGTCCGCGAATGGGGTTGAGGCTGGGGTTCAGACGAAGAAAGATTGCGACAAAGACCACAAGAGCCGTCGCCAAGACGACGCCATCCACGAGGGCAGCCAGCGCGCGCCGGACAATGGAAACTGATGGAGATGCGGATGGCAGGGGATAGTCGGCGCCGGCTCGCCTTTCGGCCGGCTCTTGCTGGGCGGGTTCTATCAGCATTCCACCCAATGCGGGTGGCGGCGGCAGAATCTCCGGGGCTTCCACTATGCGCGGACGATCGAAAATGGGATCGGCAAGTTCACTGGCGCAAAAAACCGGAATTGCTGCGGAGCGAGGGAACTCGATTACCCTGGCGGATGGCTCCGGGGGTTGTTCCGGATATCGGTCCGGGCCTTGCTCCTGGGTCTCCTCCGAAGTCTGCTGCGATGTCTGGCGAGGTTCGGCGAGGTTTGGCCCCGCGACTGCCGCCGGTTCCTCCTTTGTATAGAATGCAAAGTCTGGCTCGGCTCGCGCTGAAGCAGTCGCAACTGCCGCCGATCCGGTTCCTGCCGGACCAGTTGGCGGCGCAGGACGGGACCAGCTCTCGGGCGCATCAAAAGGCAGGAGCAGTGAGGGATAGCGCGGAGTCCGGGGCTTGCGCCGCGTGCGATAGCGTTCGAGGCGAGCGGCCACCTCGACGCGCCAGGAATCAGAGTTCGATTCAACGCTCGGTTCCGAGGCCGCAGTTTCAGGGGCGGCGGTGTTAAGCGCTCGCTCGACGGCAGCGGTGGCGCAGAGGTGCGCTTGCATGGCGGGATCCCCGCCGGTCGGACAGTTCGTCAATCCAGTCGTCATCGGTCCGGCCTTCATCAATCCGGTGGTCGTAAGTCAAGTCGTCGAAGAATGCCAGTAGCCAGAGCCAGGCAAGCACGAATGCCGGAGACCACAACAACGCGCAGCTTTGCTTCGCCTGCCGCTCGCGTGCTAAGGTCAGTTGGTTCCCGTTGGCAGACCGGCTGGCGGAGCGCACGCGCGCTGGCAGATCACCCGCTAATGGTCATCCATTAATGATCATCCGCTCTCGAATCTTTATCACGGCCGCATTGGTCTGTCATCTGCTTCTCGCCTCCGGGATAGTAACCAGCCAGACGCTGCCCCCCGCCGCCGCGACGGTCTCTGCTCCTGCGAGCACCTCTGCTATGGCCCCAGCTCTACCGACAGCCCCTGCCCGCCAGACGGAAGAAGAGGTTACGATGCGGGCGCTGCAACAGGAGAAGGACGGATCCATCTACCACCTGCGAGGCGAGGTGGAAATTCGCTACCGCACCTACATCCTGCACGCGGATCAAGCCACCTACCACGCGGACACGGGGGATAGCGAACCAGAGGGCCACGTCGTGTTGGACGGCGGCCCTTACGACGAGCACATCGAAGCCAGTCATGGCACTTACAATATCCGCACGGAAACGGGAACGTTCTATAGCGTGATCGGAACGGTGGGATTTCGGATGCGGAAGTCTCGCTACGTGCTTACCACCTCCAATCCATTCGCCTTTACCGGAAAAATTGTGGAGAAACACGGGCCCGACCACTACCTGGTGCGGCAGGGCACGGTTACGACCTGCGAGTTGCCGCATCCGAAGTGGCTATTCAACGCGAGGCGCATTTCGGTGGATGTGGACAGCACCGCCAAAATCTACCACAGCGACTTTCGGCTGATGGGCATGCCGGTGTTCTATTTTCCATTTGTCACGTATCCAGTTCAGAAAGAGCGGCAGAGCGGGCTGCTGATTCCGAGCTTCGGCAACTCATCCACCAAGGGATATATTGCCGGCGAATCTCTGTACTGGGTCTTCAATCGCAGCATGGACGCCACTGTGGCCGCCGAATACTATTCCAAACGCGGCTGGTTCCAACGCGGAGAATTCCGCGCTCGTCCGAGCGACAGCTCCTATCTGTACTTCAACTACGTGGGAATCGCAGATCGCGGCATCGGCAATCCACGCCAGAATCAAGGCGGCGAGGATGCGCGTTTTATGGCCGAGCGTCCTTTCGGGGACTTCCGCGGCGTCGCGAATGTCGATTATTTGAGTTCGTTCGTCTTCCGCATTGCCTTCACCGATGTGTACACCCAGGCGATCGATTCGGAAGTGAGGTCGCAGATTTTTCTCTCCAATACGACCAACGGATTTCATTTCAATGCCCTGACGGAGCGCTACCAGAACTTCGAAGTTTGCAATCCGGCAACGGAGGTTACTTGCCTCACGCTTACGCAGACGGAGCTGGTCCGGATTCTGCATACGCCCAGTTTCTTTCTCTCGGGTGAGGAGCGGCAGTTGGGAAATACGCCGCTGTACTGGTCGTTCGAGAGCGCGGCGGAGGGCTTGCAGCGGCGCGAGCTTGGGTTCCGCACCGCTCCGCTGGTAGGAAGATTCGATCTGGCGCCGTCGCTTACGATGCCGGTGCAATGGCGGGGATGGTCGTTCCGTCCCGCGCTTACGTTGCGGGACACGTTCTACACGCAGGAGTTCAACCCGGCATTGGCTGCGGCGACGGGCAGAGCTGACGACGACATTCTGAACCGAAAATCGCTGGAGGCTTCGTTCGAGTTGCGCCCACCGGCATTGTCGCGGGTCTTCGATCGTCCCTGGCTCGGACGCAAATGGAAGCACGTGATTGAGCCGCGCATGCGCTACGACTACGTAACCGGCATAAATAACTTCGCCGACATTCTGCGTTTCGATGCCACCGATGTACTGACCAACACCAATGAAGTCGAATACTCGCTGGTGAATCGTCTTTACGCCAAGCACCTGGATCCGAGAGTCAAGGATTGCGATGTGCAGGGCATGAGCACGCTGATCATCGGCGGTGTCCCGCAAGTCGGCGCGGTTCCGTGGGAAGCGCCTCCGAGTCCAGATGCTCAACCGTGCGCCTCTGGCCCGCGGGAAATCTTGAGTTGGGAGATCGGACAGAAGTATTTTTTCGATCCTACGTTTGGAAACGCGCTGGTTGCAGGGCAGCGGAACGTGTTTACGACGACCGCGGATTTCACCGGCATCGCGTTTCTGGATCAAGTGCAGCGCTTCGCTCCCATCATTTCCCGCTTGCGCATCGAAACCAGCCCGCGCACCAACACCGAGTGGGACTTGGATTACGACCTCAAGACCGGCCAAATCGATTCCAGCCTGGCGCTGGTGAACTACCACTACGGCCCATTTACCATTGGGGGAGGCGATGCCTTCCTGCGCGTGATCGACACTCCGACGGCGACGACGGGAACCACGGGAACGCCGCCGCCCAACGAGTTCCACCAGTTTCGGGTGTTGTTTGGCTACGGTCAACTCAACAAGCGTGGCTTGAGCGCCGCCAGCAGCTTCGGCTTTGACGCGAATCTTGGGTCGCTGCAGTATGCGACGGCACAGACGAGTTACACCTGGGACTGTTGCGGCCTGAGCCTGGAATACAGGCGCTTTGCGCTGGGATCGGTGCGTAACGAAAATCAATATCGTTTCTCGTTTACGCTGGCGAACGTGGGAACGTTCGGCAACCTCAGACGGCAGGAGCGGCTTTACTAGCCGGCTCCGCGTCCAGCCGACGGCCTCCCCTTGGGTTAGATTTAGCAGGACTCGACACGGATTCTTGACATTCGCCTTACATTCGCCTATGCTGCACGCATGGCGATCACTCGGCGTCAACGCGAGTTGTATGACTTCATTTCGCGCTTTGTGGCGGAGAAGCAATACTGCCCTTCGTTTGAAGAAATCAAGGAGGGCATGGGGCTGAGTTCTTTGGCCACAGTGCACAAGCACGTCACCAATCTGGAGAAAAAAGGGCTGCTGACGCGGGACTATAACCGCAGCCGCTCGATTGATCTACTGCCGCCAAAGGGAAAGTTGAAGCAGTCGATGGCGGTGAACACGGCGGTAGTGCTGCCGCTGGTATTTGTGCGCTCGAAGGAAGTGTTCGTGCTCGAAGTGCGCGGCGAATCCATGCAGGACGAAGCGATTCTCGATGGCGACTACGTGCTGGTCGAGAAGACGAAAACGGCGCACAACGGGGATATTGTGGTGGCGCTGCTTGAGTCGGCGGACGCAACGCTGAAACGGTTCTTTCGTGAGGGAGACAACATTCGTCTGCAGCCTTCGAACGCCGCGATGAAGCCGATCATTGTGCCTGCGGCGTCGGTAGAAATTCAGGGACGGGTGATTGGCGTGTTGCGAAAGTACTGAAGCAGTGGATAGTGGTCAGCAGTCAGTGAATAGAAATCCGCTCTTACTTTGGCGGCGAAAGGCCCGGGTGTGCGCCCGGGCCTTGCGAGTTTGAGAGTTGATCGCTGACGGCTTAGCCTGCTTGGCGATCTTAGCCTACGTGACGATCCAGGGCTTTCTGAATGTCGTCTTTGGAGCGGTAGCCGACGAGTTGTTCTACGACCTGTCCGTTCTTGAAGAAGAGCAGGGTAGGAATGCCGGTGACTTTGTAGCGCATGGGCGTGGCGGCATTGCGGTCGACGTCCATTTTGCCAACCTTGACTTTGCCCTGATATTCGCCGGCGAGTTCTTCGACAATCGGAGCGATCGCGCGGCAGGGACCACACCATGCGGCCCAGAAATCGATCAGCACGGGCTTATCGGACTTCAATACATCGGAATCGAAATTAGCGTCGGTGACTTCGACAATGGTGCTGCTTGCCATTCATCCTCCAGAGTTCTCAGTTAGCTGCCAGTTCCCCGCCAGGGTGGACCGTTTGGTCCGCTTGGGGCGGAATCTCTATCCTAGCACTGTTGATTGGATGCTCCGCAAGGGCGGAAGTCGCAGGAGTTGCCCCGAGTGTGGATGCGGGCGCAGAGCGCCGTAGAATGGCTGCTTGGGAATCACGGTTTTGGAATCTGGGTTTTGGAATCTGGGTTTTGCAATTATGACTGGCGATCTCGATAATCTCTGCGTGGTGCTCGTGGCAACGCGGAATCCGCTGAATATTGGGGCGGCGGCGCGGGCCATGAGCAATTTTGGAGTTCGTCTATTGCGGGTGGTAAATCCCTACGAGGTGGCGTTTCGGGAGGCGCGGTCGGCGGTGGGCGCGTCGGGATTACTGGCGAAGGCGGAACAGTTAGAGAGCGTGGCCGAGGCGGTCGCAGACTGCAAGTTGGTGGTCGGCACGACCGTGGCCGGGGCCCGGCGAGATTTGCAGCATCGGTTGCAGCGACTGGAGGACGGCGCACGAGCGATCAAACGGCAACTGAAGACGGCGCGCGTGGCATTGCTGTTTGGCTCGGAAAGATACGGGCTCTCGAATCGGGAACTGAGCCACTGCCATTGGGTGATGCGGATTCCGACGCGAGAAGAGCACGGTTCGATGAATCTAGGGCAGGCCGTGGCAGTCTGCCTGTACGAACTGGTGCGAGGACAGAAGACAGCGCCGGCAAAAGCCATGCCGGCGAAAAAAGAGAAGACTTCCGCCACGTCGGGAGAGCTGGAGCGGCTGACGCAGGTGCTGCTTGAGGTTCTGCGCGCCAGCGGGTACGTGAAGCCGCGAACAGCGGCAGCTGAAGAAAAGTTGCGGCGCCTGGTCCGGCGCATGGAGTTGAACGCCAATGACGCCGAGGTACTGTTGGGAATGGTGCGGCAGATAGCGTGGAAGCTGGGCGCGGGTGGTTGAGGCCTATCGCGCCTGCTGCATCGAATCTGCGATGACTTTGCCGATCGCCAGCACGGTCATCAGAGTAATCACACCCAGCGATATGACGCAGTAGATGCACCAGACGCCCAGCACCATGGATTCGACATCCGCCAGGTGGACTGCAAATGCGAAGGCCACCGTCACCAGCGGCAGCATCCACGGGTATGCTTTTCTGAAGGCGAGCACGCCGAGGAGCAGATATCCGGCGATGCCAATCGCGGCCACGGGAACTCTGAACAGCATCGCGTACGGACTGTGATTTACGATGCCGCAGTCCCAGCGTTCATTGATGCTGCAAGGTGAAGTGTCGGTGCGGTAATGCTCGCGCAAGGCGAGTGAAGAAACGACGATACCGACGACGGCAAGCACAATCAGCGCCCATCTCATGCAGGACTCCCACCCCACCGTAAACGCAGTTGCATTCCTGAAATAGATATCATCTGCGATTTCGGCAAGTTTTAACAGTCCTAGCGGGGATCGAATTTTGCAACGCTTGCTCGCCCTGCCTTACAGGTAGATTCGCGAACCACCAACTCGGGCTCGACGGTGATCTGCTTGGGATGGTCGGTGCCGTCACGAGCGATGTGCCGCAGAACGGTCTCGGCGGCAATCTTTCCCATCTTGCGCAGGGGTTGCCGCACGGTGGTGAGCCCGGGGTTTTGGAACGCGGCGCTCTGGATGTCGTCGAAGCCGACGACGGAGACGTCTTCCGGCACCCGCAAGTCCTTTTCCCGTAGGGCGCGAATTGCGCCAATCGCGGAAATGTCATTGAACGCAAATATTGCTGAGAAGGGTTCGTGTCTCGCCAGCAGGCGGCGAGTGACCTGATAACCCAGATCGGGAGAGGGTACATTTCCCTGCAACTGGGTTGTCAGTTTCGCATGAATCGTGAGGCCAAGCTTGGTTGCCGCCTGAACAATCGCGTTCCAGCGTGCTTCCGTATCCGAACTGAACTCTTGACCTTTGATAAAGGCTACGCGGCGGTGTCCTAGCTTGAACAGGTGTTCCAATGCCAGTTCGGCGGCACGGCTGTGATCGAGCAGGATGTTGGTCACCTTGTTGACTTCGTTATGTCCGGAAACGGTAACCACAGGGATGGATAAATCGTGGTGCCAGGGAGTATCCACGGCGATGAATCCCTCAACCGATCGCGCCAGCAGCAGCTTGGGGTACTCGTCGATCAAATCGGGCCGGTGGTGATGGCTGGCCACAAAATAAAAATAGCCTTCCCTCAACAGGTGCTCTTCGATGCCGCTCAGCACCAGGGTCTCGTAGCCCTCGCTTACTTCCGGCACGATCACGCCGATGGTGAAGGTGCGCTGGGTGCGCAAGGAGCGGGCCAGGAAGTTAGGGCGATAGTTGAACTTGCGCGCCGCGGCGAAAATCTGATCCTGAGTCGCCTTAGGAATGGAGTCGGCCACCGCCGAGCGGTTCATCACCAGCGACAGTGTAGCCGGGGAAAGGCCGAGGTGATCGGCGAGGAACTTCAAGCTGACTTTCTGTCCTGGGTGGCGGGCGGCGGGTGTTCCGGTCTTTTTCTGCTTGCGCATCGCCATGTGCAGTCTCCCACAAGCGCGGGCGAGAGGCAACCATCGAAAATTCCGGTCGCATTCCTTTGGCGCTTGACAGGCCCTGGACACCATGCTATACCGCTCTGGACAACTAAAGCGATTTAGTTATGATTTAGTTGGCAAGCCAGTTTTGGCGCCGAGAGGCATGGCCAAGACCGGTTTGCGGCTTCATGTGGATCGCTTTAAAAAAGCAGCGCGACTTCCGTGCCTTGGAGGCAAGTCATGTTCCACTCGACTCCTGTCCGTGCTCTCCTGCTCTCGACGATTCTTTTCTTCCTGACCTCATCCGCCTTGGCCCAGTATCGAACTTCCATTCAGGGCGTGGTGACCGATCCCACAGGCGCAGTGATTCCAGGCGCCAACCTCACGCTGACGAATCCCGCAACCGGCGAGAAGCAGGTCAGGGTCAGCAATGATGACGGTGTGTTCAACTTCAATGCGCTGCCGGCTGCCGCAACTTTCCGCTTGGAAGTGGAAAGGACGGGCTTCGAAAAGAAAGTCATCGACCATATCGACCTGATTCCCGATCAGGCCAACGCTCTCAACGTGCAGCTTGTCATCGGAGCCCAAGCGACGATCGTCAACGTCGATGCTTCGTTGGCGCCATTAATGGATACCGAAACCGCTTCCATCAACGGGGTTGTCTCTGACAATGAGGTTCAGCACATGCCGTCCTTCGGGCGCGATGTCACGAAACTCACGCAACTGGCTCCGGGCATGTTCGCCGATGGTTCGCAAGCCGGAGGAGGCGGCGCCTACCTCAACCTTCCCGGCACCCAGAGTGGCCCCACGCCGTCCGGTGGCGCGACCGGAATCTTCGACACCGAAAACCTTGTCCAGGGTTATTCCAATGGCAACCAGGCTCAGAACACCGGTGTTGCAATTGACGGTATCAGCACCACCAGCGCCGTCTGGGGCGGTGCTACGGTCATCACGCCGTCTGAAGATTCCGTTGACAGCGTGAAGATAGTCACCAATAGCTATGACGCTGAGGATGGTCGCTTCACCGGCGCCCAGGTTCAAATCACTTCCAAGAGTGGCACCAATAACTTCCACGGCAGTCTATTCTTCACCACTCACCAACCGAACCTGAACGCCTATCAACCGTACTTTGGCGTGGGTACCAAATCGTTGAGAGACAATAATAAGGGCAATCAGTTTGGCGGCAGCGTCGGCGGTCCGATCTGGAAGAATAAGATCTTCTTCTTCTTCAATTATGAGGCGGTGCCCACAGCCAACTCCGACATCATAGGCACCGGCTGGTACGATACCGCGGCTTTCGACGCCCTGGCGCCCGCCGGAAGCATCGCGGCAACTTATCTCAGTTTCCCCGGCAATGGCGTTGTCAACAAAGGCCTCGTTCCTAATGTGACCTGCGGCACCGCTGGTCTGGTCTCGGGCACAAACTGCATAGAGGTTGCGGGGGGGCTGAATATCGGCACACCGTTGAATACTACGCTCTTTCCGACGGGCCAAATCGGAGGGACCACGGCCTACCCCAGCGGCGGTATGGACCCCGGCTGGACCAAGCCTTCAAACCCCGGCACTGGCGGGGATGGCAGTGGCGGCCCTGAGAACCTGGGCACCACAGCTGACATTGCGGAGTACATAACTTCGAATCCGACCACTCACTCCGCCCGACAGTACAACGGCCGCCTTGATGCGGATGTCACCAGCAAAGACCGCATCGGCTTTGCCATTTACTGGGTTCCCCAGTCGACTGATGACTACAACGGCAACCGCGCCTACGACATCTTCCATCATCAACAAGTCAATGACGCGTTTTCCCTCATCTGGAACCACACCTTCTCGCCGAGCCTTCTCAACGAACTTCGTGCCAATGCTGCGGGATGGCGATGGAATGAAATCAAGACCAACCCGCAAACTCCGGTCGGACTTCCCTCCGATGGCATCGGTACCATCGGCAGCATCACTATTGGTAATTTTGGAGGGAACGTCGGCAGCGAACTGGACCAGTGGACATACAGCTACAAGGACGTCGCCACCAAAATCTTTGGAAGACACACCGTCAAATTTGGCGGTGAAGCCACGCGCCTTTTTTACCTGGACGCCTGTGTCCCGTGTGGCGTGCCCAGCTACGGGTTCTTTAATCTCTGGGATTTCCTCAACGATGCGCCTCAACGCGAAGGCTATCTCACCGCCGATCCTCATACCGGACTGCCTACAACGCAGCGACAGGACCAACGCGAAAACATCATGGGTTTCTTTGTCCAGGATGATTGGAAAGTCCGACCGAATCTAACTGTCAACCTCGGCCTGCGCTGGTCCTACTTCGGTCCACTCTCCTCCAAGCAGGACAACATGTATGTAGCTAATCCAGGCCCGGGATCAGATTACTTGACACTCTTGACCGTTAGTAAGGGCGATTCCTGGAACGCGCAGAAAAATAACTTCGGCCCCGAAATCGGCTTTGCTTGGAGTCCCACTAAATTCAACAACAGGCTCGTGTTCCGCGGCGGTTACGGCCTCAACTACAACCAGGAGGAAATCGCGATCTCCGCCAATATCGCCGGCAATCCCGGATTAGATATTGGGGAATACCTGGGGCTCTCATCGCCGACTTCACCGAATAATCTCGGCGTTGAGTATGGAATTTCAACGAACCCACACAGCATCGTTGGGTATCCGTCGAACCCCAACTTTGTCCAGAGTTTTGGCACGAACGGTCTGCCCACCACCGGCTCGGTTGGTGTAGACCTTTTCCCCCATACCCTTCCCACCGCGCGTACCCACCACTACTCGTTCGACATGCAATACGATCTGGGTCACCAGTACATAATGAGCGTGGGATATCAGGGCAGCTTGTCGCGGGACATCTTCTTCAACGAGAACCCGCTTGCCGTCCCTGCGACCCTGGGCTACGCCCAGAATCCGCAAATCAATGGCGGGGATTTCTATAACTCTAACGGCCGCGGCAACTACAATGCTTTGCTTGCGGACGTGAAGCATCAGTTCTCCCACCAGTTCATGGCCGAGGCTCAATACACCTGGTCCAGGAGCATGGATACAAGCTCCGCGCCTTACTCCGAGCAGCCCTACCCATACGATCTCAGCCTCGACTACGGACGCTCTGACTATAACGTCACCAACGCCTTCAAGCTGTTTGGCATGTGGCAGCCGGTATTCTTCCGCGGAAGCAGTAACAGCTGGATGGAAAGGATTGTCGGCGGCTGGTCGCTCAGCGGCATCTGGAATTGGCACTCCGGATTTCCCTGGACTCAGTTTGTAAGCACTCAGCACGGAAGCCTCTATTGTGCAAACTGCGGTTCTTACAATCTGCTTCCTGCCGCCTACCTGGGCGGCGCCGGCATGGGCACCAGCAATAAAGACTTCGAACAAACCGCAGCGGGTCCCAGCGCAAACTTTCCTCTCGGGGGTGCGGCATATTTCTCGACGCCAACCTATACTCCTTACAGCTGCAACCCAACCTGCGCCGGGACCTCGCTTCCGCAATCCCCTGGTGTTGCGCGCAACTATCTCACCCTGCCGGGATATAAGGATGTGGACTTGACGATCTCCAAGGGCTTTGGCCTGCCGAAGATGCCGGTACTCGGCGAAAACGCCAGGTTTGAACTTCGGATGGATGCCTTCAACGTCTTCAACAATTTGAACCTGAACCCGAATAGCATCTCGAACAATATTGGAAACCATAACTTCGGCACGATTTCGAATGCTCTTGCTGCCCGCGTCCTCTCGCTGGGGGCGCGCTTCAGCTTCTAGACTTTCCCATCTGGAGTTCTGGGCGGTGGGTCATCGATCCACCGTCCAGCGCTTTACAGCCGCAAGGATCATCGCTAATGGGAATTAAGACGCGATTTGTCCTTCTCGCCGTGCTGTCGCTGGCGTTGACGAGGCCCCGAGTTTCCGCGCAAACGGCGAACGACCCGCAGGATTCCCGCGTAGTTATCGTCGATGCTTCTGCCCCCGCTCATTCTTTTCCCCACTTTTGGGAGGAAATGTTTGGTTCCGGCCGCGCCGTCCTGACGTTGCGCGAGAGCTACCGCCGCGATCTCCGCGAGGTAAAGCAGATTACCGGCTTCGAGTACGTGCGCTTCCATGCCATCTTTCATGATGAGGTCGGAATCTACGACGAGGACGCCCAGGGTCATCCTCTGTACAACTTTTCCTACGTCGATCAGATCTATGACGGCTTGCTGGCCAACGGTGTGCGCCCGTTCGTCGAACTGAGCTTCATGCCTAAGAAACTGGCCGCGCGGGATGTGCTGCATCCCTTTTGGTACAAGCAGAACATCTCCCCACCCAAAGACTGGGACAAGTGGGACGATCTCATCGCCCAGTTCGCCAAGCACCTCGTGGACCGTTACGGCATCGACGAGGTCGCGCAGTGGTACTTTGAAGTCTGGAACGAACCGAATCTTGATTTTTGGGCGGGCGAACCGAAACAGGCCACCTACTGGCAGCTTTACGATCACACCGCGCGCTCCCTCAAGCAGGTAAGCCCGCGCCTGCGCGTGGGTGGACCCGCCACCGCACAGGCCGCCTGGGCGGATGCCTTCATTCGACACTGCGCCGAAAACAAGGTTCCCGTGGATTTCGTCTCCTCTCACGTTTACGGCAACGACCGCGCACAAGATGTCTTTGGCACTGACGAGAAAATCCCGCGCGACCAGATGGTGTGCCGCGCGGTACAAAAAGTCCACGATCAGATTCGGTCGTCCACCATGCCCGACCTGCCCCTGATCTGGACCGAGTACAATGCCAGTTACTTCAATGAGCCCGCCGTCACCGACTCGACCTACATGGGCCCGTGGCTGGCCGACACCATCCGCCAGTGCGACGGCTTGGTGGATGCGATGTCCTACTGGACGTTTTCCGATGTCTTCGAAGAACAGGGCGTGGTGAAGCAGCCGTTCTACGGCGGTTTTGGCCTGATTGCGGCCGGCGGTATTCCCAAACCGTCTTACAACGCGTTCAAACTGCTACACCAACTGGGCGACGAACGAATTCCCGTGGACTCCCGCTCCGTGCTGGTGACGCGCCAGAAAGACGGTTCGCTGGTGGTCGCGGCGTGGAACCTCGTTCCTCCAAGCCAGGTTCCTCCGGACCAGACTGGCCTGTCAAAAACAATTCATCTGCGCTTCGAACATCTCGCCGGAAGTCGCCGGGCTTATATCTCGCGCGTTGACCGCGACCACGGGGACGTGCATCCGGCCTATGAAAAGATGGGACAGCCGCGCTACCCGACCCAGGAACAGCTCAAGGCGCTGCAACAAGCCGCGCAATTGCCTCCCGCTGAAATCCGCGAGTTGACCAGTGGCGACTTGACTCTCGACCTCGCTCCGGATGGTCTGGCAGTCATTGAGGTGAAATAAGAACAGCCTCACTCACAGATCTGCCGGAGACTGCGTGACCACGTGTTAGCCGGACCGTGACGCTATAATCGCGAGGCAATATCCTGCTGCTTTTGGAGTCATGTTCATGAGTTGTCCTACCCCAACCACACCTCTAAGCCGCCGGGAGTTGCTTGCGCGGTTGGGCAAGACGATGCTGGCATCTCCCTTGCTGAACATGGCCATGATTAGCATGTCCTGTGGCAGGTCCAAGACCAGCAATAATTCCGGGCCACCTCCGTTGTCCGACGACCAATTTCTGGATGAAATCGAGCGTGCCATCTTCCTCTACTTCTGGGAGCAGGCCAGTTCGACTACGGGACAAGTCAAGGACCGTGCCTTCGCCGCTGGAAACGACAATCGTACGCTCTCAAGCATCTCGGCCACAGGCTTTGGTCTAACCGCTCTGTGCATCGCGGACCAGCGCGGCTACATGACCAGCGCCAACATCATCGCGCGCGTCCAGGCGACATTGAGTTTCCTTCTCAACCAGATGCCGAACCAGAACGGCTTCTTCTACCACTTCGTGGATATGAATACCGGGCAGAGGGCACGCAACTCCGAGGTCTCTTCGATTGACACCGCAATGCTGCTGTGCGGCGTACTCACCTGCCGGCAACACTTTCAGGACCAGCAGATCGTAGACCTGGCGACGCAGCTCTACCAGCGCGTCAACTGGCCGTGGATGCTCAACGGCGGTAGTACGTTCTCCATGGGCTGGATGCCGAAGAACGGATTCCTGACTGCGCGCTGGAACCCCTATTCTGAGTTGATGATGTTGTATCTGTTGGCGATTGGCGCGACGGTGAACCCGGTCTCGGCGAGAACATGGCAAGCATTCGCGCGCCCGTCGCTGACCTACCAGGGTTTGACGTACATTACGAATACCAGCGCGCCCCTGTTCATCCACCAGTACTCCCACGCCTGGTTCGACTTTCGCAACAAGCAGGACGCCTACGCCAATTACTTCAACAACTCCATCACGGCCACGCAGGCCCACAAGCTGTTCTGTCTGTCGCTCGCCAGTCAATTTTCTGATTATTCGAACAATCTGTGGGGAATCACAGCGTCGGACTCGGTGAACGGCTATGTGGTATGGGGCGGGCCACCGGCGATGGGGCCAATTGACGGTTCCATCGTTCCCTGTGCCGCTGGCGGATCCATTCCGTTTCTTTCCTCCGACTGCATTGCGGTGCTGCGCAGCATCCAGAGCGGATTCCCGAAGACGTGGCAGAGGTACAGCTTCGTGGACGCGTTTAATCCGCTATCGGGCTGGTATGACACGGATGTGGTCGGGATTGATTTGGGCATCATGATGTTGATGGCGGAGAACCAGCGTACCGGCTTCGTCTGGAACACGTTCATGAAGAACCCTGAAGCCGGGGCCGCAATGACGGCTGTCGGATTCCACTGACCCGGGGCGGTTCGGCGGCAGCGGCGTGTGCACTCCGCGCCATTTCGCGAAGTCTAGCCGGACTCGTACTGCTGATAGCCGTAGAGAAATTTTTGAGAAGATTGCAGCTCTTCATGTTCTGGCGTTCATACGTAGTCGAATAGTGTCATGAAGCCGAAATCCATGTGCAGTTGCTGGTGGCAGTGGAATAGTGTCAGTCCTGGGTTGTCGGCGATAAAGTCGATTTCGGCCTCCTGATAGCCGCCCAGCATGACCACATCTTTCAGGATTCCGGATGTGGGCCTCCCTGCCAAGCTCGTGAGTTCAAAGCTATGCCGATGAAGATGAATGGGATGGATATCGTCGCTCGCGTTGCGCATACGGATTCGGTAGCGCTTGCCTTGCTTCAAGTGAAACGAGGCAGGCATGGGCTGGCCGCTCATCGGATATGCCACTCCGTTGATCGTCCATCGGTTGAAGCCCTCTTCGGCGGCATTGTCCTTCGCAAAGATCATCTCGAACTTTTCGTCGGGCGGTTCGGCGGTAGTACCGGGCTTGGCGAAGAGCCCGTAGTTCCAGCGATAGGGCAGCGGGGCAATCCATTGTCTCTTGCCCTTAGACCCCGCGTATTCGACGACGATTCCCATGCCATGTTGACGATCGTCATCCAATAGATCGCCCATGATCCAGACACCAGGGTGTTTCATTTCAACGATGGCAGAAACGCGCTCCGCAGTGCCCAGCCAGAGCGCCGGCACCGTCACCGGATTGGGCACAGGATTTCCGTCCAGCGCCACGACCTGGAAGGAATGGCCAGGCAAGGCAAGGCTGCGAATCTCGGTCGCGCTTCCATTCAGAATGTGAAACAGGACTCGTTCGCCCCGCTTGACGCGGATCGGTTCCCCGTGACCGAGCATGCGTCCGTTGATCGTGAACGACCCATAGCCGACTTCATAGCCATGCGGCATCCCCTTGGCGAGCGAGGCTTTCATGGCAGACTCGCCTTGTTCTTCGAGTGCCTTGACTTTCGTCGGCGGCAGGAAATCCAGGGGCATGTCTCCACCGCGGCTGAAAGTTGGCTCAAACTCCTTGAGCACAAGAAATACCTCGCGATCGTATCTACCCGGCTCATGCCTGGGCTCGATGTACACGGGCCCAACTTCGCCGCTGTATTGTCCAGCGGCCAGGTTTGCCCCCGCGCGGTTATGCGTGTGATAAAAGCGGAGGCCCGCTGGCCTTGGGGTGAACACGATCCGCCGCTTGCCATGCGCAGGAATGAACGGAGTGCCTTCCTCGGACGCTCCGTCTACGTCGGCCGGTATCATTTGACCGTGCCAATGCAGTTGCTCTGGCGTGTCGGTGTCGTTGTACACGTCTACTGCGACCTGCTGGCCTTCCTTAAAGCGAAGCAGTGGCCCCGGGAACTGCCCGTTGTATGTAGCCGCCGAAATGATCCGGTTGGGCGCGATCTCGACAGCAGACGTTTTGATGTGCAGCGTGTAGTCGGCGGAACTGGGCTCCGGCGAGGCAGCAGGAGAGTGGCCGCTCGGCGCGGGCATGCCCAATTCACCAACGGCATTGCCGGACGAGAGCAAAACCGCTCCGGCCGTTAGACCCGCTCCTTTTAGAAACCGGCGCCTGGATTCAGACAATTCCTTCATCGTTAGTTGCAAGCTGTAGAACTCCCCAAAAACTGGAGGCGCGGGCCGGAATCGAACCGGCGTATAAAGGTTTTGCAGACCTCTCCCTTACCACTTGGGTACCGCGCCCAGTCACTTCACAGTAGAACCTCGGGCGTGGGTTTGTCTAGAAGACCTTGGGGGATTGGTAGCGGCTCGCTTTGTGTGGTCACGATTCTTGCGCTCGACATTCTTATCGCCGAGGGCGTGAAGGACTCGCACGGAACGCCAAGGGATTCTTAACTCTCACGGCTTTCGAGCGCTTTTCTCGCGACTGGATCTGTGCTACAACACCGGACATGAGTTCGACGCTGAGTTCGACTGGGAGTTCGTCCGGTTCCACGACGGCGGCGAGGGCGGTTGAGACAGCGACTGGCGTGGCTGCCAATCTCGTTTCTGCGAGTCTGAAGAAGGAGGCGTCCTCGATCTGTCCCAACTGCTCGACCGAGTTGCGCGGACATCGCTGCAAGGTGGTTTGTAAGCAATGCGGCTTCTATTTGAGCTGCTCTGATTTTTACTGAGGTTGGCAACAGTCGCTGATTGGTCGGGGAGACGAATTCGTGTGACTCTGCGCGCGGGCAGTGCACGCGATTTCTTGTTCGAGCTTCTACAATAACGTGGGACTTCGTTTTAATCTTCACATCAGGAGATTGGTATGCAACGGAAAGCGAGTGCAGTTTGGAAGGGTGGTCTTAAGGACGGGAAAGGGACGGTTTCGTCCGCCAGCGGCGTGCTTTCGAATACGCCTTATTCCTTTGCGACGCGGTTTGAAAATACTCCGGGGACGAATCCGGAAGAGCTGATTGCGGCGGCGCATGCGGCGTGCTTTTCGATGGCGCTGTCGGCGCAACTGGGAGGCGCGAAGCTGACTCCGGAGAGCATCAGCACGGCCGCCACGCTTACCATGGAGAACATCGAGGGAGGCTGGACCATCACGGCCGTGCACCTGGATGTGGTCGCGAAGGTGCCCGGCGCGAGCGCAGAAGCCTTCAGCACGGCAGCGCAAAACGCAAAAGCGGGCTGCCCGGTATCGAAGGTGCTGAACGCGAAGATTACTATGGATGCGAAGCTGGGCTAGCGCCCTGGGGCTAGGTGATACTCCGCCCTTCAATTCCTAATCGCAAGCTCTTGTCATCCCGAACGAAGTCGGGGATCCGCACTTCGCGGCGAGCTACAGATCCCTCACTTCGTTCGCGATGACAATTCGTGTAAAGAGATAGCTAATTTTGCTCGCGCAAGATCTGGCGCAGCTTGAGATTGATTTTTACCGCTTCCTGCGAGGCCTGATCGATCAGTTCAACCCAGCGGCGCAAGTTCTCGGGCGGGCCCGCCTGCGAAATCAGGTAGGTGGCTTGCACGATGGTTTCGAGCGCATTGCTGAGATCATGCGCCAGTGTTCGAAGCTCCTTCGCCAGTTCCGCGGGGATTTTGTCCGAGGCATTTGCCATGATCTTCGGCGACCTGGCGCCCTGCAAGTAACGGAGCGTGAAGCTCATGACCTTTGCGCTCGTTTGACAGCCAGACGCCAGCCAGTAGATATTAGTGTAGTCGCCCTTAAAAAGGGCCCCTGCCGATTTTTTCTTTTTATGCGGATATGGCGGAACTGGCAGACGCGCTAGGTTCAGGTCCTAGTGGCCGCAAGGTCGTGGAGGTTCGAGTCCTCTTATCCGCACCAAGAACAGCACTTAGCTTTTAGCCGTTAGCTCTTAGCTCGAAGCCCGTAGCTCGCAGCTTTCCTTCTCATGCTCCAGCGGATAGCCGGTGCGTGCTGCGGCTTTGCGCGATGCCGTACTGGCGGATTTTATAGAGCAAAGCTTTGTAGCTGATCTTCAGCAGCGCTGCTGCTTGTTTGCGATTCCAGTTCGTCTCTTCCAAGGCACGCGCTATAGCTTCCGCCTCCGCTTCATCTTTGGCGTTGCGCGACAGCGACTTCAGGCCGCCGGCGGACTCAGCACCAGAGACCGCGGTTCTACCGGCCGCATCGGTGTGGAGTCCTCCCCCGCCATCGGGCCGGGGCTGCAGCTCGGATGCGGCCAGCGTTTCGTCTCCGAGAACCAGGTAGCGCTTGATGAAGTTGCTCAGTTCGCGCAGGTTGCCCGGCCAGGAATGCCGCAGGCACGCCTCCATCAACGGGGCCGAAAGCGGCAACGGAGGGCGCGCGTAGGAATCTGACATGCGCGACATAAAATGCTTTAGCAGGATCGGGATTTCTTCCTTGCGCTCGCGCAGCGGAGGCAGGGACAGGGTGAAGGCGTTCAGGCGGTAATAGAGGTCCTCACGCAGACGCTTGGTGGCGAGGGCTTCGGGAATGTTGATGTTGGTGGCGGCCAGGATGCGGACGTCGACTTTAATCACGGTGCGGCCGCCGAGGCGGGAGAACGTCTGGTCCTGGAGGACGTGCAGCAGCTTGGCCTGCAGCAGCGGTGGCATTTCGCCGATTTCGTCAAGCAGGATGGTGCCTTTGTTGCAGAGTTCAAACTTGCCGGGCTTGGCGTGCGTGGCGCCCGTGAAGGCTCCCGCTTCGTACCCGAACAGTTCGCTTTCGAGCAGGTCGGCGGGCACCGCCGCACAGTTCACCTTGAGGAAGGTGCGGTGGGCGCGCGGGGAAAGCTTGTGGATCAGGCGGGCGAGCACTTCCTTGCCGGTGCCGCTTTCCCCGAGCAGGAGGACCGGGATTTCAACGTTGGCGACGAGTGCGGCCTGCGAGCGAATTTTCTTCATCGCCGGGCTGGCAGCGACAAAGAACACGTCGTCGCAAAGTTCTTCGATGTCGCCGGCGTAGCTTTCACCCTTGGCCGTGCCGACGCACTGTACGATGACCGCGTCGAGTTCGGCTTTCTGGAACGGCTTGGTGAGATAATCGATGGCGCCGAGGCGCATGGCCTGCACGACTTTGCGCGTGTCATTCACGCAGGAGAGCATGACGACTTTCAATCCGGGCCGGAGGTGGCGGAGTTGTTCGAGAGTCTGTAACCCGTTAATGCCGGGCATGAGTAGATCGAGCAACACCAAGTCGGGCTGCAGTCCTTTCTGGACGCGCTCGACCGCTTCTTCGCCGGTGCTGGCGGTTTGAACTTTGTGCTCATCCACTTCCAGCAGCGTGCGGATATAGCGAAGCATTCCCGGTTCGTCATCCACCAGCAGGATGTTGGCGGCTTCGCTCATTGGGTTCCTCGTGGGGTTCCTCGTGGCGGAGTGCTCGGAATTGGTTTCATGGGAACGAGAAAAGAAAACTTGCAGCCTGCGCCCGGTTCGCTTTCGACCCAGATCTTACCGCCCATGCCTTGCAGAAGGCGGCGGGCAATGGCAAGTCCCAGGCCCATGCCCTCGGCCGATTCGCTGCCGGACAGGCGGAAGAAATCATCGAAGATTTCCAGGTGAAACTCCGGCCGAATTCCCGGGCCGGTATCGGCGACGCTCACTTTGACAGCGTTCGGCACAGTCGTCGCTTGACGGCGGCGCTCTCCATTGGCCGCGGACTTGCTCATGCTGCGACGTTCCCACATATGGGGTTCGGCGTGCAGCCAGACGGTGCCGCCCTGAGGTGTGTACTTGCAGGCGTTCTCCAGAAGATTGGAAATCACGCGCTGGATCTTGGGCGAATCGAATGCAAATGGCGTCAGTTTGTCATTGGCCAGAAAATACAGTGCGAGACCGCGCTCCTGAAACCGGGCTGACCAGAGCCGGCAAACTTCGGAGAGGCAGGCGTTCATGTCACCTTCCACGAACTGCATGCGCAGTTCGCCGGTTTCGAGCACGCTGTAGGTCAGGAAATCCTGAATGAAGTGCTGCAAACGCTGTCCACTGGAAAACATGTCGCTCATGACTTCGCGCTGGCGGTCATTGAGCGGTCCGAGTTTCTGACTCTGCAGCAGTTGAATATAGCCGTTGAGGATCGCCAAGGGCGTCTTGAGGTCGTGGGCGGCAGAGGCCAAAGCGTTCGTGGTCTTGCGGAAACGATCGCGCAATTGTTCGAGCTCGCGCGCGATATCGTCCGCAGAACTGGGCGCGGAAGACCGAGCCGTGGCGGTTGGAGGCAAACTATCTTTCGGACTAGTGCCAATGGGAGCAGCGGCTGGGCTTTTGTCGGACATTGTAGCCATGGAGATCCAAATAACGAGAGCCAAATCACGCCAGTATGGGGGGAGGAAAGTCTACTGCCGTCAAAACATGGGGGTAGTTTGAGTTTATGTCAGGTACCCCAGACTGTCAATTGGAAACAGCCCTAAACAGGCACCGAAGCGAAAAACGTTGCACTTTCTGGAATGACCCGTAGTCATTATTAAATCCCAAGGCTATGTGATTACTTCTGTAATCTCCCTGTTGGTGGCGAGATTTGGAGTGATTCCAGGCAGGTTCAATTCCTCTCCGAAGTTTGGCCCTTGAGGTGCGGCCCAAGGGTGGTTAATACCCCTTAACGGTGGTGCGACACACGTGCCTCGTAGCTTATCGAAGAAGGAAGAACGAAAGTGGGCACGCTTGCAGCTTGCCATTCCGGTTTTTATCCGCACTCGCGACCGAAGCGGCAAGGATTCCCTGGAGTTTGCCACGGCCATTAATATCTCTCCTGGGGGAGCTTTAGTGGCAGTTCGCCGTTCTTTGCCCAAAGCGGCACTGGTTTCACTGGAAATTCCGAGCGCTCCAATCGGGCCCGCCAACGTTTTGAAAACCTCTTCGCGTATCATGCAAGCGAAGGCGGTGTGGGTTGCGCACCTCGATGACTACCATCTTCTGGGTCTGAAGTTCGCCCGCCTCCTAAGCACCGATGCAGCGGCTGTTTCCGGTAAGCATTTGAGGAAAGCAGTTTCTGCCGTGTGAACTATTTTTACCTTCCTTAGTCTCTCCCAGAATGGCACTTTGGTGCCATGTCGCATATTGTCGCTCCCGGACTACCATCACCCTAAGACGTTCATAAGTTGAGTATTTATCGGAGAGCTTCCAGGCCCTTCTGTTCTCTTCTCCGGTTTGGTGCTTGGGGTGCACTTTTAGTGCATGCGGGTGGAACTCACCGCATGGGCATTCAGTCTTATGACGACACTTTCGGTAAGTCCTCTGGCGCAGTCGCTGGGCGAGATTCCTCCTGACAACATAATTTTTGGCCACTCTGAGGTCATGCAGGCGGTTCGTTCGCGGCTGGGCAAAGTAGCCGCCGCCAACGTTCCGGTCCTTATTACCGGCGAGAGCGGCACCGGGAAAGACATCATTGCCCGGCTCATCCATGGGCTGTCTCCGTGGGAAGCTGGGCCGTTTGTAAAGATAAACTGCCCGGCGATTCCCGGGACGCTGCTGGAAAGCGAACTGTTCGGCTACGAAAGAGGAGCCTTTACGGGCGCGGTTGGGTCGAAGCCTGGACGGGTGGAAATGGCCCACCGAGGGACATTGTTTCTCGACGAGATTTCCGAGCTTGACCCGTCGCTGCAATCGAAGCTTTTGCAACTTTTGCAGGATGGGCAGTTCTGCCGGATCGGCGCTCAGGAAGATAAGAAGGTCGAGGTACGGGTGGTGTGCGCGACCAACCGCAATCTGGAATCCGAGATCGAATCGGGGACTTTCCGACAGGATCTTTACTACCGCATCAACGTGGTGAATCTGCACATGCCGGCGCTGCGGGAACGCCGGGGCGACATTGAAGATTTGTGCAGCTACTTCCTCGAATACTACAACCGCCAGTTCAACTGCCGGGCACGGCCTCTGTCGAATGAAGTGCTGGGGGTGTTGCAGAAATATCACTGGCCGGGAAACATCCGCGAACTGGAAAATCTGATCAAGCGCTATGTGATCCTGGGCCATGAGGAAGTGATCACCAACGACCTGGTGGCACGCGAGCCAGACCTTTTCAATCCCGAGATCTTACTGGACGGGCCGATTTCTCTGAAGAAGCTCACGCGCCAATGCGTGCGCGAACTGGAGCGCAAGGTCATCCTGAAGGTGCTGCAACAGCACCATTGGAATCGCAAGCAGGCAGCCCGCACACTGGGCATCAGCTATCGCGCCCTGCTTTACAAGATCCGCGATGCCGGCTTGCCCTCGAACCGTGCGCTGCGTCTGCGGCAGGCGGAGAAGGACAACAGCGGCAATTCAACTAGCGGGGCGGCGGCCGACTGAGACGGCTTTAAGAGGCCGCGGAAAAACTCCATCCCGCGCTTTTTGGGGGTGGCGCGGCGCTTCAGCGCTGCGGTCAGACTAGGTCAGAAAATACTTTTTCCGCAACCTGCTAAGTTATGATCCATGCGGACGGAGAAAATGTAGCGAAGCCTTAATCGCTGAGCCTTTCCGTCAATTCGCGAAGTGCCGCGTTCCACTCGTTTAGCCCCTCCGCCTCGAGCCACAAGTCTTTGAGTTCGGAGTTGGTTCGCACCCTTTCCACGGCGCGGCGGGCGAGGTCAACTAAATCGGATGGGACAAGGGATTGGTTCTTACTCGTCCAATTCTTACTTGTCCAATCCATGATTTCCCGCGGTGCCGCGGGCGACGGCGCCTCTTTTGTAGCGACAATCCTTGCAGCGACGACCAGCGCCGCAACCACTTCGGCGGCCGCGACTGCGATGCCGCTCTCCGGCGCTTCGAGATAGTCATCCTTGTCGGCGGCACGGGCCAGTATCCGTCTCAGATCATCAATTCCCAGGGAATGAAGCCGGCCCAGGAAACGCTGCGCGTCCTCGTTTTCGAAGCTGCCTGTTCCCCAACCGCCCATGGAATCCTCCGGTATTCCTTCTTTATGTATCACGCGCCGCTGACCTGTGATTATCTTTTTCCAACGGAAGGAAAGCTCTGGACGGGCAAGGATGCCCGTCCCTCCACAGAACTTCACGCCCAGAACGTGCGGTCCAGCGTTCTGTATTGAATCGCCTCGGCAATATGTTTCGGTTCAAGTTGCGGAATGGCGTCGAGGTCGGCAATCGTGCGTGCGACTTTCAGGATGCGGTCATGGGCGCGGGCGCTCAGTCCTTGCTGGGCCATGGCGCGTTCGAGCAGGCGCTCACAATCGGCGGAGAGCTCGCAGAATTTGCGGATCGACTGCGGCGGCATTTGGGCGTTGCAGTAAAGTTTTTGGCGTTCGGAGGAAAAACGCGCCAGTTGGAGGTCACGGGCGCGGATCACGCGGTCGAGGATTTTGGCTGAACCTTCCGGCTCCGAGGTGCTGCGCATTTCTTTGTAGTTCACGGCCGGGACATCAATGTGGATGTCGATGCGGTCGAGCAGTGGCCCCGAGATTTTAGAAATGTAGCGCTGGATCATAGGCGGTGTGCAGTGGCATTCGCGGGTGCGGTCGTTGTGAAATCCGCAGGGACAGGGGTTCATGGCGGCGGCGAGCATGAAGCGCGCGGGGAAGGTCAGCGACATGGCGGCCCGTGCGATGCAGACGGTACCGTCTTCGAGCGGCTGGCGCAT